>CAYPIM010000062.1:0-29044 GCA_964410795.1 uncultured Lewinella sp. | reverse complement strand
TTATCCCCTACAGCCTTCATCCCCTTCTCCGTAAGTGACTGGTTCAGTTTGAGCAGTTCAGTGTCCATTATCTCTTCAAGGAGTTTGAGGTGGCCGGCGAGGTCTGCCGACAATTCCGCAAAAACCTTACGCGCACCATCGGTTGGGCGTGCATCTCCGTTCTCTACGCTTCGGCGCAAGTAAGCAAAGCGGTTGTTCAGCTTTATGGGGAAGTTCAGCGGATCCTGACCACTTTGGTTTTTAACCTGGTAAAGATCCTTCTCAATTACACTCAGCTTGTCCAGCATAGCCTTTGCACTAGTGGCAAGTGCACCGTCGTCTTTTTTCAACCGATCATTTACCGCGGCCCGCACTTCACGGATACGGATTACAGCTTTGTTCGCTGCGGTGGTCTGGTCCCGGATTTGAATGGCCAGTTCAAATTGTTCCTCCAGATCTTTTTGCGTAATCCCCTTCAAATTGGGGTTCATCTCAATGCTGAACGGCTGCGTTTTGGTGTAAGACCCGGCGGTAAAGCGGACCTGATAGTCTCCCGGAGGAGCCTTGGGGCCTCTGGCGGGGCGAGCGCTCCAGATGATCATTCCTTCGAAGGTAGTTGCTCCGGGGTAGCGGAGATCCCAGGTGAAGTCATTTACTCCGGCGGCGGTAGTTGGCACTGAAGATCCGCCGCGCAGCCACCAAGGCAGGTTGGGATCCGGCTTGTAGGTTGGCTCCTTACCGACAAAAGTATCCACCACCTTACCCGCCGCATCGAGGATTTCGATGGTGACCGAATCGACCGTTTTGGGCAAATAATACTGTACAACACCATCGTATACACCACGGATCGGGTTCGCTGGTGGGAAAAGGAAAGCCTCATCGCCCGCCAGCATCTCAGGCGTCACCTCTCGCAGCGGGCCGATATCGTCCAGTATCCAGAATCCCCGGCCGTGAGTACCGAGGACAAGATCCTGGTCTTTCACGACCATATCCCTAACCGGCGTGTCCGGAAGGTTAAGCTGGAGCGACTGCCAGCGGTCTCCACCATTAAAGGATACATAAACACCGTGCTCGGTAGCCAGATAAAGTAGGTCCGGTTTTACCGGGTCTTCCCGAACCGCCCGGGCAAAATGTCCCGCAGCAATACCGCTTATAATCTTAGTCCAGGTCTTTCCGTAGTCCGTAGTTTTGAATACGTAAGGCGCGCGGTCGTCTACCTGGTAGCGGTTAGCCGCCAGGTAGAGGGTCCCCGGCTTATGGGTTGACTCTTCAATGATGCTGATGCGGGAAAATTTCGGCAGGTCTGTGGGCGTGATGTCCGTCCAGTCCTTACCGCCATTACGAGTAATGTGCACCTTTCCATCGTCTGAACCCGCCCAGATCGTATTGACGTCATGGTTCGAAGGAGCCAGCGCAAAAACGGTCGCGTATATTTCGGGGCCGTTCATGTCCATTGTAATGATCCCGCCCGTCTTACCAAGGGTTTCGGGGTCGGCGTAGGTAAGGTCTGGGCTGATCTTCTCCCAGCTTTGTCCGTCGTTCGTTGTCTTCCACACGTGCTGCGAGCAGGTATACATGATGCCGGGATCTAGTGGGGAGAACATGATTGGAAAGGTCCACTGCCAACGTTCGGGAAGAGAGCTGGCGGGGTCACCGGAAAAGAAGCGCGGGTACACCTGGATGTCGCGGATCTGGCCGTTATCACGATCATAGCGGGTCAGGAGCGCGCCTTGGCTACCGGCGTAGAATATATCTGGTTTAGTTGGGTGCTGGGTGATCCAGCCACTCTCCCCTCCCCCAACCGGGTAGTACCAGCCGCGGTTTGGGCCCCGCGCCTGTCGGTGGCTCCAGCCATCGCTGGGCATAGCGATGGTGCTGTTGTCCTGCTGCGCACCGGCTACGTGGTATGGTACGTCGCTGGTCGTCATGACGTGATAAAGCTGGGTAGTAATGTAGTCTTGCTTCGTCCATGATTTACCGCCATTCAGCGTCACGTTTCCACCACCGTCGTTGGCGTTGACCATCCGTTCAGGATTGTTTGGGTCAATCCACAGGTCATGGTTGTCTCCGTGTGGCACATTGATGCGCTCGTCGAACGTTACGCCGCCGTCCGTGGAGCGGTACAATCCGGTATTGAGCCCATAAACAACATCCTCATCCCAGGGGTCGGCATAAATACGCGAGTAGTAAAAGGCGCGTTGCCGCAGTTTTCTTTCATCGTTGGTGCGCTTCCAGGTCCAGCCTCCGTCATCGGAGCGGAAGACACCGCCTTCGTTCGCCTCCACTATTGCCCAAACGCGGTCTGGGTTAGCAGGCGAAACGGTTACCCCGATTTTCCCCAATGGCCCTTTCGGCATTCCGGGTTTATTACTCAGTTCGATCCAGTTGTCTCCACCATCGAGTGATTTCCAAAGCTTACAGTCTGGCCCACCGCCCCACATTTTCCAGGCTTTACGGTACACCTGCCAGGTGGAGGCATAGAGCACGTCCGGGTTGGTCCGGTCAATGATCAGGTCTACCGCGCCTGCACGGTTGCTAACGTACAAGACTTTTTCCCAGGTGTTACCGCCGTCTTTAGACCGGAAAACCCCTCTTTCTTCATTCTCTCCGTATGGGTGGCCCAAAGCGGCCACGTATACGATGTCTGGGTTCGTCGGGTGCACCCGGATACGTGAGACCGCCTGGGTTTCCTCTAGCCCCAAGTGGCGCCAGTTTTTGCCCCCGTCTGTGGTTTTATAAACACCGTCACCCTGGGTAATGCTGCCCCGCAACTGTACTTCCCCCATACCTATATATACTACGTCCGGATTGGTTTCGGCTACGGCAACCGCCCCAACGGAAGAGCTGGTTACTTGTCCATCCGTAACCGGGAACCAGTCGTTACCCCCATCAACGGTTTTCCACAATCCTCCGCCTGTGGCGCCGAAGTAGTATTCGTTCGGCCGCCCCGGGCTCCCAGCGGCTCCCAGTGAACGCCCACCACGGTAGGGCCCGATATTACGCCACTCCATTCCTTCATAAAATTCCGGGGCAACGGGTGGTTTCTCCGGTTGGGAAGCCTGGGCCGTGAGGCCATAGGAAAAGGCAAGGAATAGGCCAAGAAGCCCGGTCAAAAAGAAAGGAGGTCTGTTCCGCATGGTATGGGTGGTATGTAAACTGATAATGAACCCGTTTAAACTTTTCTAATCTGATCGAGAACTGTTCATTTTTTGCGAAGACGAGCGGATAAAATTGATGCATAGCCATAGCTACGGATCGATTTTAGCCGGGAAGTATTCGCGAAAAATGGACGTTCGTAGGTCGATTGGAAAAGTTTAAACGGGTTCAATACCCCCAATGTAGTGATAACTGTTAAATTTTAAGTAGAGAGTTATCCTAAGAGACGCCCTTATTTCATCCCTGCTCCAAAAGGATACAGTGGGTTTTCCGAATCATAGGGAAGGTCTTCCAACTGTTTTTCCACCGCCTCTTTACTGCGCGGCAACTCAACGGGCAGTTGGCCTTCGGCTTTAGCCTTTCCGAATACAACGTCCGCAACGGCTTCATCAGAAACACCAAATTCTGCGATTAAAGCCTGGGCTTCCGCATCAATTTCGGTAAGAATGGCCGGCCGGGTAAGGCCAGCAATTACAACACTTGGCTTTGCTTTCAGTACGGGTAGTATTTCCGCTAATTCTTCTTCATTGTACCAGAGCCGGCCTTGCTGAAAAAAAGACTCTAAGAATTCATCGTTCCGCGGATCAAAGGGTGATGCGATGCGATAAATAACCACATCCGCTTCTTCGACAGCATCAACAACCGTAGCGAAATTCCGATAGGCCTTATCATCCTGGGCGCCAACGACAAATACTTTAATTCCTTGCTTAAGGGGAAGCAGCGACTCGTTTTTCAGCATCACCATAGAGCGGCGCTGAGCATCTAAGCCTGCTTTTACAAACTCGTCAGTAGCGGTACCGGCATCAGCCCTGTCTTCTTCAATGTAAGGATCGTCAAAGAGCCCCAGTCTAAACTTATCCCGTAGAATTCGAGCTACGGATTCATCGAGGCGACTTTCCGGGATTTCGCCTTCGTTCACGAGGTTAATAATATGAACGGGACAAGCTTCACCTCCAAACTGATCACAACCCGCGTCTAGTACCTTCTTCACCCGGTCTTGAGGCGACAAGTCTTCCACTCCCCAGGCCCGTGCTTTGCCGAACCCTCCGTCGGTGACAAGGTTCCAATCTGTACAGATTACGCCGTCGAAGCCGAGGCTATCCCGCAGCATCCGGGTTATGACAGCCTTATTAAAGGCAAAGGCGACTTCCTCGTCCGTCTGCCCAACCGGGATACCATAATAAGGCATGATCTGGGCGGTCCCTGCGGGCAGTGCTCCGTCACGAAAAGGGATGACGTGATAGTCAAAGTTATTACCGGGGTAAACCTGCTCGGCACCGTAACCGAAATGCGCGTCTTCCCCGTCTTTCTGCGGGCCGCCGCCACTGAAGTGCTTGGTCATACAGGCTACGGAGTTCTGGTCCAGGCTATCTCCCTGAAAGCCGAGGACATAAGCTTTGGTCATCCGAGCGGAGAGCTCCGCATCTTCGCCAAAAGTTCCGTTCCCTCTGCCCCACCGGGGTTCAGTAGCCAGGTCGGCCATAGGATGTAGTGCAAGCCGGATACCCGTAGCGAGGTATTCCCGGCGAGCGATGTCGCCAAACTTTTGCGTAAGGGCTGTATCTCCGATTGCCGCAAGCCCCAGCGGACCGGGCCAGACGGAAAATGCCTTAGATCCAATCGAAGCGCCGGGGTTAAAATCTCCAACGTGGCGTGGGTCGGAAGCTATTGTAACAGGAATCCCCAAACGCGTACGCTCTGCCCGCTTCTGCAAAAGGTTATTGTGGCGTGCCAGTATTTCTGCTGGCCACGGATTAACAATATTGAAGCTGTTCATCTTCTTTTCGACCAACATTTCAGCGTTGGTGCCCATCATTATCGGAAGGATGATCCCGAAAGGATCACCGTTGAATTCAGGAGCATCCTGTGGAGCGCCATCGCTCGTGATGCCACTCATGGTGATGAACATGGTACCTGCCTTTTCTTCCAGGGTCATCTGCCCCACCAAGTCTTGCACCCTGGTTTCCAGCGGAGCGTTGGGGTTCTCGTAGGGGTCAAGGGAACCGTTTTTGTTCAGATCGCGGTAGGTGACACCTCCGGTAGTTAAAATAGGTGCCTCTTCGCCAAGGGTTCCAAGTTGATCCGAGGCCGCACTGTTGAAGCGCCAAAGGAAGATCGCGATACCAATTACGGCAATAACGAGTAAGGCGATAATGCTCAAAAAGAGCCATTTTAAGAATTTCATCTTGTGGGTGTATTTGCTGATCGGACGTAAAATAGTACCTATTGTTCGAAGGTCCTCATTTCAGAAACTTACCCTGCACCCTGCGTTCGCGCCTGATTCCTGCCAGCCTTAAGTATTGATTTGGTTTATTCCACCTCCAACTTTACAACCACCGCAATAACATCACTCTCCCCTACTCGGCCAGAGAACGCTACTTCATTCGCAGCAAAATTCACCTTTTCGGTACCAGCCATTCGCCCACCAAGTGCGGTGCGCAAGCTTTGGTTAAAATCTCCCGCCAGCACCTTCCGTAGCCGTTGTAACACATTATTGAAATCAGTAAGTGGCGACTGGCTAACCAGAAAGCAAACGTATTCTGTTCCCCGTGTACTAAACCGCAAAGCTCCGTACTCATCCGGCAGGTACAGCCCCGGTTGGCCAAGGGTGATGATGGCACTCTCGTTCGTCCCCGCGAACTTATCGTCTAGTTCCCCGTCACGGGGCCAGTGGACGTTGATTTTACGGTCCGCACCAACGGAGAAGGCATAGAAATAACTATCCGGTGTAATCCGTGGAAGCTGCCAACGGGCCAGCGCTCCGGCCGCTTTCGCACCACTCGCTGGAGTATAGTATTCTCCAGACCGGACAAAATTCTCCGCCTTAAAGCCCAGCGTATTATCAGGTTTATACAATGGCGTTTCCGCCATCAGGCTTCCCCCAATCAGCGCCTCATTCTCCCCTAGGGGAGCCCCGGGAATAAGTTGAATAGCGTAGGTGCAGTATTTCGCAAAGTCAGCGTATTTGACCCAGATAAAGCCTCCGTTACCCCATTGGTCTCCCCAACTATTGAGGATCTCAAAAGCTTGCTTCCCGTCATCATAGCCGACTACCACCATAGCGTGCGCGCCCATAAAGGTCGTATCACCCAGGTCTGGCGTCCAGTATCCGGGATCAGCTTTACAGTACTGAAAATTTTTGCGCAATAACATCCCAATTACGACCGGTTTTTTCTGCGCCAAGCTGAGACGCACCTTCTCCAGTTTAACGGCTCCGGCTTCTTTAGTACCAAAGAGGGTCATGAAGTCCTTAATCCGGTTTGGAAGTGCCGCCAGGCTGTCGCGCTCTGTCGGCAAAGCTGTGCAATCGTTCTTGAATTGGTCGAAGCCCGACGAAAGTACACTGCCCTCCGCCTTGGCCATCGCGACGGCCTTCGAAATATAGGCCCCACCCGCACAGCTACCAATCTTCACCTGATTGTACAGGTACAGCGCTGACATTGCATACTTAGTGATCGTATCTGTCTGCCCTCCCCATCCCCGCTGCATCGCTTGCATGATCGTCATCGCTCCGTAGCCCGTAGACCAACCGGTACAGGAACCAATAGCCCCCTGATGCTGCGGCCTTGGGCAAAATGGCCGCAGGTCAACTTTCGGCGTATTCTGTAATAGTTCGTCTCCCGATTTACTGCCGTAGCCAGGCAGGCGGGTCAGTTGGTTATAAGTTTCATCTTCAAGTAGTAGGCCCTGGCCCGGAAGTTCCGCCACAATTACCAAAAAGGACGTGAGTAGAAGCAGACTTGTTAGCAAGTGTTTCATAAGGCTAAGCAATTTCATCCCAGGAGTGAAAACGGTAAGCCTGGATCAAGTGCAAATCAATCAATTCTTCATTGTACTTCCTGATTTCCTTCTTCACCTTCTTGAAGAGCGCTATTCCGACTTTGAAGTATTTAATGATTTCCGGTAATAGGGTCAGAAACGCTACGGTTTGTACCCGACCTCCGGTAATTTCCGTAACGGTACGGGCGTAGTTCTCGTCGTAGAAGTTGCTTGCCTTGTTTAGTTCAGCTTCTATTTGCAGAGCGTAGTCATCCGGATAGCGGATCAGGTACTTGCGCTTTCGTTTGTCCAGCAAGTCGTCCTTGATTTTGTAGAGTACGTCGTTGAAGCGGTTCGCAGAGGCGTTATAGGCGTCCATCACCCGCTGAATATCGTCTTCACTGAATTCTTCTTGTTCCGACATGGTCTTAAAATCATGAACAGATTGTTCCGCACGGCTTCTCGCTTCTTCAAACTTCAGGATGAAATCCGAGTTCAGGAAGCAATTCAGCCCCCAGTAAGGAGAATTTCCAGGACACTGGGCGGTGGCAGATCCACTTAGACTTATTATTGCGACGAGGGTTATTAAGTATTTCATTTTTAGACTTTTATTATCTTCCAGTAATTAACAAATCAGCGCAAAACAGCGCTCGTTTATCGGCTAAGACATCACTGCTTGGCCAACGCATCAGAAATGGTAAACCACCGCCACGCCAGGCCCTCCGGACGTAGCGGTTTCTAAGCGTAAGCGTGGCTGTGCCATAACGCTTCCCGTCCCCTCCTGGCACCGTTTATTGTAGGCATTGATTTTCAACAACCGGCTGATGAGCACCGCGCCCCCCGCTGCGATGATCGCACCACCGCCGATGGTAAGCCAGGTACCACTTTTGTGCTTACTGTTGGCATCCTGGTAGTGCTCATCGCGGGAGAGCGTAGCGTAGGCGGCATCGTCCGGATTCGTTTTGTCGCGGTAAATATCGTAGAGATCATTGCTTTCTCCCTTCTGGCCAAGACCGCTGACCATCAGGCCAAGGCCAGCAACGCCAACTCCCCCGAGGCCCGCCAGTACGGGTACGGTTTTGATGGGTGCGCAGGGCATTTTCCCGTCGACGGTTGCGCCGGAGTTCGTCAGAACATCAACTTTCAGTTCACCCTCTAGCGACGTAATATCCTGACGGGTATCCCAGATGATCTTTTTCCCGAGGCCGGCAGTCACCTGTCCGCCAAGATCTCCTGAGAGGCCAGCGGGGTTTGCAATTATCTTACCTCCCAGACTTAACTGCACTTTAATATCATAAAACGGCAGCCGTGAATTACGTGCCAGATCGTAGCTGATCGTCACCATATCCCGCTCTTCACTCACGCGGATATTTACGTTCGAAATTGGGCTGTTTTGTGCTTGAAGGGCACCAAAAAAGAGGAGTAAAAATGGGAGTATTAAGCGTTTCATGTTGGTTGATTTTAGTAGAATTAGGACTGGGTTTTCAGGGCGGCGGCGCGCGGGTGCAAGGGAGGTTTTTAAGAATATGCTCGCATAATGCTTAGTCTAAATCCCTGAAGCATCTCCTTTGCTGGCAATGCATACAGTGGCACAGTATTCATCGGTGAATAAACAGCGGGATGTCCCCCAACTCATTTCGGGTAAGTTTAGGGTGTTGCCCTTTCTGCTTAACTGTTTTCACCAACGGAGGAACTGTCTTTTTCACATAGCGCTCTAGTTCCGTTAGCGTCACTATACCGTTATTGTTCCCGAAGGAGCCGCTATCGGCCTGTCCTTCAAGTAATCCTTGTAGGATGACCTCAGTAAAGGCGCCGTTGCTCCAGCGCGCGTCTTCGTAAGACTGCTCGTCGGCGGAGCTGGAAGCGAAGACCGCCAGGCCACGGGGAGCAGACCGGAGATCGGCCAGCGCATCGTTCATATCAGCAGTACTGGCTTTTGCTCCGGCGGAGTGGCAGGCGTCGATGAATACCAGTTTACGACAAGGCAAAGCATCAATCTTATCCAAAATCCCCGCTTTATAGGGGATTGAGGTCTCCGCCGCTGCGTAAGACTGGTAATCATTGGCTTGCAGGTACAAGTCTCCGTCAACCAGAAATCCGTGGGTGCTAAAGAACAGGACCAGGATGTCGTCTTCTAAAATCACTCCCGTCCGCAGCTTATTGCGGATGGAAGCAATCGCCAGGCGAATCTGTTGAGTAGTAGCCTGCTCTCCCAATAGCGTATCCACCGTGATCTGATTAAACAATCGGTGCGCCCGCGCTCCTTGGGAGCCAAAGGCCTTACCGAAGTCGGCCGCATCCCGGTCCGAGAAGTCAAGGTTGAGTTTTGGCCCAACGGCCAGAACATAAAGGTTAGGTCGTTGCGGCGCAAAGTTCACCTTTAGGCGTTGTGAAAGGGCCTGGCCCGAAGCCTCATCAACCCGTAAGCCAATTTCGTTGACCGTTACGTTTTCGTCCAGCGTGATCCAGTCTCTGAAGTAGTAAGTTCCGTTCTCTCCTCGGAATTCAGCACGCGGGGATGGGACACTGTATACTTGGTTTTGCAAAATTCTTAGCTGACTGCGCTGTAGCGGATTTGGGGTTGTAATATTGAAACGCACCTCAAGCTCTCGCTTTTTCGTAGCATAAATCTCATTGTCGCGGAGTACGAATACATCCGGCTTAGTCCACGTCACCCGGGTAGTGCTACTGACCGGTGTGCTGCCCAGCATTTTTACACCGGTGGCATCTCGAATAAAAGTTCTCTCGGCCAGGTAGCGCTCATCTCCAGCCATGCTGAGTACTACCTGTACCTGATGACGGCCGTAGGCCATGGGCACCTGAAAGGTCATGATCTGGTCCTTAAATTCCGCCCGGCGCAAAAGGCTAATCTCGTCAGCTTTATTACCGGGCGGTACACCATCAACCAAAATTTCCAGCTGACTGAGCTGAATTTCTTGTGCCGCCTTCACCCGAACACGGACAGTTATCTTTTCTGCGACCAGGCCAATACGGGATTCACTCCCGTCCGGAGAGAGCCAGTCCAGCGTAGGTTTTTTCGAGCGGATGGGTGAAGCATCCGTGCCTTTTTTCGGGATGATCATTATGGCTGAACTCCCGCCCATTACCTTGCCTCCTACCCCACTCTTCACCTGCGGCCCCGCCCCCTGAAACGTTGAGGTAGGCACCGGTGTGCACGCACTGAGCAACAGTGCAACAAAGACCAGTATGATTAATAAGAATCGCATAATAATATTAGATTGATGTGCACACTATTGGGCATTTTGGGCTCCCTCTCCGTCGAGCCTCAGGCGAGACGTGTGGGAGAGGGCGGGGGGAGAGGCAGAAAATCAAACCTCAAAGAAGCCGCGAAGCAAAATGTACAGTCGTTTGGTTAAGGTGACAAACAGAGATTGCATTTAAAGACCGATTGTAGCCCGGAGGCCAACCGTAGCGAAGTCGATTTCCGGATCGGTCAGCCGGAAATAACCACCCTCGACGCCCAACGAAAGACCGCCGAACTGGCGTTCCAACGCCACCCGAACGCTACCGCCCAGGCGAGCATCACCAACTTCAGGGAAGTAATACCCCGGGCCAGCACCGACCATCACACTGGTCGCTCCGCCCCCACCGAGGTAAGCATTGAGGTAAGCCGTACCGCCAAGGATTCGGAAGTCGGGTTCGAAGGAATAGTACCCCCCAACCAGTTCTGCCCCAAGCAAGCTGCCAAAGCGGCGGCCAAGGCCAATTTGTCCGTAAATGCCTTCATCAAAGCGACGGTCGAAATCACCCTGCGGTAGGGTCCGACCGCCAGACAGGCTGAGGTAGCCTTTCGGTCTGGATTGCCCTCCGGAGTTAAACTCCTTTATGGTTCCCTTAAAGACTTCGTTTTCGAGCAGGTAAAGGGTAAACTTTTCGCCCGGAGGGCCACTAACGCTTAGCCGATAGCTGCCATTACAGTTGTCCGCAGCAGAAAGGCGGACGGCGGAATTGGACACCCCAAAAGCAGTGGCGTAGCCCGGCCCAATCAGGCGGGTTTTTCCGTTGACACGGTAAGCAGGTTGAGCCGTTATGATGCTGTAACCAGCCTGTACCTCCTGCCCTTTTATCTCCTTGACCGTCAGGTTCAGATCTGGGGAAGGGAAGTTGACAACGCGGGTTTGTTCCACCATACGTTGTACTTTCCCCAGGCGAGGCGAAGTGTAGCTGATGTCGTAGCGGATCTTGTACACACCGGTTACGTCTACGTTGTTGTAAACGCCAGCATAGCGGCCATTGCCCGTTGAATTGAGCTCGACCGTATTAACATTCCGGCGAAGCAGAGCATTAAGGGCGGTAGATTCGTTCCGGCGGAGTAAGTCATATTTCTGTTCGGCACAGGAAGCATACTGATCTCCGAGCGGGGGTAAGTTATTGACCGGTGTTCGGGCCAATAAGTCTCCAATATCATCGCCCGGGCGGGAAATCGTGGCTGTTACGGTGGCGCCTGTTACTGGCTGACCAGCTTCAAATAGCGAAAGCGTAGGGCTAATGGCATTACCAACAATCAGGTTGTCGTTGACCGTCCCCGCCTCAAAGCGGATGTCATGATCATCCGCAGTAATCATAAGGGTGAACTGGGTGCCAGCGGGCATATCACCTGAGATGACCTCGGCCGTCCAGTTACCATCGCTGGTCAGTTCCGGCAGCTCGTGAAAGGTGAACGTATTGGTAAGGAAGTGCGGATTGTTGCGCTGATCACCTATACTGGTAACCTCTTCGCCGTCTTTGTAGATTTTTAAGAGCGGCCGCCGACCACGTAAAATGGCTCGGCTGAAGGCAGCCTCAATGATAAGGCGGTTCACTCCAATGTTGACGGGCACTTCAAGGCGCTGGGGAGCCGAGCCCGAAGTGAACGTTTGCCGAGCGACGAAGCGAGGGCTGAAGCCATCATTGATCCGGTTAAACAGATCACTGGAAATATGGGAGGCAAAATCCCCCGCATCGGCCGGGGTAACAAAAAGGGAATTATCTACTTCTTTAGCAATGTCATTCAGCAAGGAAATTCCGGACATCGTAACTACCGCGCTGGTGGATAAAATCGTAATGCTATCACCAGAAACAGTATCCATGTTTAGCACCTCACTGGCATTTGAACTACTCTGTTCGATGACGCGTCCCCTTCCGCTGCCAGCTTCCCTTACCCAGTTACCCGTATTTTGCTCGCCATCGGTAAACAGCACTACGAATTTTTCACGGGCAGTTCCGCCAGAAGTATTAAGGCGAGTATCGAAACCAGTATGCAGAGCATTACCAATGCTGGTACTTCCGGCAGGAGTAATACTATTTAACTCCGTAAAAAAGGGCGTGGGCGATGTTCCTGATGCGCCGCGAAAGTCAGCTATCGACTCAAAGCCTACATCATCAAGACTGGCGATCTGCGGAGTCGTACCGTTGAAGTAAAGCACGTTCATCCGGTCTGCCGTCAGAATACTATAACCATTCATCTTGCCGACAAAATTATCCAGCGCACTGGACAGAAGAGGCCAGCGGGCATCAATGCCGGGAGCCGCTTCCCGATTCATACTTCCAGAGCGGTCGAGAACGAAAAGGATATCGCGGGGTTTACGGACAATGAAGGTAAAAACCACGTCGCATCTCCCTCCAATTCCCTGATCGGCACCTAACACGATTTTATGTTCTCCTTCAGTTAATGGGTTGCCCCCTATGCTACTTACGATGATTCGCGAAGGGTTACCATCTGAAATATCAAATCTCAGATTAAGCGTGGCAATATCAACCACACCGGCACCACCACCGGGCCAACTATCAAAGGTGATCGCGTTACAGTTTCCGTTTGTTCCCAGGTCTTTGAATGTCCAGGTTGTAGCAGCCGCTGTGGCGGCTCGTATCTCTCTTGCAGGAAGTGGTGCCCCGGCGGGCAAGTGTATCGTCACTTCTGTCGCTGTCGGGCAGGAGTTACAGCCTGAAAACGTATAATTAGTAAATTGCCCACTCAGTGGAAACACCACAAGAAGGAGAAGGCAAACAATGATGATGTTCAAGTATTTCATGACCTTTTATTATATATTTTAGTGTTCCTGTTACGGACCTACTCAAATTTCCCTTCCTCATCCGTCTTAGCGTAAAACAGGCTACTTGCCCGAAAACCGCAGGCGAAGTACCCGCCATCCCCCGTAGCTGCCGCGTGCAGAAAGCCAGACAAACCTGTAAACTGTACCGATTCGCTCCACTCCTTGTTGAATTCGCTGTTAAGCTTTATGAGCATCACTTTTGTAGTATCCTGACCGGAGATTATCGCTCCACCGTCGGGAGTGGTTCGGACACCGAAACCAGTTTGCTGATTAACTGACTCCAGGTCAGAAGAAAAACCAGGAACCTGAACCCCATCCCCATCCGTCAGCATCAAACGAACCCCGCGCGGAAACTGATCGCGTTGCCATACGCTCAGATAGTTGTCTGTACCTACCCTGGTAGTAGAGGTCAGTGAATTGTCATTGCCAGTAAAGTATTTAGGATGCCCGGTAAACCTATTACCCTCCATATCAAAACGGGCAAAAAAGCCTTCTTCTCGCCCTACAAAATCCGACTCTTTGCCTACGATCACAAAGCCATCGCTGGTTTTCTCAATGTCATTGGATACAACATTACTGATTCCTGAAGCAGTCATTGACTCAGTCCAGAAAAAGGTTAACAAATTACTAGACATTCTTGTAAGGTGTGTGGAACCACTCGACCCTGAAGTCAAGTTAGTAGCAAAAACAAGACTATTATCATCATCCAGTTGAATAACCCCGGCCATGGTATGCCCACTGGTCTGTGATACGGATCGAAGTTCACCGATAGCAACACCAAGTTCGGAAGTTCTAAGAAAAAAGGTCTCGGGATCGTTTGTTGAAGGGTCAGTATAATGACCAGCGACACCATATGTTTCATCGTTCAGAACGATCAAATCACGGACCGTTACACGACCTGGTGCCGTGTAAGTTTCGGTAAAAATCGTTCCTCCGTCAGAACCAACTTTTCGCAAATAGATGTCGTTGCCAGTCCCCCCCGCGATGACCGCGCTACCGTCTTCTAAAACCTGCATTCCTCGCGCAGCGCCAAGTGTTGGATCAGCCTCAGAAAAAGTTAATATATCCAGGTCATTCACCTCAACCACCATTATCGTATCATCCGTCCGGCTTCTATCATCCTGTACCTCGAGCTTAACCATGAAGGTTCCTGCGGTAGTGAAGTTAAAGCTGGGTGTAATCTCCCCCGTACCTTCCACATCGAAGTTGCCGTCGTTGTCAAAATCCCAACGGTATGTCGTTTCGTTTTCTGAGCACTGTGCGTCAAAGGCCAGGTTGCAATCACCCAGAGTACAGCTGGTGCTGCTTACCGTAAAACAAGCGACGGGAGCCCCTTCATTCGGGCCACCTCCTCCACCAGTGAAATTGTCAGGGATGACTTCCAGATCACAACCAGTGCAAAGCAACAGGAGGCCAGCGAAGCCGAGAATACGGGTAATTTGCGTGAACATGGGATGGTCTTTAGGTTGGTTTCAAGCGGTGTAAATAAATGGGTTTGAGCTGTTGACCGTCAGTTTTGCGGTACGCTTTTTTGGCGCGGCCGCAGGTACAGGTAGTTGTCGGTCCCAACGGGCAGTGGTCCGGAGCTGAAGGCTCCGTTTTCACCTCTGGTGCTAAGGATGTACTGTACGTTGGTTTCTCTGTCCACAAAGAACCGACGCATTTGCAGTGGTACGCTACTAACTTTAGTTAGCGCCCAGCTTATTTTTTCCCGCTGAAGCCGTCCGTCTCGCTCAAAAAGCAGGTTTACTTCTAAATCATCTACCCCGGCAGCACGGTAAGCGGCTGTATCTACCTCTACTTCGATGGTATGTTCGGAATAAGGAAGTTCTTCAGGTCGCGTTGTCAGGTCCAGCAGACTGGCCCAATCCGAAGCTGTTTCCCAGCTTCCTGACTGGTCCTGTCCTTCCTCATCATACTCGGTTACCCGGTAGCGGTAAGGATAGGCAAGGTCAATAGCATACGGGAAGCGCACTTGGCGGGTGTACTCCGCCGGGCGAGCGGTCATGAAACGAATGGGCTTAATGCGGACTTTATTCCCCTTCACACCCGTAGCTTCAATTTCCACCGACTTCATCGCCAGATCTGGCCGTAGGTCATTGGCAAAGTCGTAGCAACGGACTTCCAGAAACGCCCAAGCTGGCGGCGCACCCTCGTTCAAGTCGATGCGGCGGCACATGTCAGGCCAGGCGTCAGGGTCTAGATCAATGGGTATCGTTCCGGCCAGCACCACATGAGAACTGGCGGTGGAGTCCATCGCAACAGACTCCGCCAACAGCTCATCAATGGCCGTTACTGAGGCGGAGTCTCCGCTAACCTGATAGGAACCAGCTACGTCATCAACCACCTCTGCATAGTAGGCATATCCAATACTGAAACTCAGCTGGCCTTTCTCTATTCCATCCCACAGCAACGCTGCTTCCTGGGGGCCCATTCGGACAGTAAAACGCCGGTTCGTCCAGGTATTTTTTCTCTCCCGTGCATTCCCTTCCATGCCCGAGGAGCGGCCAATCCGCTGATGGCGGCCCTCACCATCAGCTAGGGGCATCACGAGGTAGGCTTCCAGGTTGGAGATTGGGAGTGGATCAAGCGAAACCCCTCTTCCCAGCTCCGCCCGCAGGGCCGCCAGCTTAGAATTATCGAGTGGCAAACGCTCCACCCCGATCTGAACAATGTTGAAAAACCCGCGGTCCCCCTGGTCCCCGATCAATGCCGTCCCCGTATACCTCATCTGTAACATCTGAAAGCCCGGACGGCCATCTTTATCCTTCATCAGCTCCAGGCCAGCAGGCAAATAATAGTACTGATTTGGATGGACCATATCTTGCCATACTCGAATCCCCTCAATAGTCTGAGCAGAAGATATTAATGCCTGAGCAGGCAAAGAATAAGAGAAAATAAGCAGTGACAGGAACAACAGTAATTTCATCAAAACATGACGGTTTTATGGGTGATCATTCTTAGTGCAAGACTCATTCGTTGAACGCCGGAATATTATCTCGGATTTGTCGTGATCCAATCACTACCTCCTTACTGTTGCTAGGAATCCAGTCGGATTCATAAGTAGTTCCATCTTCTAGATAGACGACCATCTTGTACTCGAAGTCGACTTTACCGTCGCGGACATAAAGTGTTCCGCCATCCAGAAAAGATCCGTCTTCCGCTACCTTTATGGATTCCATCTCAATTTTCTCGTTCCCGGAAGCCGCTGCCTGCGTAGAGCGTAATTTGATGCGAATGAGACTGGCTTCGGTGAAAGCCATTGCGTTCAGTATGGTAAATTCTAACTTTTCGGGTTTTGCAACGTCATCCTGACGGATACTCTCAAGAATTTTAGCTTTTACCTTATCGTCACATTCGCCACAGTCGCTAATGGAGTAATCTATCCAGATGCGCTTTACGCGGCGATCCTTATCGATCCAGGTCGGAATGCTGCTGCTGCCAAAATTAATTTTCGCTCCGGGTGGAACGGTCGTCTCGGTTGCCTTCCAGGAGTAGATTCGGTAATCTCCGTTACGCTCCTTCCTAAGGGCATGGAAGTGACCGATGCTTACTGGATAGTCCGTAGAATTACGCCATTCATTGCGCCAATTAGTACCAGCAAGCTCGAAGGCGCCATAGGTTTCCGGAGCATCAATTTTTAGTTTGATTGGTATTGAAATTCCTCCATTTTCAAAACCGGTAGTTGAAACCTTAAGGGCTCCGTAAATTCCTACGTTGTTAAAGAACATCGCCAGTAGGATGTCAACCTGGCTGGTGGTGAAAGTTATTTTGATCGGATCGTATAAACGTGAAGGCACGCTGTAGGTAATATTCTCACCACTAACTCCGAATTGTTGCAAACTTTCAATTTCAAGGACGGCCGGTTCGGTCTGAGGAACTTCAACAAATTCATTTACTTCCGGAAGATTGTACTTATTGCCTTTCAATTTCCGTACCAGCATATCACGGGCCATCTCAACGTCTCCGGGTAGGTGCTTTGGGTAAAGGGTGGCGGTCACGGTAGCCAGACCATCAGCGCTCCCCGAAACACCCTGGTACGTGATCTCGATGTCGGGTTTCCCAGTTGAGGGAGACCACCCCAGTTCGTATTCCAAAGGGTGATAATAAAAGTATCCGGATTTGGGATTTCCATCACGCAGGATACGGGTATCAAGACCGAGGGCTTCTAACTGAACACCGGGAACTTCCGATTTAATGAAATCATCAAGATGAACTTTATTGATACTGATCGGTCCCTCGGGTAAGTATTCCAGGTAGGCATCCTCATCTTCCGCTTCAGTTGTAGCAGCGGGTGTTGTAACTGTGCCCGTTCCTGAAGTATTCCCGTTGGGCCTCTTCCGTCCGGGTGTCTTCCTGATATCCTCAGGCTTGAAGACCGGAAAGGTCCTATAGTCGACCTTAGCCTTAGGTTTAACAATGAGAACGTTTTTGGGAGGGATCCGCTTGAGGTCAATTTGACTGCGGCGGATAGTTGTATTTGGCTGGGCCAAAATGCTTGTTGTGGGTGCGCCCCAGAACAGGAAAATTGCAAAAATTAATAAGTACTTCATGGTGTTATTGTTTGATGGTGCGCGCGCGCCCTACGGGCGAGAAGTTTACCGTAACGGATACGTTGGATGGAGCCGCGGCCTCCTCGGCCACTCCCGTTCGGAATTTGTGCTCCAGGCGATACTCCGCAGATGTTCCAGTGAGGGTTATACCACCAATATTTAGATCGGAGAGGGGGTCATCTCCTTCCACAATGGTGACCTTGAGATAGCGTACATCAATGCTGGAAACGTTGAATTTCCTCGTTCCTGTTTCAAAGCGAAAGTTGATATCTGTCGATGTGGGCTTACCCTTCAGGGAGATAGCTACAGGGTCACAGCCTGGTATTTTATGACGGTTCGCATCCAGCAGCTGACCGATAAGTTTGTGCTCCTTTTCGTCGTAGCCTTTGTATTCAACTCGGGCGGAGTAGTAGTCGTCCCCCGTAGCAAGTTGGCAAGCGCCTTCGATGCTCTGGGCGTCATCCCCCAGCAAACCGGCTAGGATGCCGGAGCCGGAGGAGGTAGGACTCAGTGGAGAACAATCTTGTGCACCTGCGTTGAGCGCCCAGAAAATACTGAAGAGAAGAAGAAGCGCAGTTTTTTTAAAGTAATTCATGCTAAGATCATTTATTGCCGCCCGTACGGCTAGCGGCCGCGGGGGGGCGAGGTTGATGAATACTGAGCCTTTCGGCAAAGGTGCTCAGCTGAATTTGTGCCCAGGTCGTATTGTTATGCCTCAAACCATGAAGGGTAGCCCGTTGGGTGTTGAAATAGTCGTCAACGTTGGGCATGTCATTTGACCAGGTAAAGCCAAACGCATTTTCCAACGTGTCCCTAGTAGCCATTTTATAACCAAGGTAGAAGTCCGTTATCCCCATAGTGAAGAGTTCCCCGCGTGGTCGTTGATCTTCCGGAGTATTTAAGGGTTGCCATTGCTGGCTGGAGCGTAGGATCTCTTTATACAGAGGCAGGAACGTGAAATCATCTCCGGTTATAGCAGCAATTCCGGATTGCGCGCGTTTTAGGTCACGGACCAGCATCAGTGGATTGCGGTACTGGCGCGTGTACTCGTAGATCATGTTCGCAATGATCGTCTCGTTGTGCAGTAATAAGTCCGGTGGAATATTCCGAATATTATAAATCCGCCCCGGAATACTATCAAGCATTCCACTTACTCCGACCTGACCAGCAGCTGCCAAACGATCAATGATACATCGGTAACTTGGTGTTCCTCCAGTACCGCATCCGGGGATACTATCCACCCACATTCGCTTATTGGTATTGAACCAGGAAATAGCATTCTCGTGGGTTGTTTGTTGGTAACGAAAAGCAAAAGATGTCGCTACTCCTTCGTTGAAAGCAGTATTCTTACTAGGTAAAATTTCGAAACCATAATGTCCTGAACCATCGGCTCCGTACCAGTTGGCCCACGCCACTGAGGACTCCTTAACCATCTGAACCTGGGTATGAACTAATTCGTGCAAAAAGGTCGCGCTCTTCTCCCGGGCATCTTCTATCGTAGTATTCCCAGCAGGATCAAAGTAGAATGCGCCAAGCGCCATATGTCCACCAGCAGTGGTCGAACGGTCCCGAAAACGACTGGCGCACGGCCAGCACTGGTTTTTAGTATTATCGTTTTCATCATATTGGCAGTAGATACTCTCCTTAAGGTGGTCCTCCCAGTCTGGATGAGGTACTGCGTTGGCCGTATCGTTATAGAGATAAACGATTACTTCCTTATTGGTCAGTAGCAACGCATCACGGGTGATCCGTTGTAGCCGGAAGTCTCCTCCGTTATCGGTCGGGCGTAGTAAGTCAACCAGTAGTTGGCGAAACCCTCGATTGGCGGCGTTCGTCCAAACGGGAGAGCTAATATCCCGTCCTTCCGCAATCGCGTTTTTATCAATCTCTAAAGGTCCCATATTACTTGGCCGGGGCTGAGTAGGATCATCAATGTAGTAGAAAACCAATTTTTCGCGGACAAAATCGCGGACACGGTTCGCATAAGTACTCTGGGCTTCCAATCCGGTTCCCAGTAAGATGAATAGCATTAAAAAAATGATATATCGTAACATGGTATTTTAATTTTAGGGTTACAGTTGATCGGCGTAAATCAGCAATGAGTTAGTTTCTTTCCGGGGTGAGACCCTTTCTGTGCCATCCTTCAGCCTCCAGGTTACTTTATATTCGTAACCAGGTTCCACGTCCAGCCATTCGGCAGGCTCCAGAATTTGCACCCTTGTTTCCAGGGCCTCATCTCGGCTGCGCAATTGTACTTGACGGGTTTTTTCCTGTCCATTTACCGTAAAAAAGACATCTACCTGCGCCGAACGAATATTATTCTCAGCCATGATCTCTGGGTCCATTTCAACAATTATGGACTTCAGTCGATAGGGAGGGCTTAGCGGCAGTGTATTGATATCCGTACTGTGCCAGGGTTGCTCGATGGTAGCTCCTCCAAAGAAGCTCCAAACGGTCTGGTATTCGTAGTCACGCCAAATGTTGCGGTTATCGTCTCCTTTCCAGCCGTAGGTAAACTTGAAATAGTTACCGTCCTGATTGAAGCGAGAGCGATCGATACGAATGTCTCCCTGAGAAATTTCTCCATTCTGATGCTTTTTACGGAAAGCAACCGAAACGAAATTAATGGACTGCTGAAAGTCGGCGGAGTTAAAGCCATCTAAAATTGCAGCGATCTCACGTTGCTGGTATAAAGGATCATCAATATTGAACTGCTGAAAACATTCATCACAGTTGATCGGCCCAACGTTCTGGTCAAAGCGCAAGGACAAACTGGAGGTTGTATATTTGGTCAAATCAATACGATAGGTGCCACGCTGGCGGGTTTCACGCATGGTGTACCCCACCACTACAGCCGATGTAGGGAGCGTAGGGCGGGGGCGTTCGTAGGCGTGCCGCCGCGACGGAGTATTGTATCCATCAATTACAGGCGGCCTTGCACCATGGCGATGTCTTCCCCCACTTCTAAGATTCGTAGTATTATTATTCCTATTCCCGGCAGTATTATTATTGCCATTTCCAGCAGCATTATTATTGTTATTGCCGTTCCCTCCTTGGGTCAAACGATCCAACTCTCCACTCGAGACCGCTTGCCGTTCAAGGAGCATAAATTCTTCCAGCGCATCCTTACGCCCAGCTTCCAACAATGCCTGCGCTCGCGCTAACATTCCTGGCTGTTGCGCTCCTGGCAGCGCCGGCGCACTGGGCGTACCGGTATTGCTGCCGCTAGGGTTGAACATCAAGGCCGTAAGCTTAGTGTAAGCATCCTTCACCGCCGCTTCAATATCAGCGTCGGGATTAATCGTCGTCACCTTGATGGCACCACTACGGGTCAGGTCCTCAAAGGTGGCGTTGATCTCCGCACCAAGCATCGTACTCCCCTGGCGCGAAACCATCCCCGCCGAAAAATTCTGGTGCTTGTAAATCTGCTCGAAGTTGGCTTCAATCACAGCACCCTTCGGAGAGTTCAGCCCTTCCATTTCCATCTCGAAGGAGAAACTCATGTCGGGCGTAGGTGTCTGAAAGCTCTGCCATAGCACCTGGGCGCCAAGTTTAGTGAGCTGAATGGAAACCGCAGCTTTCTGACCGTCCAGAATCGGAGCCTTGCCAACGCCAAGTACCTTCTTCGAGAAGCCTGCGTCGGGGTCCGCAACGGAGGAGATCAAAGCAACTGTACCACCGGTGTAGGGGGCAGCACCTACAATCGTTCCGTTCGGATTGATCCGCCGCAATTGGCGGCGGGCCTCGGCCAACTGATCGTCCGTCACTTTCAGTTCAATCACAGCGTGGATAATACCTCCACCTTCGCCTTCCTTGATGTCTTCTTCTCCCGGCGCGGAAGATTTATTACTCACGTAGCGGATGAAGGAAAACTGGGGCTTCCCGTTTGGATGTTTGGCCAGCCGGGGCTGATCCAGGGCATAACGGTATTCACCGGGTTTGCGCAGGCTCTGGAACAGCGTCAGCTCTCCGGCCCGCACGGGCTCATCCAGCAGAATATCTTGGGCCGAAAGGGGCACCCATAGCAAGCTGAACATGCACATTAGGATAAATTGAAATTTCATGTTTTTAGATTTATGGATTTACAGGTTGCGCGGACGCAGGTGCAAAGGCGGTTAAAGGCTTCGTTACTCCTCTTCGGGTAATTCGTCAACGAAAAGCACATTGTCCGAAGCTGTGAGCCGCCCGGAAGAGACCACACGGTTGCCCCGCAAGCGCCAGGAAACTTCGTATTCATATTCCCCGACGTCGGTCGGGGCAACAAAGAGTACTTTCTCCGAAAGCTGGTTCCGACTCGGATTAAGCGAGACGGCCTTGAAGAACTCCTTCTCCCCCATTTTGTAGTAAAGCTTGATGTTGACAAGCCGTACCTGCTGGTCTTCCAGGAAAGTGGGATCGGCCTGAAACTCCACCTCCCGCTTAGAGTATGGTGGCGCAAGGTTAATAGCGTTGAACGAGGTGACTTTCATCGGTTCGGCAACCTCAACGTCACCGAAGAAGCTCCACAACACTTCGTGCTCGTAGTTCATCCATTCCTCCCGGTCGCCATCCCCCTTCCAGCCGTAGACCATGCTGAAGTTGTTGCCTTTTTTGCTGAATTTCTCGCGGTCAATGACCACCTCTTCGTGGGTAACCTCGCCGCTGGCGTGCTCCTTTTTCAACCGAACCGTAACGAAGTTGATGTACTCAGCAAAATCGGCGGCGTTATAGCCGTCCACCACCGCAAATACTTCACGCTGGCGGTACAACTCGTCGTCCGTATTAATCTGATGAAAATGCTGCGGGTTACCCTGAAAGCGAGACAGGTTACCGATGTTTTCGTCAAAGCGCATCACCAGTTCATCGGTCGTCCATTTATTCAGGTCCATCCGGAAGGTTCCGGTGCGCCGCTTCTTTTTCATCTTAAAGGAGAAGGTGACGCCCGAAACGGGCGATTCCGCTTGCTGAGGCTGACTGCCTCCCCGGCTGCGGTTGGCCATCGCCATCATCTGTTCGGGGCTCATCTGATTACTACTCTGCGCCTCCGTCCGGTCGAACATGATGTCCGAGAGTTTCGCGTAGGCTAATTCCAAGAGCTTGTCCATCCCTTCGTCCGATCCGATCTGGGTGATCTTAATCTTACCGTCGCGGTGGAGTTTTTCAAACTGGGCTTTCAGGTCAACACCAAAATAAGCCGGAACGGTACCACGGGCTTCGGAAGTTCCGTCGGTTGCCGCAGCCGACCCCGTTCCACCAATGCCCGCCTTAAGACCAAATTCCATCGACTCGTAGAGGTCTTCAAAGTTAGCTTCAATAACTGCCTCCTTCGGCAGCCGGTAACCGTCCATGGTCATCATGAACGAAAAGCTGATGTCTGGCGTAGATGTCTTAAAGGAGTTCCAAAGCAGCGTCGCTCCCAGGCGGGTCAGGTGCATCGAGATGGCGGCCTGCTGGCCGTCCAGAATAGGCGCTTGGCCAAGGCCAACCACGCTACTACTCAGTTCACCGTTTTCGCCAGTGAAGGAAGTCACCAGCCCGAAGGTTCCAGACTTGAAGATGACCGGCCCGATGATTTCGCCATCTGGCTTTATCCTCCGCAATTCGCGCCGAGCCTCCTCCAGCTGCTCGTCAGATACCGCAAGGCTTACTACGGCATGGACAATTCCACCGCCCTCCCCCTGAGTATTATCGGTCTCCCCCGGTGCACTTGTAGTGTTGGTCACATAGCGCAGGAAGGAGAAGCGTGGGCTGCCGTTATCGTCTACCGCAAGCTGGGCCTTATCAGCCACGAAGTAAAAATTATTAGGCTTGCCCACCTCCGGAAAAAGCGTCAGTTCTCCAGCTTTGGTTGGTAAGTCAAGGATGATCCGTTGCGCCTCGGCGGTGACGGTCCAGGCCAGTAATAGGCCCAGTATTATTAGGTATTTCATTTTATTATTGTTTATGGGTTGCGGGAAGGGATGCTCGCTGCGCTCGTAACCTCACCCCCAACCCCTCTCCGCAGGAGAGGGGAGCTTCTTACCGCTAAGGCTCTGCCTTCGCTGGATGGCTAGTAACTACTCTCGCTACCATTTTTTGACAAAATTTGCCTAAAACGGAATTACGTTGAGAGGGTAATGCCAAGTAAAAAGGGAGCTAAATCAGGGAGAGATGAGGCTATTACTCCCCAATCAAATTCAGAATATCCTTGAACTTGCCCAGGATGCCCTGGCCGGGTTTGATCGTCCCGTCTGGTCCTGGTTGCAAGAGGATATTAGCAGCGTCTTTGGCGGCCTTCAGCCAGGCCATGTCTTTCTCACGGAGTTCTTCCGGGACGGAAGCATAGACGTAGTCATCATTAATCTTGGCTTCCCAATTCGTCGCTAGCTTGCCCTGCTCTTTATGGTTAATGATGAAGCGGTAGGCGTAGCCCGTCTGGTCACGGTCGGTGTATATACGGGAACTGACAAGCGCCTCGTTTTTAGAAATTGTAAGCGGGATATTAGTCTCGGTTTCTTTGCCATATTTCAGGTAACGAAGTTGTAAGGTTGCTCTGGTTACGCCAGCTTCCTTCAGCTCAGTAATGTCTCCCTCGAACTCGATGTCTCGAGGCCGAACCGGAGCTTGCAACGTAACGGCCTGCCAGTCACCCTTCGTCCACTGAGGATTTTCGGGGTAAACTTCTCCTCCGCGCAAAGACCACTGGGCTTTGTAGTCATACATATCCGCATTTCGGTCTTCGCCACGGGCGTAGGTGATTGTTGCCAGGCGGCCTTTGTCTTTCATTACCGTTGGGCTAATCGTCACGGCGTCGGAGAAATCCTCTCCACCATTACGACGCTTTCGAACATTTACGGAAACGTAATTGATCTCCTTGTCAAAGATGTCCATAGCTTCTACGTCCACGATAAAGTTGATATCGCGGTGCAGGAAAAACTTATCATTTAGGTTGACGGAGCCAACGCACTTCGGGTTGTTTTTTACCCGGTCGTAGGTGCTCGCCAGGTTGGCTACCATCTGGTACTTCCGTTTGATGGGCAGTATGATGTGGTCCAGGCGAATTGTCTTATTGATTACCCGGCTGGCTTCCATCTTAGTACATGACTTCATTTTATAACCGCCCTGCGCAGATTTCTTGATCTCTTCGTCGTTCAGGTCAAGCCCATTATCTATGCCCGACAGGGAGCTCAATTCAGGGTAAGCAGGTTCCGTAAAAGCGTTGAGGAAATAATTGAAGAATGCCTCGCGCATTACCGCAAGCCGCTCGTCTACAACATTTTCTTCCCACTTAAGAATGATCCGCTCCGTACTCTCGAAGTGATCGTACATTTTGCGAAGCAGGCTTTCACTCACACCGTACTCCCAGGGGCTACCCGTATCTCCACTTCCCGTAGTATTTCCCGCTACGTTATCAATGGCCTGAAGGCCAACCAAGACATTGGCCATACCGTCACCTACGCCGCATTCATCGGTCATTTTACCTTTGTTCTTCTCGTATTCTTTTAGGGCTTTATTGTACAGTTCGGGTTCTTTGTCCAGTTCCTTTTTGATCAGGTCATAGGCCATTCCATCACCCTGCTCATGAGTGATGTCCAGGTCGTATTTCAGGTAACCCTTGGCGGCCTTTACCATCACAGTGTACTCGTAGTCGAGCACCACGGAGATGTCAGAAATAGAGCGGGACTTGGTCAGGCTGTGCTCAAGCAACTGGGCACCGTACTTGTCAAGCCGTGCGGCAACAGCGGCCTTTCCTCCGGCCGGAGGTGCAACACCGGAAGTAACAAAGGTGGTCGTCAATTGCTTATCGTTCAGTACTGCCGAGACGATACTAAAAGACTTGTCCTGAGCAGGCTCCAGGTCTACGGGGCCCAGAACTTTACCTCCAGTCATCTCAGCGACCTTTTCGTCCAGTTCTTCCCGCTGTGATTCTGTCATTCCCCATTCCAGCAGGCAGTGCAAAAGTGCGCCCTGTATTCCTCCTTGCTCAACCCGGTCTTCCGTAGTGAACTTTGTGTAAAGAAACTCAGGTGTACCATCCGCAGTTTCGCCAAGGCGAATCGTTTCTGACGGAGGTACAAACCGCCACTTGTTTCCGTCTCTGCTCTTGTAGATCGTAACGGTCATCCCGTCAGACAGCACAACTTCTCGCATGGATTCGTAAGACAGCCGCTGGGCAAACAAACCAGGCACTGCTAGAAAAACAGCCAGGGCTAATAGGGCCAAACGGTAGGAAAATTTGATTGGATTATTCATGATATGGGTTATTTTTTGAAAGGTGATTTGTTGATACTTTGGGCGCGGACGCAGGTGCAAAGTGGGATTGTATATCAGTCGGGGACTTAGGCGCATAGATGTAGGGAGTTGCTATTGTGTATACCATTCGTTTTGCTACGTTAATTCGCCTAAGGCGAGCAAGCGTATTACCACGGATGGCACCCTGTTCAATGACTCCTGATTCAAAGGCTTTCAACTCATCGGCTAATCCTTAATAATCAAGTCTTTAAACTTATCGAGCACATCTTCTACTTTATCCTTATTGACTACTGCTTTACCTAGTTCCACCATCTCGTCAATGGTTTCTTTTCTGCGGTCGCGCAACTCCTCCGGGACCACGGCAAAGAGGTAGCCAGTATTGATCTTTGCATCCCATGGCGTCGCCAGGGGGCCATGGTCTTGGTGGAAGAAGACGTACCGGTAAGCATAGCCCTGGGTATTTCGGTCCATGAAGATGTTGTCTTCGAGGTAGCCAATTTTACGAGAGACGTTCAGGTTAAAGTTGCTCTCAGTAGGCACACCAAACTTGTAGTAGCGCACCTGTATGGAGACGTTCCGAATTCCGTTGTCTTTCATTTGCTCCAGGTCCGCTTCCAGGCGCAAAGGCGTTGGAGCCACCGGTGGCGCAAGGGTCAAGCCTTGCCAGCTTCCTTGTGTCCAGCTCGTATCGGGCACGAAGGTGCGTCCGCCACGCAGGCTGTATAGGGTTCGGTATTCGAAGAGGTCTGGGTTTTCGTCTTCCGCCTTTGAGTAGGTAATCGAGGTACGGTTTCCTACTTCTTCAAACATCTTCTTGTCAAAGGTCACCTGGGTTTGGAAATCATTGGCGCCTTCCTGCTCACGGCGCTTACGGATATCCACCGTAACGAAGTTCAGTTCCTTTCCGAACATATCTTCAGCGTCAAGATCAAGGATCAGTTGAACCTCACGGTGTTCAAAGGTCGGGTCATTCAGGTTTACCGTATTGACGCATTTGTCATTGTCGCGGACCCCGTCGTACCAGGAGGCCAGGTTTTCCACCAGCTCAAACTGACGGGTGATCGGTAGGCGAACGCTGAGTTCATACGTCTCGTTCCGGCGTTGTTTCTTGACGTTCAGTCGTTCGCGGTTCACGGTGTAGCCCCGGTAGCGATTGTTGTAGCCGCGCTGGTCGTTGCGTTTGTCATCGGCATCCTCTTCCTCCCCCGGTGGTCGGAACTCCCGCTCGGAAACCGACCGCAGGAAGTATTCCATAAAGGCGGTCACCATCTGCTTAGCCACTTCGCTTTCCGGCTGTATATTATCAAGCTTCACAACCACCGCTTTCTGCTGCTGCATTTGGGAAAAAAGGGAGTCGCGTTCTGTATCGGTAACCTTCACGTCCCGGTCATCTTTGTCTCCATTGTTTCGGCTGGCGTTTCGGGTGTAAGTCTGGTAAACGGAGTCTACGCGCGTCCAGTCTACCGTGATACTTCCGTCTACGGCCGGCATCAATAAGTCATATTCAAAGCGTAGGGCCAGGGAGACATCAGTAATAGAGCTACTCTTTTCAAAGCTTGCAGCCAGTAATTGCGCAGCGTTCTTTTCCACCATGGCCGCAACGGCCACTTTCCCACCGGGGATGATCGGTGCTCGGCCAGAAGTAACTAAGGTGGGCGTTTCTTTTCCGTTGCTGAGTATTGCAGAGATAACCTCGAAAGAGTTTTCCGGGTCAGTCCTCACGTCAACAGCACCCATGACTCGTGGATCTTCGACACTGGAAAAGCGTGAATCTGTTTGTGCTAACCCCTGAATCCGGGAAGCAAGTTTACCCTGCAGTTCCTCTTCCTGTTCGGGCGTAAGGCCCCATTCCATCAAGAAGTGCATGAGTGCACCGGATACATTGTCCTCGGCATCCTCGGTTGTGAACTTACTGAATAGGAACATCGGCGTACCGTCTTCCTTTTTAGAAAGCCTTAAGCCAGCGGGCAAATAACTGTACCGCCCGGTAAAGTCTTTACTGAGTGAATTGGTATGCCCGTAAAGGGTCACGTTCAGCCCGTCGGAGAGCACAACATCTACCCGGTTGGCAAAGTCTAAAGTCTGGGCATTAGCCGACCAGCTTAGAAAGCTGATAATCAGCGCTAAAAGTAGTGTTGGTTTAATGTTGTTTTTCATCATTTTGAGCTTGTAGGGAGGAGAAAATTCTTTGTGAGTTGAAGCGTCCGTCGGCCTTAGCTTCGGGGTCCTTCAGGATGACGGTTTCGGTTTCGGCAGCAACAGCTTTCCACAGTCGGTTTGGGGTAGTAGCCATGCTGGCGAGCACCCGCTCTTCGGCAGCAACCCGTTCGGGCAGGATCTGATCTAAACCAGCAGAGACGAAGTCTGAGCAGTTAAAATCGTAGAGGCTAAAGGGGCGTCCTGCGTCAATTAGCCCTTGCATATAGCTGATCAATTCAGCGTCCTTAGTTGGCGAAATCGGTATTCTGGCGAGACCGTCAACTGGGTCCTTCATAGCGTGAGGCAAACCCTTACGAAGTAAGAGATTGACGGTGATCGGCGGAGCGGCAGAGCTGGTGGGTAAGCGGACATACTTCGCCGGCGTTTCTCCGAAGAAGAAACTGTATGAGTAGTCGTCCTCTGCTGGCCAGAGATCGAAATAGGCCAACTCACCGGTACTTACCGTATCGTAGCGAACGCCACCGGGGCAATCCGCACAGTCCGTAATCCGAACCCGGTTTATATCAATGGCAAGGCCAACGTGTCCGGTCATGCCTCCGTAGGTCGCGTAAAAGACCAGGTAAGCGTCAGCAGCCTTTCCTTGCACCTGCGCACGCGCCCCAAAAAAGCACACGGCAACCAGTAGTATCAAAGTGATTCTAGACATGACGCAAAGCTTTTGGTGAGGATGAATTGAGTGGGTGGTGCAGGGCGGTAAGCACCGAAATGGGGCTTTAGCCGGATGCGTAAATAGACCTCTTTCCAAGCCTCTTTATCGGGCAATACCTCGGCCATCATCCGGGCATCTTCAGCGGAAAAACTGAAGGAGGCCGCCATTTTTCCACCTGCTGCGATCGGCGGAGAAGGCACCGAATTCAACCCCCGTAATAAAAGCTGGGCCAGGGGATGATCAGCTGGGCCAATCTCCAGGCCTTCCACTGAAGTATCCCGCTCCACGGGCAAACTTCCAGCTATATACTGACTACTGTCGGTCCGCATCCGGAGCAGGTCTTTCAGCTCCTCGGCTTGGTCACTGGTCGGGCCCCAGGTCAGCAAAAAGTGGAGAATACCCCCCAAGATTGCGGAAGTACTGTCTTGCCGGTAGGCTAGAAAAGAGAACTCTTTCTCGCCCGA
>CAYPIM010000061.1:9477-29433 GCA_964410795.1 uncultured Lewinella sp. | reverse complement strand
CGGTAGCCTATAAATCTATCACACTATAAATCTATCAATCTACCTCCTTATCTTGCAGCATGCGGGAAACCGACTTTATCGATAAAAACAAGGACAAGTGGAAGCGCTACGAGCGCGCGCTCCAGCGTGATGAGCAAGACCCTGAGCTGCTAAAACAACTCTACATCCATACTACGGATGACCTGTCTTATTCCCGGACCTTTTACCCTAACCGTTCTGTTCGGGTGTACCTGAACGCGCTGGCGCAACGCACATTTTTGCAAGTCTACCGAGGTCGGAGAGGAGAGGCCGGGCGCTTTTTTACCTTCTGGACCGACGAGTTGCCCAGGGTGGTCTTCGCCCAGCGGCGGCCGCTGCTGATTTCGCTACTCACCTTTGTGCTGGCTATGCTGATTGGCATTATCAGCTACCGAATTGATCCTGGCTTCGCCGAGACGATCATGGGCGAAGCGTACATGAATATGACACAGGAGAATATCGCTAATGGTGATCCGATGGCGGTATACAAACAAACTTCGCCATTCTCGATGTCACTGCGTATCACCTTGAATAATATAATGGTGGCACTGGTGACCTTTGTCTCCGGGGCGTTTTTTGCCGTAGGGGCTATTGTGCAACTTATTCGAAACGGAGTAATGCTCGGGGTTTTCCAGTATTTCTTTTATGATCAGGGGATATTTCAGGAAAGTTTTCTGACAATATGGATTCACGGTGCGCTGGAGATTAGTAGCATTGTGATTGCCGGCGGAGCTGGCCTGGCAATGGGTAGCGGATTGTTGTTTCCCGGTACACTTTCTCGCTTCGAAGCCTTTAAAGAATCTGCTCGTGACGGGCTCAAAATCATGCTCGGTACCGTTCCGCTGTTCATCATTGCCGGGTTTCTGGAAGGCTACCTGACGCGGCATACTGAACTGCCCGATGCCATACGTGGGGTTTTCATTCTGCTTTGTTTTGCCTTCATCATGTGGTACTACGTGATGTACCCACGTGTGGTTGCTGCACGGCCCCGACGAGAAAAAACAGACGCACTCAGGACGCGAGACACCACGGAAGAGAAAGTTAGCCTTCGCCTGATCCGAAATGCAGGGGAAAACATGACGGATGTATTCAGCATCCTGCGCCGTAATACCGGTTTGTTGTTTGGTGGCCTGGGGGGGATTACGCTCCTGTTTGTACTGTTATCGTTCCTGTTCTACAATTCTGCGCCAGCTACACGCTATGTGTTTGACGGAGAGTTCTGGGGAGACTTTCATAATGCCCATGAATTAATGACCTCTTTCTCCCGAGACCGGGGATTGTTGTACCTGCTCTTGGTTGCAGGTGGACTCTATGGCTTTTTAAGGTTATCCTTTGAGGTGTTCTGGCGAGCATCTGCTATTGAGCTACTACCAGCGAACTGGCGGTCTGAAGCCTTTCTGTACCTCGTCTGCCTCGGGGTTGCCTTTGCCATGGCTTTTAGCGGAGCGATTGCCGGACTGTTCGTTTTTCTAGCCTTACCATTTGCGCTTACTTTCGCTTATGCAGGTTACGCAGGCCTGGCCAGTGCTAAGGAGACGTTCCGTTTTGTCTACACCAATTTGGTGAAGAGCTACGATAGCTTCATCCTGATCATCATAATGGCCGTGCCAACGATGTGGCTGATCGATACGGCCATTGGCGGCCTCTTATTCGCCTTCCTTGATTGGGTGTTTTATGCCGACGCCGTCACGATCGACAATGCTAACGTGGTGTTACAATCTATTCTCTATTTCTTCCTCTTCGGCCTCTTGTTTGTGATCTGGGGAGTCTCTTTCGCGCTTAACTTTTATACTTTACGCGAAATTGAAAAAGCAGACAGTCTACTGGAGGATATTGAGGCTTTTAATACTAAGCGTAAATTGCGGGGAATGGAGCTGGAGTAGTTGGGCGCGGCGCGCAGGTGCAGTGCGGGGTTTATGAAAAAATGCCTCCTTGGGGAACGGAACGAAGGTAATTCGAGCACTCATATTTTATATATATTGTGGTTTAGAGCTTGTCTAATTTTATTCCTGATAAGATCGTAATGACTTAGACGGGAGTATCCTAATATGTAACCATAATATGAAACTTCTCCTATCTCGCTTCTTCTTGTTGATCTTCCTACTGTGTGCTGCTTCTTTACCAGCACAGGACTTTAAGCATCGCTATAAGTTTGCGAAGAGCTACTTTGGTCTTGATGCGAACTTTGTGCCTGGCTACGGCGCTAGTGCTTTTATTGATGCACAAGGAGACCTGAAAACATTTGACCGGCAGGGCTTTGCTGTACCGGCGGTTAATATAGGCGCGACACATTTTTGGGGCCATGCGGATTTCTATGTCTCAATAGCTACCGTTCCTTTAGGTGGGAAAGACCAACCAGTGGAAACAAAAACGCGCTTTGGAGCCTTTACGGGGCTTCGGATTTATCCCTGGAAGAGTAGCGTTGGAAACATCCGTCCTTATATAGGGTATAAGTTTAGCCCCATGCGTTACCGCCAGTGGTCGTTGGAGGAAGGCTCTTTTCAACGAACCAGTGTTAAAGGCGTACTAGACCTTGGCCTGGCCTACCAGAGTAAAGGGGGCTACTTTTACCTTGGCTATAATCGTTTATTTAATGATAAGGTGGGAGTAGCCGTAAGCAGGAATGAATCAACAGAAACATCCTTTCCTGCCGGCTTTTTCACCTTTGGCGCGAATTGGGCGATAGAGACAACCTATAATAATGATGTTAAAGGGGTTGATCATTTCAATGAAACCTTTGACGACGCTCGACGCTTTGGCTGGTTTTTGTCCGTAGGCCCTTCGTCTGCCTTCCCGCTTCAGAAATCAGATTACTTTACCGGAGATCGTGCGTTTCTAGACGACCTGGCCATGTCTAACATCTTCTTGGATGTCGCAGCGGGTTTTCATTTCTTACCCCTTGACGCGAATGTAGCGCTTGCTTTTCGTCCAATTGTACAGGAACGTTCAGCGGGCAATTTTAAACAAACTATGCGTCGTACCTCGCTTACCCTGGAGACCTATAAGTTTCTGGGAGATTACCATGGCTTCGTTCCGTTTATAGGGCTGGGCTTAGGCTACGAACGAATGCGACTAACCGAGACAGACGAGGAAGTAGACCTAACGGATGTCCGCAAGAACACTTTTAACCCTATTCTCGTCTTTGGTTGGGATATCCGACCAGCACGTAAGGGGGATGCATGGCTACTGCGCACTAACCTGCGTTACACGCCCTTCCTGAAATTTGAATTTGATGATCGTTCCATTAGCCTGCAGCAACTGGAGTTTAACTTTATTCAGCTGGTTGTCTTTCCTGCCAGGATAAGAGCTTATAAGTCATATTACGGAAAAGGGAAATAAAAGGCCTGGTTTTTACAGTCCTGTATTTTCAGGGAACACTACATTTCTTTCGCCTGGATTACTAATCTGACCCACTGTGCCTCTTTAGGGGCTGATGGGCTGAACTTATTTGCGTGAAATCTACATGTGATGATTCCGAAAACACGATTCCTGAATTCATACCGTATGCTTCAGATGCCCCCTTTTATATAGTGATTGAGTTGAAGCTTGTAAAGTGAGTTGCACAGGTTACTTAGAAGGAAGGAGGGTTTACTTGATTTGTAGTCATATTAAGGAATAAATAAAGTGTTTGTGAATTCATGAATGCTTGAATTTAGACATATTTACGCTATAAAATTCGCACTTTTTGGCTAAAAGGCATCTTTTAGACTGCAAATGCAGTCAAGAGAGATATATTGTTTTGTTATTACCGGTCGATTTTCAACCTGTTTCGTTTTTATAAAGTGCTGATTATCAAATATTTATAAAATTCTATTGATATAAACTTGCAAAAAATGTGCTAGGCCAAAGCGGCTTATGTGTCATTTTTTAAGGGGCTTCATGCTGGCAAATTTGCAGTGTACTAATCAAAGTAAATCACTGTAAATCAATCAACTATGCTTACGCTTCTTAACCTTATCACTGGCGCAATTTTCACGATCACTGCCGAGCAGGCGCAAAGCTACATCATCACTGAAGACATCCATATCATGTAATAGATGGCTCCGTTGGCTCGCCGCCTGAACGTAGGAATGAAGAACTCCCACCGCACTCATTAGTGCAGTGGGAGTTTTTGATTTTTGAAAAATGTGCGCTTCAGTTGCTGTTCTCAAATTGATGAAACTTCCATTTTTTAGGCTGATTTTTGTCCTGAATATGGACAAATTTAATGGCGAGTTGCTATTGCTAAACCGTAATGCAATGCTGAAAAACCGTATTTTTAGCTAGAGAGACTTTTTTCTGCGATTATTCTATCGCGCATTTTTCACCTGCTTTTAATCGATTAAGTGCCTTTTTGTAGTCTTGCTCCTTGAGTGGGTAAATACCCTTGACTATGAAAGGTTAGCTTTTTCGTAGATAGACACTAATGTATGGACCTACTAATCGAGCTTATCGGTATTGTTGACCGTAACAAGGTCCGTTCTATTAATATCATTGGAGATGAGAGTTTCTCTGATGATACTAATTTAAACAAGCTGTACAACGGAATTTTATCCGGAGAGATCATAACGGAGGAGGACGCAATGGAGGAGATAGGTTTGTTGCGAAAGACAAAGCGTTTTCACAACTTAAAGAGTGAACTGAGACAACGTTTGATCAATACCCTGTTTTTCATTGATGTGAACAAGCCCGGATTTACGGATCTTAGCGGAGCTTACTATACTTGTTGCCGACGGTGGGTAGCCGTGAAGATTATGTTTGGCCGTGGAGCATTTAACTCGGGGATGGACATGGCCAAAAAGTTGTTTAGTAAAACAATTGAATATGAGTTTACCGAAATTTCGATGGATATTGCTCGGTTGCTGAGCTCACAATATGGTTTCCGTTATGGAGACCGGGAACGTTTTAACCATTATAACGAGGCTTACGATGAGCTTGCAGCTTGCTTTCATGCTGAGAACATTCTTGATCGCCACTTCTCAAGCCTTGTAATGTATCGGATGCATAAGGAGGGCCGAGAAAAATTCCTGGAGGTAGGAGAAGAGTTAGAGAAAGAGATTCCTCAGTATCTGGAAAAGTTTAAGACTTATAGAGTTCACTTATGTGGAAGGATTGCCTTAATCTGGTGTGCCCTTAATGCTTTTGAGTACCGTAAGACAATTGAGTTGTGTGATTCAGGCATTGTATTTTTCAATGCCAAACCCTACGTTGCGAATACTCCAATGGGAATGTTCTTGCATTACAAAATGATTTGCCATACCCAGCTTAAAGAGTTTGTAGAAGGACGAGAAACTGCGGAGTTCGCAAAAAAGTATTATCAAGAAGGAACACCAAATTATTTCAAGTTCCAGGAGTCTTTATTCATTTTAGAAATGCACACCCGACACTATGAGAAGGCCTATGTCATTTACCACACTATTACTAACCTGAAGAAGTTTAAAAAAATGGACCCACGTGCTAGGGAAACCTGGCTACTGTACGGAGCATTTTTGGAATACCTAATTACTGTAGGAACCTTGGTCCGCCCCATAGCGTCAGAGAAGAAAACGCTTTTTCGGCTAAATCGCTTTCTGAACGAGGTGCCTATCTTTAATGGAGAGAAACGGCGCCGGAATATACCGGTACTGGTGCTTCAGGTTTTATTTCTGATAAATCGTGACCGCTACTCTGCGGCAGCAGACCGAATTGAGGCGATAGAAAAATACTGCTCGCGCTACCTTAAGAAAGGTAGCTCTTTCCGTAGTAACTGCTTTATTAAGATGTTACTACAAGTTCCACAAACAGCATTTCACGTAGAGGCTGTAAAACGAAAGGCCAGCCGGTATTACAAACAACTGCAGTCTAACCCCCTTGAGATGACGAACCAGTCTTGGGAGGTAGAAATAATTCCTTACGAAGAACTGTGGGAGTTCACACTTGATTCTTTAAGCCCAAGGCGTGTTGCTTCCCGGTAATGTGAACAGAGCCAGATTAAGTTATTCGAAGATGTCACCTTTTGATGATTCATCGAATTGAAGCCAAATACTTGGATATTTTTTATCTCCGAATGGTTTTTGAATTGATTCTTTTTAAGAACGGCCCCGTTACGGTAGGTTTTTGGAGGTGTTTTTGATGCATTTAAAAAATTGATAATCAATGTTTTAGGGTTGATGGGTGTGCATTTTTGATCTAAATGTGTGCTGGGAAAATGGCGGAATGGTGTCCAATTGTGGGCCTCCAGGTGGCCCTAGATTTGTGATCAACAAAGGGAGAGAAACAAATAAGCTTCTCTTCTGAATCACAAACAACTACTAAATATCTCCATCATGGTAAAGCCAAAAAGCATCAGCCGATTTGCCCGCCCAAAGGGCCAGACGCGTCGGATTGTCGATGTGGTATTCGGAGTAGCGGATCGTAATTGCGCTGGATTCGGAATCTGCAAGATTGAGCCTAAGGGCCAGGCGACTTCGGCAATATGTGCAGGTAGCGTAGTAAGCGCAGAAATCTATCCTGCATCGCCTAATGGAGTTGGTCTACTGATTAGCCTTGATCAAATCAGCCCATTAACTATGGAACGCTACTTCTACTTTGACTACTTCGTCGTTGAGGAAGACTATGCCATCCCCGCACATATCTGGCAACGCTACGGCGAAGCCCAGGTCGTCAAGAAAGGGTACTACACAATTCTTCGCCGTGACGGCCATATTCACTTAATTTTTTCACCAGATAACAACTTGTTGTCAACGCTTAAATAATAAAGCCATGAAGCCATTACTTTATCTCACACTCTTACTTGGGAGTACTTCTCTTTTCAGCCAGCCTAATTTCCAACAACAGCTGGGCCAGGCATTAGGACAATTCGGCCAGGCACAAAGCCCAGATCAGTTCGCCGCTAGTGTCGCAGCTTTTGCCGAACTAGGGAAAGCCGAAGAAGCGACTTGGCACGCCAATTACTATGCCTCCTTCGCAGCGGTTGTCCAGAGCTTTAGAACCGAAAGCAAAGAAGATCGCGACGGCTTAGTAAGTGCTGCTCAAACTTCTCTTGATTTGGCAAAAAATGCCGGAGCTACAGAGGCTGAAGTTGTAGCCCTACAGGCAAGAATCTACCAGGCACGTATATCTGTAGACCCCGCTAGCCGGTCAATGAAGTACGGCCCCAAAACAATGGGTATGCTCTTCCCCGCCAAAGCTAAGGCTCCGGAAAATCCTCGTTTACTGCTATTACTTGCTCAAATGGTAGAACGGACTCCTGCTGGTTACGGCGGTGGGCCAGATAAAGCACTCCCATTGGTACAAGCTAGCCTGAAGGCCTTTGAAAACTGGTCTTCCGAAGATCCCTTTGCTCCAAGTTGGGGAGAAGAAGAAGCAGCTAAGTTGCTCGGTAAACTTGATCCTACTTCCGTAAAATCTAGAAAAAAATAATCATGGACAATCCAAAAATAGCCCTCGTTTCAGGAGGGACACGTGGCATCGGTCGGCATACTTGTCTACAGCTTGCCGAAAAAGGCTTCAAAGTTATTCTGACCTATCGGAGTAATGAAGAAATGGCCAATAACGTAGTCGCAGAAATCATTGCAGCCAACTGCCCAATTCCCTACGCATTTCAGTGTGATATGACGGACACCAAAGCGGTTAAGTCGTTGGTCACTAAGATAAGAAAGGAGTACGGCGAGATTTCAGTCCTTGTTAATAATGCAGGTGTCTTGGGTACAAGTAAGCCTTTCATTATGACGAAAGACGAGGAATGGTGGCATGTACTGAATACCAACATCGCCTGCGTAATGAATACTTGTCGGGCAGTAATACCTTCTATGATGCGCCAAAAGAAAGGCAGCATTATCAATGTTACTTCCCTTTCTGGGCAGCGAGGAAATGCTGGTCAGTCTGCCTATGCCGCTTCGAAAGCAGCTATTGTGGCCTTCTCGAAAACGGTTCATAAGGAAATGGGGGCCTTCGGAGTCACAATCAACTGTATCTCTCCTGGCCTGATTCGTACCGATATGACCAAGGATATCAAGCCGGAGTATTACGAAAAACGCCTGGCTAACAGCCCGCTCAAGCGAATGGGAGAGCCGGAAGAAGTCGCCAACTTGATCACCTATATCGCCACTTCGGCACCTTCTTACCTAATCGGTCAGGAAATCACCATCGACGGTGGTATCGGGGTTTAACCACCCCCTCCTTTCCAAAAACAAATTATTATGTCTAATCGCGTAGTCGTTACCGGAATGGGTGTCATCTGTTCCATTGGTAACAATCTCGAAGAATTTGAGGACGGCCTACGACAAGGGCGTTCTGGGCTCAAGCCAATCGAATCGAGCCGTTTCGATGCCTCAGACGCTTACTTTCGTATCCACGAAGGATGTACAGTAAACCCTGAGTTGTACGCCGAAATCAATGAGGTCGACGTTAGCATCCTTACTGAATTTAGCGTTCGCGCCATTAAAGAGGCGATGGAGAAATCCGGACTTGATATGGCAACCGTTGACCCTCGACGTGTAGCGCTCTGCGTTGGCACTTCAGTAGGCGGTAGCTATCCCTTCATGCACTGGATCAAGGATGATCTGGAAGGGAAGGAACGGGACTATAACCTCCTGCGCTACAATACTCCTAATATCACGGGAGATATTGCTCGCCGCCTTGGTATACGTGGCCCACTCTCTACCGTTTCTACCGCGTGTGCTTCTGGTACCAATTCAGTTGGAAGAGGGTTTGACCTCATCCGGTCTGGCCGGGCAGATTATGTAATTGCAGGTGGAGTTGATATTTTCACTTACCTCACTTTCAGTGGCTTTAACTCACTGTTTGCACTCTCAAAAGGCAGTTGTAAACCGTTCGATAAGCACCGTGATGGTCTCAACCTGGGAGATGCCGCAGCGTACGTAGTACTCGAAAGCGAAGCCAGTGCCAGCGCCCGCGCCGCTAATGTTGTGGCTGAAGTAAGCGGATATGCTATCGTCAACGAAGCATACCATGCAACAGCTCCTCATCCTGAAGGCATTTACGCCCGTCAAGCGATGGAGAGCGCGCTACGAATGTCTGGCGAAACAGCTGCTGATGTAGATTACATCAATACACACGGAACCGCAACCAAAGCCAATGATAAGATGGAAATAAAGGCCATCGAAGCATTGATAGGAGAAGAAGATTCCGTCCACATCTGCTCAACCAAAGCCCTTACCGGGCACTCACTCGGAGCAGCAGGTAGTGTTGAATTTGTCGCCGCTGCCCTAAGTGTTGCCAAGGACTTTATTCCCGCATCTACCGGAGTAACTGAAAGTATAATCGAAAGTGATCGACTTCTTCTGTCCAGTGCAGAATCTGAAGAATGCGAAGTGCGCCTGGCGCTCTCTAATTCCTTTGGCTTCTCGGGCAATATGGCATCTATCGCTATCCGGAAATACGAAAAAGGACAGGCCGCCTAGCGGAATGTTCCCCTCATCAATAATCATTAATTACCAATCCAATTTAATTCCTTTTACTATGCAAGATATTATCGCTATCCAAAACAAAGTAAAGGCCTGCATCATCGAAGTGCTCGACCTTACTGACCTTACCCCAGATTCAATCGACAACTCCACCCCATTCTTTGGTACTGAAGAAGAGCCGGGTATCATCCAGGACAGCCTGGCTATTCTCGAGATTTCTACAGTTCTCGGAGAAGAGTTTGGCATCATGCCAACGGAGTTTGACGAAGAGTCTTTCCAGAATGTAGATACCCTCAGCTCAATGATTCAGACCAGCCTGGAAGCAGAATTGGTGTAAGCGGAGAAATCCCCTAGCACTCCTCAGAACAACGAATCCTCCCTTTAATCACTTCGTAATTTAATTCATCATGACCGCCGTAAATGCCGCTGCCGTTCAACAGGTAGTCCGACCAACTTCAGCCAGGGTTATATCCCCGAATTCGTTGATTGACACTCTGCGCGAACGCCATAGATTCGTGATGAAAAAAGTCGCCCTCATCGAGGAAACCAGACAGGTGACCTACGGAGAATATTGGGAGCGAATTGAGTACTTCAGCCAAATCTTACAGGCCAGAGGGGTTGAACCAGGCCACGTAGTTGGCATCATGTGCCCACTCTCCTCCATAGAGGTCGCTACGCTGGTACTAGCAATCATGGATATAGGGGCCGTGCCAATGGTCATCAACCTAACGGATAAGTTCCAACGGGTTGAACCAGAGGAAATTGGCGTCTTCGGTTTCGTGATGCACGAGCGTACCCAGAAGCTTTTTCGGGCCAAAAAGCCGCCGCAAAAAGTAGATCTAGTGGACAAAGGGCTGAACTGGTATCAGGTCAGCCTTCCAGGAGATGCTCGCAAGATCGCAGCGGCGGCACTAGTAACAAGTTCAGGGAGTACCGGTGGCAAAAAAATCATTCAGTATACGCAGCGTGGTATTCTCGAGAACGTGCGTCGGAATGTGAAAGCCATCGGCATAAACCCTGCAGACCGGACCCTGATGGTGCTGCCACTTACTTACTCTTACGGCTTGGTCGCCCAATTCTTGAGCCACCTCTACATGGGAGCCACCATTGTGTTTTCAAACAAGGTGCTATTTGTAGGAGCCATCTTAAGATTGATTAACCAGCACCAAATCAACTCCGTTTTTACTGTCCCTCCCATTTTTCGGCAAATGGTCTACATGATCAATAAGCAGGATAAATTTAAGGGACAGCCCGAACTATGGGATAGCCTGCGCTACGTTACCTGTGGAGGTAATCACATCGAACCAGGTACTGTACGTAAGGCACTAAAAACCTTCAATTGCCCGATCGTGAAAACTTACGGACTGGCGGAGGCAGGGCCCAGAGTCGCTACGAACGTTGTACGGTCTGCTACTGATGCCCTCTCTTCTGTAGGGCTACCACTGGAAGACGTAGAAGTCGTAGTAACCAATCCCCGTGGGGAACCACTTCCCGCTTTGAAAGTGGGTAGGATTGTAGTACGTACGCCATCCGCCGCCGCTGGTTATTTCCTTGGGAAAAGTAACGGATTAAAGATTGTAGGTAAAACCATCTACACCCAGGATCTGGGGTACATCAATGAAGATGGTCAGATTTTCATTCTCGGCAGGAAAAACAGCAAGATTCGCCTGAAGAGGTTTGGCCCCGTACTGTGGCAAAATCAGTTGATGGACGAGGTCTACGGAAACTTCTCCGTCTTCAAACTGAGTGTAAGCAAAGAAAGCTCTGGCCGCATAAAGGTAGGAGTAGTGCCAATGGCTAAAGAGAAGCCCACTGCCGAAGAGATACTGAACCACATTGAACGCCGCTTTGGCAGGGTTGTAAGAGACCAGACCGATGTGTTTTTCCCCCGGTTAAACCGACTCAAATTTCAAAAATAGTAGCAACCATCTACGGTATAGCCCGGCCTCATCGCCGGGGTATTACCGGAGAATTAAATCACCAAGATGAATAACGTCCTATATCACGTCGACTACAAAGACGGGGATGATATCATCGAAGCCCTGGAGGCTTACCGCGAATTATTCCCCCCTGCCATTCAACGGCGTTGGAAAGCATATCTAAGCTCTCCTGATCGCCGTAAATCAATCGTCAGTAAAGTGCTGCTTTACACCGCTTTGATGAATGAATTTCCCGGGGCGGTTCCGGGTAAATATCCACTCTGCTATGATGCCAAGGGCCGTCCTTTCATCACCAGCGAAGAAAGCTTCGATTTTAATATCTCACACTCTCAAAACCTGATCGCATGCGCACTTAGTTTCAACGGCCGCCTCGGGCTCGATGTCCATCACCGGGCAGAGCGCGAAAACCTTGAAAAATACCGCAAATCACTCGATCGAATCATTAACCTCGGCCGACCCATTGAGCTGGAAGACTGGGTGAGCATGGAAGCCATCCTAAAGTGTACCGGTGAAGGACTCGGCGGATTAAAATCTGTTATGAAATACTTCGACGATTACGAGCTGCAGTCATTCGATCTCCATCCTGATTACCTATGCCGGGTAGCCAGTCGCCATCCGCTAGAATTACTCTCGCGCTCCTTCGAAATCCCAGCCCTCATAGATTCTATTGAGGAACAACTGGATAAATCAATGCTAAATGTCCCACGTTAAAACCGAATTCCCCCAGGTAGCAACCATGCTGCCCCACCGTGAACCCATGTTGCTGGTGGATGAAATCATTAGCTACGAGGCCGGAGTCTCTCTGACTGCCACCAAATTCGTAGCCGAAGATCTGATCTTTTTCAAGGGGCACTTCCCTGGTTACCCAATGTTGCCGGGTGTCTGCCTGATCGAAATGATGTTCCAGACTTGCGGACTCTTCGGGCGTATGGAAGCGATGGGCGCGGCCGCAGGTGCAGAGGAAGGGACCAAGAAGCCAATGGTAGGAAGGGCTATTCGTGTCAATAAGACCAGCTTCACCCATCCGGTATTCCCTAATACTAACCTCTCTATTGAAGTAGCAATCAAACAACGCCTGATGGCCTTCTCTGTCTACACCGCTAAGGTGAAAAATGATGAAGGTAAAGTTGTCGCTAAGGGAGAAGTTACCGTCCATCTAGACAAATCCGGAGAGTTCATTCCCTCCGAAAATTAAATTATAGTACAATTAAAATTTAGCCAATCATGAATGCAAGAAATCAACAACAGCGGGTTGTCATTACGGGAGTCGGAATTGTGTCTAGTCTCGGAACTGGAGCCGAAGAGCACTACGAGAACCTCCGTAAAGGCAAGGGCGGTAACACCATCAAAAACGAATGGTCTGAGCCCGAACTAAAGGAAGAATACTTTTTCCCTTGCCCGGATTTCAACATTAAGGAAAACTTCGAAGGCTTAAGAGCTCCTTTTCCCTTAAGGTATTCTCAGTTGGCCATGATGGGCTGTCTTAAAGCGGTTGAAGATGCAGGTATTAAAGACCTGGATATTCCACGAGAGCGCTTGGGTATGATTCTAAATACAACTTTTGCTGCCAACGCTGCTGTAGATGCATATCTCCGCAAACTTTTCGGCCAGGGGCCACGTAAAGCGAGTCCCTTCACCTTTACTAAGACGGTTTCTAACTGTGCATTGGGAGACATCACCCGCTACTTTAAATTCCGTGGCCCTAGCTCCATATTACTTGGCGAAAATAGCGTTTGCTACGGACTGGATTTACTACGGGACGATGAAGCAGACATCATGATCTGCGGTGGTTTTGATGAAGTCCGGGACATCAACGTTCTCAGCCATAAAGAGGCAGGTGTTCTTTCTAGCCCTGGCGCCAAAACAACTGGCTCCGCTCACGAGAACCTCATGGATACGCTCCGTCGTGAAAAAACCGCCGGACAAACAGTACTCGGAGAAGGTTCTGCCTTCCTGGTACTCGAAAAACTAGAGCACGCCAAAGCCCGTGGCGCTAAGATTTATGCTGAGGTCAAAAACTACGCAACAGTCCGCGACCAGGCCTACGTCGATTGGGTACCTGAACGCAATCAGGATGATTTCTCCTACGTCATGGATCAGTCCATGAAGTTCTCTGAAGTATTGCCTTCCGAAGTCGACTGCGTTGTCGGTAGTGCTGGCTTGCCCTGGCAGGCCCGGGAGCAAGAAGTAACCGCCATCGCTTCTGTTTGGAACGATCGCCCGGTACATTATACAATGACGAAGACCATGACGGGGGAAACCTTCGGTGCTTCGGGGCAAATGGCGCTGGCCACTGCTGCACTAATGATGGACCGGGACGAAGTCGTCGGAACCGGGGTCCCCGCCGAACTATTTGGCCCTCCCGTAGGCAATGTTTCCATTTTCGAAAACACAAAGGCAATGAAAAGCCCGCTTCGAAACGTCTTGGTAAACTCCATCCACACTGGCGGCAATACAACGTCAATTGTACTGGGCGCTGCTGCCTAGTACTTGGTAGACCTTCTACCGCTAGCAATAAAAGACTTCTTCATCAACCAATTTCTACATCATGAATAGCTTTGTACAATCGCAATCCTTTGGGCTAAAGCACCAGTTTGGTGTCTACGCAATGGGCGCGGCTAAGCGGTTTCCTTTGCTACCCAGTAGCTACGAGGATATGGTAGAAGCGGCCAGAGAGAAAATGGACCCGGGAGCCTTCGGTTACATTGCTGGAGGGGCTGGTGGGGAGTCTACCATGACAAATAATCGTCGAGCTTTAGACAATTGGCAGATTGTTCCACGAATGTTGCGGAATATTTCCCACCGGGATATCTCTACGGAAATATTTGGCCGTCGGTACGCTAGCCCGGTCATCTTCGGGCCGGTCGGAGTCCTCGGAATTGCTCACCCGGAGGCAGAGTTGGCGGTAGCAAAGGCTGCACGTAAACTAGGGATACTACAGACTTGTAGTACTGTGTCTTCTTACTCCATGGAGGAAGTAGCTGCAGCGAACGGAGATAATCCACACTGGTTCCAACTCTACTGGGGAGAAAACCATGACCTTACCCGAAGCCTCTTAAGCAGGGCTGAAGCAAGCGGCTATTCTGCCATTGTCGTTACCCTGGACACTCCATTACTCGCCTGGCGAGAAAAAGATATCGACAATGCTTATTTGCCTTTCCTGCGCCAGCAAGGCTTAGTGAATTACTATACGGACCCCGTGTTTAAGGCAGAGGTGGGATCACCTGAAGACAATCCCGCCCGAGCTTTTAGCAACTTCACTCGGGTGTTTACCGGGCCAAGCCTGACCTGGGAAGACCTTAAGGTTATCCGCGCTCACACCAAACTACCCATCATCCTTAAGGGGATTCAGTGCGTAGAAGACGCAAAGATGGCCCTTGATCATGGTGCTGACGGCATCCTTGTTAGCAACCATGGCGGCCGGCAAGTAGACGGAGCAATTGGTTCTTTAGATGTACTGGCCGAGATCGCTCACGCAACTGGTGATCAGGCAACGATCCTTTTCGACAGTGGCATCCGCCGCGGAGCAGATGTCTTTAAAGCCATGGCCCTTGGCGCTAAGGCCGTTTGTGTCGCCCGACCCTATGCTCTGGCGTTGGCCCTCGGTGGGTCCAGGGGAGTCAAGGAGTGGGCTTCCAATCTACTGGCCGATACCGAATTAACCTTGGGCCTGGCTGGCTGTGCCAGTTGGTCTGATGTTTCCGCAGACAATCTTCGCAGAGTCACCAACTAAAAAAAATATCATGAAACACTTCATACTTATTCTGATTGGTTGCCTTCTGCTGGCCGTGGAACCCATCTCCTCACAGGTATTACCAGCTCCTGATATGGCAACTGAAGACTTGAAAAAAGTCCATGACCTGATCGCTGCTCGTGGGAACGCCCAACTGTCTAGCGAGCAGTTTCTAAAATTCGCAGAGCAGTTCTCCGAAATTGCAGACCGATACCCCAATGAATGGGTGCCGACGTATTACACGGGGCTTATGGCTATTGGTTCTGTTTTTGAAGAATCTTCTCTTACAATGACCAAAGAAGGCATCAATGCACAATGCGATCGGACCGAAAAAATCATGGAACGCTGTGAAGAACTTGGAGCTCCCGAAGATGCGGTATTAGTAATCCGGGCCCTGATATCTTTTGGACGAATACGTGGCGGAGCCTCCCTTGCTATATCTAACTTTATTGCTCGGGCAGCACTAGAAGAAGCGCGTGAAATTAATCCTCTTAACCCTCGCATATACAGTTTGCTTGGCCAGGGGGTCTACTTTTCCCCGATTAGAGTTGGCGGTGGGCCTCCCCAGGCAAAAGCTTACTTCGAAACGGCCCTGGCACTCTTTGCTGACGAAAAGCCTGCATACGGAACTCCCGAGTACTTACTCCCTCACTGGGGGCAACCTCGTGCTGAACGATACCTAAGCCGTTGTGCTAAGGGGCAGCTTATCGTCTATGACGAAAGAATGAAAGAAGAGCGCTACGAAACCACTTGCTACTAGCTTGTGAGATCAAAAAATGCTCTCCATTACTCTCTATCTTTTTTACCGCTTGTAAAATAATATACCATGAGAATTTCCTTCAAATATCTTTCTTTCTTGTTGTTGGTCGCTTTAATGTTGCCATTAGCAAGCAGCAAACTTCATGCTGAAGAAACCCGGTTATTAATTAGGGTTAAAGCGAACGATGCGATGTTTATTGGAACGCTGATGGGTGGGGCCTACGTACAGGTAAAGGACGCCCGCTCAGGAGAAGTTCTGGCCGACGGTCGAACAATGGGAAGGGTAGGAAATTTTGTGCGAGTAATGAAAATTCCGCTTGCCAGGGGGGTAAGACTAAGCGAGGAAGAAACGGCTGCTTTTACGGCAGTGCTAGATATATCTTCTCCAACTTTCGTAGAAGTTGCCGCTTACGGGCCTGACGAATACGGCCGGTCTGAACCTCTCGGAACTACAAAACTCTGGCTTCTACCCGGTGTCCACATCGAAAAAGAGGGCCTGATTATGGAACTCAGTGGCCTTCTTGTAGACGTTGCCAGCCCGCGTAGTGGCCGCCATCACCTTGCTGACTTAAAGGACGGAGAACTTACCGTTCGCGCCAACGTAGCAATGCTCTGTGGCTGTCCAATTACTCCGGAAATGTATTGGGATAGTGCTGACTTTACCGTCAAAGCTTATCTCCGGCAGCACGGTAAACTGGTAGCAGAAACCTCTCTACTTTGGGTAAGTGAGTCAGCGTTCAACGGAACCTTCTCTCTGGTAAAACCGGGGCCCTACGAAATTGAAATTGTAGCCTATGAGCATGGCACTCCAAACACGGGTGTTGCCAAGACGCATATCATGGTTCGCGGAAATACTTCGAAATGAAAAGTCTGACCTGCTTACTCTTTCTGATTCTAGGTATTTGTGGCCTTAGTTCCACCGAGCCAACTACAATACTACCCGCTTCCAGTGAGTCTTACGAAGTACCGTCTGATTCCCTGGCGATGATTGCTGCAGGAGCGAAACTCTACAACCGGACACTACCGTGTGGAACCTGCCACGGCTACCACTTGGAACGCCCTGATGAGGGGACACCTTCGCTCCTCACCCTGCACCTGCGCTACGGCGCCCAAGCAAAAACGGTTTTTCGGAAAGCCCTGAATGAAGGCCGACCGGATAAAGGAATGCCGAGTTGGGAGTTCCTGACGGACCGTCAAAAAACAAGAATCGAGACTTACGTCTTCAGTCTGCAAAATCAACCTTAAAAATTCCACTGTTATGCTAGTCAAGTATTTTCAGAAACACAAGTTGCAGTTGGTAAACGAGCGTGAAGTTCGGAGTACCGCCGGAATTCTTTTCGCCATCGGCGTCTCTGCGTTCTGGTACGTAATACTGACCAAAGATTTTAGCCCACTCTACGTGATCGTTCCGGCGTTCTGGCTTGAGTTCGTCCTGAAAGTGGCCCGTAAATCAGCTTATAGCCCGGTTGATTTCCTGGGAAGACTACTCGTTAGAGGCCAGGAACCTGACTTGGTGAGCCTTTCTCCTAAGCTCTTCGCCTGGTCTATGGGGCTTGCCATGAGTTCGGTTATGAGTTTGCTGGTGCTAAAGGGCGTAACCGGCTGGGCTCCTTTCCTGATCTGTGGTTCCTGTCTGGTTTTTATGTGGCTTGAAGCCGTCTGTGGTTTTTGTGTCGGCTGCGCCATCTACCGATTGCTAAAACCTGACCGGGAAAATATCGAATTGACAGACGTACGTTGCGCAGGTAATTATTGCGAAACGAATACCTGACAAAACTTATGCACTTAGGAAGGATACAATTCCCTGGCTAATTTCTTCCGCCGCTTCCCAGTGAAGCATATGACCCGTAGCCGGGAGCAACCGCAACTCCGCCGCGCCAAGGCGCTCTACCGCAGAATTACAAAGACTGACTAAGTCCTGATCAGCATGAAGTACCCGATGGGGTACCATGACATCGGACTGCCCATAGTAGACTAAAACCGGCTTTTGCACGCCTTCAAGTTGCTGATAAACCGAACTGGCAAATACTGCCCGTGCGCACCGCGAAAGGGTGTGACAGTAGGCCCGATAACGATCGGAGTCTCGCAAGTGAGTAACGTCTTGGAGCATGAATTCAGCATCGTCCGGAAACACATGAAAGTTTTCGCGAAACTGACTGACCATGCGAGACTTGCCAAGCTTCTCAATGATGCCTCCCCGGTAGATAGAAGAAAGCCAGGCAAAGTCCTTCTCCGTGAAGTGCTCGAAACCCGCTGGAGCCAGTAAAACGATCCGTTGTGGAGTAAGGCGCTTGTTGAGGCAGGTTTGCATCACAATTTGACCGCCCATCGAGTGCCCCACCAGGGAGTAATTGCTGGGAGCCATCGCCTGGACAAAGTCTTCGAGGACCGCCGCCAGCGCATCGATGCTTTCTTCTTCCGCTAAAGGAGGAGAATCTCCGTGACCCGGTACATCAATCGCATAACAACGGTAATGCGCGCTGAGCAATCGGATCATCTTAAACCACACGGGGGCGTAATTGCCCATTCCGTGAACAAAGAACAAAGCGGGAAGCTCTGCCTCTCCGAAAACGTAATAATTGATTTCCACGCTCGAGGCCAGCTTGATTCGCTGCGCGGGTAGGTCGTAAGGACCAGGAAAAGTTGAATGCATAGGTGTACTACTAGTGCAGTTACTACACCAACATCTTATAAAAAGTTCAATCTATACAACCATGAAAGTTACTATTATTTCCCTACTCTTTAGTACGTTTTTTATTACTTTTTCTAGCCCCGAAACAGGCGCTGAAAACGGATCGAAAAAGTACAATGCTGCTATGCTGAAACAGATTCACATGGTAGATACAGCTAAGGCTGTCACTTCTTTTATTTCTGCGGCAAACACCTTTGAACGGATTGCCAGCGCAGAGAAAAACGAATGGTTGCCTGCTTATTACGCTGCCTACAGTTACCTGAACGCCGCAATGGGTACCAAGGATATAGACAAGATCGATATCTACTGCGACAAGGCTGAGTCTCTTCTGGCAGAAGCCGGAGAAAAGGAAGGTGCTGAGGAGTCCGAGATACTATGTCTTATTGCTCTTGCTTATACCGCCCGGATCCGTGTAGACATGTTCGGCCGTGGCCTGGAGTACGTAACGATCTCTGAAAAACTACTCAACGAAGCGACCGAAGCAGACCCTACTAATCCGCGTAGTTACTACCTCCGTGCCCGTAACGTAATGGGCCGCCCTAAGCAATTCGGAGGCGGCTTAAAGGCGGGCTTACCCCTACTTCAACTCGCTAATGAAAAATTTGAGGCTAAGCCTCATCAAGAGGGAAGCTTGCTCCCAGACTGGGGCCGCAAGCGTACCGTAGAGATCCTTAGCGTCGCAACAGAAGAATAAGCGAACCAATCAATTAGAAATTCTGGCAACGGAGAAAGCGGTGTACATCGTAACACCCCGGAGGTGATATTCCGGAGCGATCGATTACCGCACCCTCCCCGCCATCTTTCATAAACCATTTTTTCACTCTTTTAAACCAGTCACCATGACTAATCCATCCATCAAGTCCGCCCTCGAAGTAACCGAACTCGAGAACCGTCACGAGCTTACCGTAGCCGGAGCCGACGCCGTCAAGAACGACGACAACTCTATCACGGTAACTCAGGAAATCCGCTAGGATAACCGCCCCGGGCTTTCGGGCCCACCCCTTCACTCATTTTTCACTCTTTTAAACCAGTCACCATGACTAACCCATCCATCAAGTCCGCCCTCGAAGTAACTGAACTCGAGAACCGTCACGAGCTTACCGTAGCCGGAGCTGACGCCGTCAAGAACGACGACAACTCTGTAACGGTAACTCAGGAAATCCGCTAGGATAACCGCCTTGGGCTTTCGGGCCCACCCCCTCATTCATTTTTCACTCTTTTAAACCAGTCACCATGACTAACCCATCCATCAAGTCCGCCCTCGAAGTAACCGAACTCGAGAACCGTCACGAGCTTACCGTAGCCGGAGCCGACGCCGTCAAGAACGACGACAACTCTATCACGGTAACTCAGGAAATCCGCTAGGATAACCGCCCCGGGCTTTCGGGCCCACCCCTTCACTCATTTTTCACTCTTTTAAACCAGTCA
>CAYPIM010000061.1:0-9377 GCA_964410795.1 uncultured Lewinella sp. | reverse complement strand
AACGGTAACGCAGACGATCCGCTAGGATAGTTACCCCGGGCTTTCGGGCCCACCCGGTTGCTTAGCAACCACTTGAGGTTTACCCAAACACTATTTAATGATCGCGCAGAAAGAGTCATGCGGATCAGGATTAGTGGCGGGTTCCTCTTTTTATCACTCCTTTTTTATTCAATATCAATTATCAAAATCATGACCGTCAATTTCACCATAGAACCCGTAGGGGGCAGCGAAAATGCTGATAAGTATTTATTACTTGTCGAAGGTCGTCCGTATTATATCGGGGCCGTAGTAAAACAGTTACTCACCTTACGAGCGGAGCAGTTGGCGATCGCTGATATTGTACAAGAATTAAATGAATGGGCACGTGGTAAGTATGAATTTACAACTACGGAAGTAAACGGTCTTTTGACTTCTTACGTCCAAAAAATGGGCATTGATTTTGATGCTCCCGAAGGAGCTGCTACTCCACAACGCGAGGAAAGCTTAACCGGAGTAATTGGGCAATGGACCATTCTGACTTTTGAGCGCATGAAGCCCATTGTTAGTGTTCTACGTTATGCCTTTTATCCTATTGTTTTTTATCCAGTATTTATTCTGGCAGTAATTTTAAATTATTACTTCGTAACTGAGCTAACAGCGCTGTACAACAGTATCGCTGCTTTAAAAACGGCAGGTGGCGCGGCCGCAGGTGCAGGGGCAGTTTCCTGTGGAAAAGACCTGATGTATGTAGCCCTTTTTTATCCCGCAGCTTTTGCTATCCTGATGTTTCATGAATTGGGGCATGCGTCTTCTGCCTATCATTTTGGCGTGAAACCTAAAAAAGTAGGCGCAGGCTTTTACCTGGCATTTCCCGTATTATTTGCGGATATAACAGAAGCTTGGAAGCTTAGCCGTAACCACCGTGTTATCGTTAACCTTGCGGGAATCTACTTCCAACTATTGATTAACCTGGTGTTGATCTATTGCGTTTACAATACGTCTAATTTTGAATCGGTTCGCCTCTTGCGTTACCTCATGATTCTTAACATCAGTACCATGATTGTGAACCTGAACTTCGTCTTCAAGTTCGATGGCTACTGGGTATATAGTGACCTATTCAAACTGCCAAACCTTTCTCGCCAAAGTATGCTGCTGACGGGGATGGCTGCCGAGAAAATTATTCCTGGATATAAGTCCGGAATTCCCGCCGAGTTGCGGGAGAAGGTTTCGGTTAAGAACCCTTTCCTCATCTTCTTCACTTTGTTCCGGACTGTCTTCTTCCTGCTCCTGGCCTATGCTCTGCTCTTCCACTTGCTGCCCCTTATTGGCAGTAACCTGAGCAAGTCATTTTCCTTCCTTGCCGCAGGGGACCTCTCCGTCTGTAGCCTTGAGTTCATTGGCCGTACTGCTGTCCTTACCGGAGTTGGTGGCTACATGGCTTACCGCTACGGAGGTGCATTGGTTCGGAAAGTAACCAGCCGCCGCCCGGCTTAATCTCACATCGTCTCCTCACTACATAAATAAAAAGTCATGAAGTATTTACTAACCATTTGCTGTCTATTTGCTACTGCCACGCTGGCTTTGGCGCAACAGACTTCTACCATTAAAGGTGCAATCGTTGATAAGAAGGGAGAAGCCATTATTGGTGCTAATATCTTTCTTGATGGTAGCTATGATGGAACTTCTACTGATATCGATGGCTCCTACACTTTTACTACCGATGCAGTTGGTGAACAACTAGTCCTGGTTCAGTACCTAGGCTATGAAGACCAGCGGCACACCGTGAACCTGGAAGTGGGGAATGCGGTAGAGTTGAACATTACGTTAGCGGAGTCTTCTATCCAGCTTTCTGCCGCCAAAGTAACCGCAAGCCGCTTCGGAAAAACAAGTGATCAGCACCGAACGGAAGTATTGAGCACCCTTGATATCCTCACAACCGGAGGCTCTAATGCTGATGTGGTTTCAGCGCTTCGTACCATGCCTGGTACCCAGCAAGTTGGTGAACAAGAAGGACTTTTTGTGCGCGGAGGAACCGGAGACGAGACGGCAATCTTTGTTGATGGTATGGCCGTTCCGAATTTCTTCTACAGTGGAGCAGACAATGTTGCGCAACGTGGTCGTTTCAACCCCAGTTTATTTCAGGGGACCTTCTTCAGCAGCGGAGGCTTTTCTGCTGCCTACGGGCAAGCGCTTTCCGGAAGCCTTAACCTGGAATCGGTGGACATGCCACTCAAAAGCCAGTTCAGTGCCTCCGTTAACACCGTTGGTGGCCAAGGGGAACTCGTTAAGCTATTCAATAAAGACCGCTCCGCAGTTGCAGCTTCGGTAAACTATACTAATCTCCAACCGTATTACGGCCTGGTACCTCAAGACCGAGATTTTAGTAAAATGCCAGAATTTCTAGATGGCTCCGTCAACTTGCGTCATAAAGTATCAGAAACCGGAGTGTTGAAGTATTTCGGCCAGGTTGGCCGCAGTGAACTGGCCTTTGAGCGCAACAGCATTGATTACCCCGATCGTACTGATGGCTTCGGTATTCAGAACGATAATGCTTACTCAAACCTGATTTATTCTGACATGATTGGCGAACGTTGGAAAATCAGTGGCGCCATAGCTTATTCCCGTAACGAAGATAATGTAGAGCAGGGGCGCGCTATGGCGGACGAGGAGCGTCTGGATCGTAAATTCGGCCGACTCACAAGTTTTTACCAGGCCCGCTCAACGGCTACCTGGATCGGAGACAATGGCCAGAAAATACAGATGGGTGCAGAGTACCAGCACCACGATCAGTTAGAAAGCGCTGATGGCCGTAGCCGGGAACAAACGGAAGACTATGGTGCCGCTTTTATTGAAGGTACCTTTCCACTGCTTGAGCGTTTCTCCGCCCGCCTAGGGCTGAGAACGGAGTACTCCGCTTCAATCGACCGCTATAACCTTGCGCCCCGGGCGGCATTGAGCTACGAAGTAGCACCTAAGCAACAAATTAACTTTGCCTGGGGAGAATATTTCCAAGCCCCGAACCTGCGCTTTGTCGCCGAAAACCCTTCGCTGTATTTCCAGGAGAGTACGCACTATATTTTAGGGTACCAGAAGAATGATCCACGCCGGACTTTTCGCGCCGAAGTTTTCCATAAGGACTACCGCAGGTTAATTAAGACTGCCCCCGAAATTTCTAACGACGGTGCAGGCTATGCCCGTGGCCTGGAGCTCTTTTGGAGAGACAAGAAACTGGTTAAAAACCTGGATTACTGGATATCCTATTCTTTTCTGGATACCGAACGGGACTATCTCGATTTCCCGCAGGCCGCTCAGCCCACCTTTGCGGCAGATCACACAGCCTCCATCGCGGTTAAGCAATTCATACCAGGTATTGCGACTAACATCAGTGCAACCTATGCATACGCCACAGGGCGCCCGTACTACAACCCAAATCAAAGCGAAGCTGATTTTCTCTCCAGCCGGACTCGGGATTATCAAAACCTGAGCTTCACGGTAGCACATCTAACCAAAGTGGGTAGCGCGTTTACGACCCTCGTTTTTAGCGTCAGTAATGTACTCGGTACAGAACAGGTCTTCGGCTACGAATACGGCACGGTAAATCCCGAACTCCGCAGGGCCATCACGCCTACCGCTCCACGTTTTGTCTACCTGGGAGCTTTCTTTAACTGGGGTATCGATCAACGCAAACAGACCGCTGAAGGCTTTATGTAGTCTGTTCTCCACTCCATTCTTTTTCTCACCTTTCAATGCTCGTCTTATGTCCGCTACCGCAATAGCTCCCACAGGAATCAATAACCACCGCCTCCAGGCCGCGCGTGATGTATTACACGAACGCGAACTTGATAAAGTGCGTAATTGGCAGCTAAAAGACTTTACCCTTTTCTCTACCAACTTACGCCATTGTCTTCCGGAAGTGCCAGTAGGGAGGTACTGGAAGTACTATTTGAATTTATTGTGCTACCGGGATCTGCTCCTGAAAGAACACGATAATTGCGAAGCTATTGACACGGCCTTCGGCCTTAAAGAGTCTTCCTCGGAAGGGTACACAGGCCCGCTGCCCGCTATTTTTACGTCGTTTCATTTTGGCTCTTACCGATCTATTGTAGGAATCCTTGCGCAGCAGAGAGTAGACTTCGTAATGGTGGTTAACAAAAAGATATACGAGGAAGAGCAGGATAAAATTCGCGAAACGGTTCGTCGTGTGCAGGCTACCTTGGGCACGGAAGTTTTCTTTGACATTATTAATGCTGAAGATCCTCGGGCTGTAATGAAAATGAGCAGCTATTTAGCGCGTAATATTTCGCTGGCTATTTTTGCTGACGGCAATACCGGAGTTGGCGGAGAGTACCGGAAAGACGATAAAATGGCTCGGATTAATTTCCTCGGACAACCTGTTTTTGTCCGCCGTGGAGCTGCCGTTCTTGCCAAAATCACCCGTAAGCCAATTGTGCCACTTTTTGTATATTATTCCGAAGATGAATCGCTTGCCCCGGCAGTGGTTTTTCATGACCCAATTTCTTGTGAAAGGAACGAGGCGCCAGACGAAGCAATCAAAAAACTTTACGCTGTCCTGGAAGGATATGTACGTAAGTATCCTGACCAATGGCAGACCTGGTTTTATTTCCACAAGTTTCTGGACATAGGAACAATGCGGGAACAATTGGATCAACCATCATCTTCCGAACCAGCTTGTCTGACGGGCGAGGTGGAATTTAATGAAGATAAATATGCCTTGTTTAAAATGGATGCCAACGAATTCTTGTTCGACAAAACGACCTACAAGACTTACCCCATCGAACCGGCACTTTTCAACCACCTGGTTAAAATAAAAAAAGGTGAACGCCGAACTATTGGCCTCAACGAGTTTGTTGGCCAGGAACTCGGCCAGTCACTTCTGAGTATGCGTATTCTTACTCCTACCAGCTAATAAAAATATCACCATGATTAAGATTTCTAATGCCGTGAAAATCTACGGCAAAAAGCAAGCACTTTCAGGAGTAAACCTCCAGATTGCGCCCGGAAGCATTCACGGAGTGCTGGGTCCTAACGGTGCTGGTAAGACTACACTCATCAAAATCCTCAGTGGTTTAATTGATGCTGACGAAGGCGCTATTTCTTACGGAGGGCAAATTGTTGACCCAACGGGTAAAGACTACCGTCGTGTAATTGGCCTCATCCCACAGGAGATCGCACTCTACGGAGAGCTTAGTGCATTTCGTAACTTGGTGTTCTGGGGAGGATTGCACGGTATACCCCGCAAGGAGTTGCGCCGTAAAGCAGACGAGGTCCTCAAGCGAACCGGACTCTACGAACGCCGTAACGATCCCATCAGTACATATTCTGGCGGGATGAAACGGCGCATCAATATCGGCGCTGCGTTGATGCACGACCCAACCATCCTCTTTATGGATGAGCCCACCGTCGGTATCGATCCCCAAAGCCGTAACCTGATCTACGACCTCATCCGAGACCTGAATAAGGAAGGGATGACCATCCTCTACACCTCACACTATATGCCCGAAGTAGAAATGCTCTGTGACCGTATCACCATCGTAGATGAAGGCCAGGTTGTTGCCGAAGGAACACTGGAAGAACTACGCGCCGGGTACAAACACCTGGAAGCCATTCGCATTGGCCTGGAGGCCATGCCGGACGAAGCCACAATGAAATCGGTAAGGGATATTGTAGCTCCCTTTAGCGTAGAAAAAACGGAAGGTGGTTTCCTTATTCGTGGAGAAGGAGTTACCCGTCGCCTTGCCGAACTGATCAGTCGCATTAATATCCTGAACCTGGATCTTCGTGACATTGACACCCAACACATCACCCTGGAAACGGTATTCCTTGAGCTTACCGGCCGCCAACTAAGAGACTAGCAACATGTGGAATATATTTCTAAAAGACCTCACCATCCTTCTTAACGACCGTAAGGCCGTTGCCATGAAGTTTGCCCTGCCTATTCTGATGATCTCCATCTTCGTGATGGCGTTCGCCGGAATGCGCAGCGACGGAAAGAGTGGCCAAATTCGCCAGGTCTGGCTGCCAATTGTAGACCAGGACAGCTCAATGGTGTCTCAGTACATCGTTAACTTTCTGAGAGAAAGCCCAACCCTTCGCCTGGAACCGGTTGATTATGAACTCGGCGAGAAAGTCGTTCAGGAAGGCAAGCGTGCCGGCATATTGGTCATTGAAAAAGGCTTCGGAGAAGCCTACGCCAGCGGTACTGATTTACCCTGGGAACTACTCTACCAGGAAGGAAGAGAGATGGAAATGAGCATCCTGCAGTCTATCCTCGTTCCTCAGTTAGAAGCCTTGCGAGAAGCCAACGGAGGCAGCACGCCAGAGGCTCGCTACATTGACAGTAGCGGTACGGCACCGCCTTCTACCCAGCGGGGAGGGTTCGCAATTCGGGCAATTCAGCCCGCCGAAGCCCGCCGCAACGACCCCTGGCTGGTACAACCCATTGCTGGCATCGCCATCATCCTGCTACTCTTCAACGTAACGGGCCTGGCGGGAAGCATACTGGACGAAAAAGAAAGCGGCACCTTACCTCGTCTATTGCAAGCGCTGCCAAGTCCCGCCGCCTTTTTTGGCGCGAAATTTCTCTTAGGTGCGCTCGTTTCCGGCATCCAGCTCACGATCATGTTTTTATTCGCTAAGTGGGTGTTCGGCTTAGACCTCAGCCTTTCCCCGTTGCTACTGATAGCCGTACTGGCCGCACTCGTCTTCACCTGTTCTGCTTTCGGCTTGTTGTTAGCCAGCTGGAGCCGGTCTCGTGCCCAGATGCAGGGCCTGTCCATTGCAAGTATTTTGCTGATGTCTGCTATCGGTGGCAGCATGATCCCTCTATTCATTATGCCCGAATTCATGCAAACGTTGGCTAAGTTTAGTATCAATTACTGGGGTCTCGAAGCCATCTACGACATCCTGTGGCGGCAAACGGATACTGCTTCTGTACTACAGAAAATTGGGGTCTTATTGCTGATGGGAAGTGTCTTTTTGACCGCCGGTTGGTTCTTCTTTAAGCGCAACCTAAGCCGCTTCCTTGGCTAGTTTAGTGTTAAATATCCATGCATGTCTACCCCCTCCGGTCGAATTTTTTCGACCGGAGGTTTTTATTTACTTAAGATTTCATACTACTGGACACTTTTGGCTCCCTTTCGCTAGGCGGCTGCCTGAGGCGGTCCGTCGAGCCTTAGGCGAGACCTGTGGAAGAGGGCGGGGGGAGAGGCAGAAATTCAAATCTCGGAGAAGCCGCATAGCGAAATGTCCAGTAGTGTGGTAATATTTATACAATCCGCCGCTCCAGCCATAGTAAAACCAAGCAGAGTATTCCATAAACCACCAGTAGGCCTAACCACGTCTCCAACCCCAGCCGGAACCCGTAACTAAACACAATCGGAGCCGCTGCCGAAGCCAGAACCACCAACAGCCGCACGGTACTCTTGATGCTGCCCAGAAAGCGCGGCCCGTAACGCTCCGCCCACAAAGCTGGCATCAAGACTGACTCTACGCCCGCTGTCATTCCACCCAAGGCGAAGAAAATCAGCACAGATATTGAGCTTTTTATGAGCAACAGTGAGACGAGCCCAACCAGTAGTGGGCCATAAGCCAAAGGTAGAAGATTGGCCGGGCCATATTTGTCCGATAGTCCTCCTGCCCCCAGTAAAAAGATGACCCGGGATGCGCCGTAAGTACTCAACCCAATGGCCATCAACTCCGCTGTGTAGCCGCGCAACTCGGCAATGACCGACTGGTTGAAAACCAGCCCGGTGAATACAAAGGGTAGGAAGATGAAGACGGGCATCAGGTACTGGAAACGACGATCCCGCAGCACCTCGCCACGCGTCCAGGAAGCTAAGGTGGCTTGTTCCGGAGCTGCTTTCGCTTGTTCTTCGGCGACGGTATCTCCCCGCTGAAAATTGTCGTAACGACCAATTAGTAACCATACGGCGGGAATGAAAATGATCAGCAATAATGCCGCCATCCCTGTCCAAACCGGCCCGTAACCATACTGCCCCATAACGTAAACGGCCAGCGAAGGAATGGTGACCTCCGCCAGCGAAATCCCCAGGATGGCCGCCGAAAGTGCCTTGCCTCGCCCTTCGTTGAAGTACCGCCCCGTTACCGTAGAACCAATCAGCGTCATCACTCCCTGGCCACCCAGTCGGACAAAAAACAGGGCTGCCACAAATAAATAAACGTTGGCCGTGTAAGCGATGGCCAGGCACGCAAGCACCAGTAGTGCCGCAACGGTAGTACTCACGTACCGAATCCGAATCCGATCAACCAGCGTACCGATGGAGGGTAGGGTAAAGGCTGCCGCCAGTGTTGCCCCGGAGTAGAGTGCGGCAAAAGTCCCTTCCTGCCAGCCCATCCTTGCCGTTACGCTAACGACGAAGAGGCTGATGAAAAACGTTTGTCCCACCGAGCTGAAGAAGAAATGCAGGAACCCGTAGGTAAGGTAGCGCGGATGGGTGCGGATAAGTTGGAGCATCGTCATGCGATTGCTAACACACGAAAGCAGCGGATGTGGCGGTGAAACGTTAATTTTTTACGGCTGGGCACCATTATGGTGCATTGTCCGGTCTTCTACCTAACACTCACAAATTATGAAATATTTATTTTTTTGCCTCTCCTTACTGCCGGTCTACCTCTTTGGGCAGTGCTACGGATCTTTTGAGGTCTTTGGCGCAGCGGGCCTTTCTAACGTACAAAGAGTTGGAGAATTTGCCTTGCAAGATGATCCGGTATTCGCAAACCGCTTTGGCTTCGGCGCAAGCTTTCGCGTTGGCCAGCGAACCTATCTCCGTACAAGCATGCAGTTTTCTCAATACGGCAGCCAAAAAACAACGTCCGAACTCCGTTGGGGAACCCAGCACGATGGCAATGGCGGCTTTGATCCGAATGCATCTGCTCCCGAAGGCGCTCCGGGCAGCATCGGTTTCCGGGAACACCATATGTACGTAGAAGGAGCACTCTCGCTCCGCTACCAGTTTAAAACCTGGAGCAACTGGCAACCTTTTATTGAAGGAGGCATGGCCGTAGGTAAATACGGTACGACGATGAGTGTAGTTAATACCATCAGCCTTCAGGGAGATTCTTCCGAAACGCGTACTTCGAAGGCTGAAGGTAATTATCGTTCTGTAGCACTCATCGGCCGCTTTGGCGCAGGAACCAACTACAACTTCAACGAGCGGGTTGGAATCTACGGCATGCTGGTTGGCCAGCGGCACTTGATGGACCTGGCCCGACCGGAGACCATCAAGTTGTTCCCATGGCAAGCAACGCTGGAAGTTGGGGTGCGGGTCTTTGTGGACCCCCGCTAAGATTTTTAGGGCGCGGCCGCAGGTGCAAGGGCTGTTTTAAGAAGCTGCATTGAAACCTGGAAGCACTTGCTC
>CAYPIM010000060.1:24608-29682 GCA_964410795.1 uncultured Lewinella sp. | reverse complement strand
CCGCGTTAGAGGTAAAATATGCTATTGCACATGATGAAGGATATATTGTTCCAGGTATTGGATGCGTATATTGTAGCTTTCAATCCGCCGAGCGACTGCATTACTAGAAAAGACTTAGCTTTGCATTTAAACTTATTCTCTTGAGATGACCTTTCACAAGAGAAACAACCAAAATCTATATGGCAGACATCAAAGAACTAGAACGCATCGCCAGCCAGGTGAGGCGAGACATCATACGCCAGGTTCATCTTTGTCAGAGTGGTCACCCCGGAGGTTCCCTTGGCAACGCGGACCTGCTCACTGCACTTTACTTTGAAGTGATGGAGAACGACCCGAGTTTCAATATGAAAGGTAAGGGCGAAGATATTTTCCTTCTTTCCAATGGCCACATCAGTCCGGTATTTTACTCGGTACTGGCTCACCGCGGCTATTTCCCAGTGAAAGAACTGGCGACTTTCCGCCAGATTAATTCCCGCGTCCAGGGGCACCCAACTACCCACGAGGGGCTCCCTGGTGTACGCATCGCCTCCGGTTCTCTCGGGCAAGGCCCTTCCGTTGCATGCGGCATGGCTATGGCCAAGCGCATGGATGGTGACGACAAGACCGTATTTGTACTGACCGGAGACGGCGAGCAGCAGGAAGGTCAGATTTGGGAAGCAGCCCTCTTCGCTCCCCATAACAAGCTCGACAACCTAGTGCTTATCATTGATGACAACGGTCAACAGATCGATGGACCGACCGAGGAAGTCCTCAAACTCGGTAGCTTCGAAGACAAGTACAAAGCCTTCGGCTGGGACATCATGCACATGGACGGAAACAATATGGCCGAAACCGTGAAGGTGCTCAAAGAGGCGCAAGCAAAGCGCAACGGCAAGCCTACCTGCATCGTGATGAAAACCGAGATGGGTAAAGGTGTAGACTACATGGAAGGCACTCATAAGTGGCACGGTAAAGCGCCCAACGACGAGCTCGCCGAGAAAGCCCTCGCCCAACTGGAAGAGACCCTGGGAGATTTCCCTGCTTAAGCAAAGGAAAAGGGTTAAAGCAATAAAGGGCGGCTGTGGCTTCCCTTGCTCCTCAATCCTTTCCTTGCACCTGCGTACGCGCCCCCAAATCCTTTCCTTCCCTTTACTCCCTTCCCTCTTTATCCCCTTACTATGCTATCCTTAGATAAACTACAATCCACCGGTAAAAAAGCCACCCGCGATGGTTTTGGTGCCGGCCTCAAAGCCGCCGGAGACAAGCACGATAACGTAATCATGCTCACCGCCGATCTGCGCGGCTCTATGAAGTCTGAAGACTTCATCACTACCTACCCAGATCGTTTTGTACAATGCGGTATTTCTGAAGCCAACATGATGGGCGTTGCCGCCGGTCTGGCCACTGCCGGGAAAATCCCGATGACGACAACCTTCGCCAACTTTAGCACCGGCCGCGTTTACGATCAGATTCGCCAGAGCATCGCTTACAGTGATAAGAACGTAAAGATCTGTGCCAGCCACGCCGGCCTTACCCTCGGCGAAGATGGTGCCACGCACCAGATTCTGGAAGACATCGGTATGATGCGCATGCTGCCCGGCATGACGGTGATCAACCCTTGTGATTACAACCAGACCAAAGCCGCAGTACAGGCCATCGCCGAGCACCACGGCCCGGTTTACCTCCGCTTTGGTCGCCCCGGCTGGCCCATCTTCATTCCCGAAGATCAGGAATTTGTGATCGGTAAAGCGCTTCACCTCAACGAAGGCTCCGACGTATCCATCTTCGCTACTGGCCACCTTGTTTGGCACGCCGTAGAGGCCGCTCGCGAGCTGGAAGCAGAAGGCATCAGCGTTGACCTCATCAACATTCACACGATCAAGCCGCTCGATGAAGCAGCCGTCATCGCCAGTGCTAAAAAGACCGGTGCGGTTGTATCCTGCGAGGAGCACAACAAATACGGCGGCCTCGGAAGTGCTATCTCTGAATGCTTAAGCAAAAGCCATCCTACCTTCCAGGAGTTTGTTGCGACCGACGACACCTTCGGTGAGTCCGGCAAGGCCGCCGACCTGCTAGAAAAGTACGGCCTCGGTGTGAAAGACATCGTTGCCGCCGCGAAGCGGGCGATTGCTAAGAAGTAGTATTCATGATTCAGCGATCAGTTTTCAGGCTGTAGCTATTTTGATTTACGTAGAAGCGGCTCTCTTACCATGGTAGGAGAGCCGTTTCTTATGCCTCCTGATTATTCTTACTGCCACCTGGTCAACATATCGCCTACCATTTCTCGGAAAAGCCTTGAGTTCCCGGTCCCTCGGTCATAGGTAAAGGTAGCTTCCAGTTCTCCGCTGTTGGTGTTCGTTACGGTTGCGCCGAAATCCCCTAACCAATCACGTTGAGAAGAACTCGAAATGTAATAGTAGCGCAGGATATAATCGGCTGGTTTGGCGGGAAAAAGTTCCGTTACCATTTGGCGACGCTCAGTCCTGAAAACAGTAGTATCGGCGGTTTGGTAGCGGTAATCCGCCACTACGGGTGACTGTACCAGTGTATTAGAGCCTATTACGGTAAAGCCTTTTCTCGCCAGTGCGTCCTCTAAATGGGCGATGTACCGGTTATCCGCATTGGCATGAATCACCTTAATGGTACTTCCGGCGGGCAGTTGCCCCCAACTGGAAGCATCTGATTCGTGGTAGCTGGGGGGGATATAAACGCTACAAGCCGTAAAGGTAAACGTGAGCAGCAGAAGGATAAGGTGTTTCATTAGGGTAGTGTTAGGCGATCAAAGTGATACTAAAGATATTGACTTCAGGCAGTCGCTTCGGAATTTAGGCGTGGTTTAGTAAAAGTTTAAGTTTTACGGCGCGAACGCGGGTGCAAAGAAAGTTAAAGAGACCATCTCGATCCTGGTAGAGCCCTTCCGGGGCAAGTGCATGGCTCCTTGCGGTATAAACCTGCGAAGCCCTCGATTAAGAACTCGGCTTGAAAAACCTCGACCGAAACGAAGATTACCCGCGCACGCTGTACCTTACCCACAATCAATCGCCTCCTTCATGGACCAGCCCATAAGAATCACCCTTGCCCGCAAAAAGACGGAGCTGAAGCAGATCATTGAACTTCAAAAAACCAACCACCTGGAGACCGTTGACGAAGAAACGGCCAAGGACCAGGGTTTCGTTACTGCGGTGCATAAATACGAGGTACTGGAGGCTATGAATAGCGCTGCCGCTACGGTGATCGCTAAAGATGGCACCCGCGTCGTTGGTTACGCGCTAACGATGAAGCGCGCGTTTGCCAACGATGTCCCCGCCCTAACCGAGCTTTTTCATCAGCAAGATGAAGCGATCTGGAACGGCCGTCGGCTTGGCGACCAAGACTACCTCGTGATGGGCCAAATTTGTGTTGCCGAAGAAGCGCGCGGCCAGCGTATCGCAGATCGGATGTACAAGTACATGCGTTCGTGCTACAGCCTGCACTATCCCTATCTCATTACGGCCATTGATGCTCGCAATACGCGCTCCAGTCGAGTTCACGAACGGGTTGGCTTTAAGGAGTTGGTGCGCTTTTCCTCGGAGGAAACGGGTAAGGACTGGGTTATTGTTATTTGGGAGTGGCGGGGGTAGCTCGCCGGCCGAGCCCTGCGCAGCTTGGTTCGTCCGGCAAGCGGATCTAGGAAAACCAGTCGGACGACTTACCACCTGCACAGTGAACCATTATCCCTAATCCACACTTAAACCAATATGTCCAAAAAACCAACCATCTTCTGGCACCGTCGCGACTTAAGAATAAACGATAACGCTGGCCTCTATCGAGCCCTTACCTCAGTAGAAAGCGGCGGAGCCAACACTGGTGGGCCGGTAGTCCCGGTTTTCATCTTTGACGCTGAAATTCTGAATAAGCTGCCAAGCGAAGACGCACGAGTCGTCTTCATTCATGACAGCGTCAACGCCCTTGCTGAAGCTTATCGGGCCCACGGTGGAGACCTCCATGTTTTCTACGGTAAGCCACTGAACGTCTGGGAAGACATCAAAAAGAAATACCAGCCAAGTTCGGTATACACCAACCGTGACTATGAGCCCTACGCCAAAGTCCGCGACCTAGCCGTAAAAGAATTGTTGGCCAAGGACGGTATCGGTTTTCACGACTACAAAGACCACATCATTTTTGAAAGCCATGAGGTCCAGAAAAACACTGGGGGGCCGTACACCGTCTACACCCCTTTCTGGCGCAAGTGGAAGACGGTACTGGAAAATCGTATGGTACCGTTTGAAGGTGGAGAGATTAGCTATTACCTAAAACCATATCCAACGGAGAAGTACCTGGACCACCTCCACCAGGGTAAAGCCTCAACCCCCACCCCTACCCTTGCGGAAATGGGCTTCAAAGAAATCCAACCTGCCATCCCTTCTAAGGAAGTCTCCCGTAAGATTATTCGGACCTACGATGAGACACGGGATATTCCTGGCATTAAAGGCACCAGCGAACTGGGTGTTCACTTCCGGCATGGCACCATCTCTATCCGAGAGAAAGCACGCAGAGCTTTGGGTTTGAACGAAACTTACCTCAAGGAGCTGGTCTGGAGAGATTTCTACTCCAACATCCTCCAGTCATTTCCTAAGGTGGTAGACGGCCCATTTCGTGATGAGTATAGAAAAATTCCCTGGGAAAACGACGAGGATCAATTCAAGGCTTGGTGTGCGGGTAAGACCGGCGTCCCGATCGTAGACGCAGGCATGAGACAACTAAATGAATCTGGTTGGATGCACAATCGGGTGCGTATGATCGTGGCAAGCTACCTAACCAAGCACTTACTGATCGATTGGCGCTGGGGCGAAGCCTATTTTGCCGAAAAACTTCTCGATTACGATCTGGCCAGCAATAACGGTGGCTGGCAATGGGCTGCTGGTTGTGGGACCGATGCTCAGCCGTATTTTCGCATCTTCAACTACGATAGCCAGCAGAAGAAATTTGATAAAGCGTATAAGTACGTTAAAGAGTGGGTTCCGGAATATGGAACATCTGATTACCCCGCAGAACCGCTGGTGGAACATAAGTGGGGTCGTGAGCGAGCACTGAGGGTTTATAAGGCTGCTTTAGC
>CAYPIM010000060.1:0-24508 GCA_964410795.1 uncultured Lewinella sp. | reverse complement strand
TGGAACATAAGTGGGGTCGTGAGCGAGCACTGAGGGTTTATAAGGCTGCTTTAGCGGAGGCTCGTGGGCAGTAAAAACCGTCAGTAATTGAGGCATCACCCTAATTCCAACCGCTTACGTTGGATAGCACCTCCAAAATATCGGACGCCCTAACTTCGAGCAATGGGATAGATTGCTCACGGTCCGGCTCTGCTCGGAGTAAAACTCCTCGACCGTAAGCCTTCCCTGCACCTGCGACCGCGTCCTTAAAATCATTTATAGAAGCCATTTATACGGCTCTTATGGGGTGTTTGTGGGGTTGACCTTAGGGTAGCAATTAATATAACTTTGTGTCCCTAAAGCCAATCCCCCATATCATGAAGTTTTTTTTCTCTGCCTTGTCCCTGTCATTCCTATCCCTAATTTGTACCTCAACGGTGTTCGCGCAAGCGCGCCTGAATCTATTTACGGATTGCCAGTGCAATAAGACGCTACTCAAGCAGGAGATCAATTACGTAAACCATGCTTTGGACCCTGCCAACGCCCAGGTAAATCTATTCATCGTAACCAATTACCTTAGTAACGGTGGTAAGGTTTACAATCTAAATTTTAAAGGACAGCATGAACTGGAAGGGAATCAGCTGAGCTTTAAGGTTCCGGTTACGGCAGTAATGACTGGCCGTGAGGTAGACGAAGAGCTTACGCGGCGAATCCAACTGGGCTTAGCTGGATTTTTGGCTGGTACGCCGTATGCTACATTAGCGGACGTGAACGTAGATTTGAAAGAAGAGAAGACCATTGAAGCCGAGGAAGCTCATGATAACTGGAATGCCTGGATTTTCGAGACCTTTGCGCGCTTCAATACCAATAAAGAAAGTCAGCGAGGCCGCACAGATTTACGCCTCGGTTTCGAGGCCGACCGGACGACACCAGAGTTACGCTTGCGCTTCCGCCCTAACTTCTTCTACCGGAGCCAGACCGTTACCCAATCCGACGGTACGGAGCTTACCTCGCTGCGTAAAGAAATTTGGGCCAATTCCTCGGTAGTAAAGAGCATCAGTGATCATTGGTCCGTCGGTTTTTTTGCCAGTGGCAGCTCCTCCACCTTTCGAAACATCGACTATGGCATTTGGATTGCCCCCGCAATAGAGTACAGTTTTTTTAACTACGACGAGGTCCCCTTTAAAGAGTTTACGATTGCCTATCGCCTTGGCTGGACGCGCAACGATTATACTGAGGAGACCGTATTTTTCAAGACCGAAGAGAACCTAGTAAGGCAAGTGCTGAACGTCAACCTCCGCTTGCGACAGCGCTGGGGCAACATCTTTGCGGGACTTTCCGGAGGGCATTATCTTAGTGATCTAAGTAAGAACCGCTTATCCTTTAACGGCCAGGCTGACATACGCGTTATTAAAGGGCTCTCTTTCAACGTTGGCGGAAGTTACGAGATCATCAACGATCAGATTAGCCTACCCCGTGGCGAAGCTTCCGTAGAAGACATTCTCCTTGGGCAGTCTCAGTTGGCGACGAACTTTGAGGCCGATCTTAGCTTTGGACTGAAATACACCTTTGGATCGCTATATAACAATGTGGTGAATACACGGCTTTAAGTCGTTTGCTCTTTGCAGTAGGCCCGGTTTGGATCCGTCCACCTTCCCGCGTACCTTGGTCAATAAACCCGAACCTTATGTTAGCGCGTCTTGCCCTGGTCTCCTCGTTATTTTTAGTGCCATTCACCTTAGCGGCTCAGAGCAATAAGGTTACCGTAGACAGAAAGATTCAAGACGTCAGAGGGACGAAGGAAGCCATTTTTTCGGCGACAAACGCCTCTCCGGCCCATCAAACTATTATTCTGGAGCTAAGCGGAGGCTCTTATCTTAGAGCAAGTTCTTCGTTGCCGGTCATTACCACGATAAGCCCGGGAAAAACCACCCTGGTTACCCTGACGGAGGTAAACGGAGCTCCTGGCTATACTTATAGTTACGTAGAGGGTTGCCTTAGAACAAAGCCGAAAAAAATTACTTATTTGCTACCTGTAGCCCCCGGAAAGAATACAAAAATAGATACGTTGAGCAACGTCAATACGGTTTATTTTGGACGGCAACACCCAGAGAACTGGCTCGCCTATTCCATGACCACTGAGCCTGGTGACACCATTTTTGCCAGCCGGAGAGGCACAGTAACGAAGGTGGAGAGCGAACAGGTTTCTCAGATCAAAAGCGGCCTTGCCTACAGCTCCTATCGAACGCACCTTATCGTAGAACACGAAGATTGTACCCGTGCTAACTACGAGCTTTTCGAAAAAGACGGAGTAATGGTTGAAAAGGGCCAGTACGTTGAAGCGGGTGAACCTTTGGGTTTGGTGCAGGACGGGAAAGCCTACATCAATGGCGCTCACCTTCGCTTCATGGTCTATTATCCCAACCTATCGCGAGATGTCCTTAAGGGTATTGCAGGAAGCAGCGGGTACTCTTATTCTTTTCGGTACATCAGTCCAGAATTCGCAGGAATTGGTGTTCCCCAAAGTGGAGAAACTTACGAGAGTGAACATCCGAAAGATTTGATCTTTCAAGAAATGAGTAAGCGGGACATCAAACGATGGAAAAAGGCACGGGGAAAGAATTAATTTTTTTAGCCGAAAGCTTTCTCCACCAGCTCCGCCTGCTCCTTAACGTGTACTTTCTTATAACCAGTAGCAGGAGAAGCGGTACCTGGGCGACCAACGTAGTTAAGTTTCACGCCAATAGCTTCGTTGTACAGCATATGCTCACTAATGTAGGACCAAGCACCGGCATTACGGCTTTCTTCCTGAACCCACATCACTTCCGCACTTTTATAGCGCTTCAAGATGGCGTTCATCTGCTTGGTGGGAAGCGGGAATAGTTGCTCTACGCGAACGATGGCCACATCGTCTCTTTGGTTTTGTTCTTTGTACTGGGCGAGGTCGAAGTAGACCTTACCGGAGCATAAGAGTAGGCGTTTCACTTTTTTATTCCCGGTTTTAGTTACCGCTGGGTCATCAATAATTTCCTGGAAGCGGGTGCCGGGGCCGAAGTCTTCAATTGGGCTGACGGCCATCGCGTGGCGCAAGCCGGATTTGGGCGACATATTGATGAGCGGCTTGCGGAAATTCCACGTTAGTTGCCGGCGAAGCAGGTGGAACATGTTCGCTGGCATCGTAACGTTGGTCACCAGCATATTAAACTCAGCGCAGAGTTGTAGAAAACGTTCCATACGCGCGCTAGAGTGCTCAGGTCCCTGGCCTTCGTAACCGTGAGGAAGCAATACTGTTAGGCCGTTCTGGCGTGCCCATTTGCTCTCTCCGCTGGAGATAAACTGGTCAAACATGGTCATAGCACCGTTAGCGAAGTCTCCAAATTGCGCTTCCCAAAGCACCAGGTTATTAGGGCTGGAGGTGGCATATCCGTACTCAAAGCCAAGAACGGCAAACTCAGAAAGCAGAGAGTTGTAAATGTGCAGTTTACCCTGATCCTTACTTAGGCCATCAAGGCGATTGAGTTTCCCCTCTCCGTCTTTACTGGTCAGTATAGCATGACGATGGCTAAAAGTACCTCGGCGAACATCCTGCCCACTCATCCTGATACCATAGCCTTCCATCAGGAGGGTTGCGTAAGCACTAAGTTCGGCCAGCGCCCAGTCAATCCTATTCTCTTTGACGGATTTGTTGTACCCCTTGTAGAGCCGCTCCATTTTTTTGACGTAGTCAAAATCGGTGGGCAGCGTGGTCAGGTGCTTTAGCACCTTATTGAATACTGCCTTCTTAACTCCGGTTTCGGGGCTTTGCTCAAAATGTTTCATTTCCCAGTGGTCTGGGTTCATCGCAGCCCACGCCTCTTCGGGGTCTTGGTAGCTATAGTCCATCGCTCCTCCCTTAACCTTGTCGAAGGTCGTCTGCATAGTCTTTTTCAATTGGCTATGTAGCTTGTCTGCGTAGGCCTTGTCAACGTCGCCTCGCTTGACTAACTGCGCGGTGTAGAGCAAGCGAACGTCGTCGTGTTGTTTGATTTTGGCATACATGGCCGGTTGGGTAAAGAGCGGTTCGTCGCCTTCATTATGGCCGTGCTTCCGGTAGCAGAGCATGTCGATGTAGACATCAGAGTTAAACTCATTGCGGTAATCAACCGCTAAACGAGAGACGTACATCACAGCTTCGGGATCATCTCCATTTACGTGAAATACCGGGCTTTGGGTTACACTGGCAACCCCGCTGGAGTAAATGCTTGTGCGGGCATCTTTCTGGTCCGTAGTAAATCCAACCTGGTTGTTAATGATAAAATGAATGGTTCCACCGGTTGTGTAGGCGTCCAACTCACTCATCTGGGCGGTCTCGAAGACAACGCCCTGACCAGCTACCGCTGCGTCTCCATGGATGAGGATGGGCAGGATGCGGTCGTAGTCGTTTCCGTACTGCATATCAGCTTTGGCGCGAGCGAAGCCTTCAACAACTGGAGCAACGGCTTCGAGGTGGCTAGGGTTTGGGGCGAGCTCGACCTTTACCTGTTTGCCATTCTGAGTATCCAGGCTACCTCGGTAGCCCATGTGGTATTTTACGTCTCCGTCTCCTTTGACATCATCTGGGGTAGCGCCTTCGAACTCCTGGAAGATACTTTCCAGGCTTTTGTTCATAATGTTGGTCAGGGTGTTGAGGCGCCCACGGTGCGCCATGCCAATAATAACTTCTTCAACGCCCTTTTCGGCTGCGCGGTTGATGATCGTATCAAGGCTTACAATGGCGGATTCACCACCCTCTAGGCCGAAACGTTTGGTAGCCCCGTACTTTAATTTCAGGAAATCTTCGAAGGTGACTGCGTCCGTTAGGCGACTAAGGATGTGCTTTTTGTCATTTTCGGTGAGGTTGTAAGGGTTGGCCGGGTCACGTTTTTCGATCCGATCCCGTAGCCAGCGGCGTTTTTCACGACTAAAGATGTGATCACATTCAAAGCCGATATTGCCGAGGTAGATACGATCGAGCTGAGCGATGATTTCACTAAGCGGACTGGGGGGCAAATTAAGCTGCTGAGCAGCTTTAAAGACGGTACTTAGATCAGCCTCGGAAAGGCTGAACCTAGCGAGGTCCAACACAGCGTCGGGGTCATCAAAAACATTAATCGGATCAATGGTAGCATCAACGTGTCCACGAACCCGATATGCTTTAATGAGGGCGAAGACACTAAGCTCCTTCTCTACGTGACTCCAGTCAATACCACCATCACTGGTTTTTGGCAGAGCCGCTTTATTCGGTTGTGTACTACCGTTGGTTCCTTCGGTAGCGTATTCAAAACCCAGAAAAAAATCTTTCCAGCTCTGGTCTACAGAATCAGCATCAGTGATGAACTGCTGATAGAGGTTCTCGATGTATCGAGGATTGGCGTTGGAAAGATGAGAAAAGTTGCTCATGGTATTGGTTGATCGGCGCGGCAAGAGGGACGTGGTGAAGGCCTCACATGAAATTTAAGTTACTGTGTAGTAAGGCACAAACAGTCCCGCGTCATAAATTCAGACAAAGTTCCGCAAAAAAGCTGGGCTAAAGGTGTTTTTTGCACGTAAAATTTATGGAATAAATGACATCACCTCATCTTTTCTAGCGAAAATTCGCTAGAATGACTTTCCTGGCCGTTCTCAGGGGCCTATATTTGCGGCCCGAGAGCGGACTCTTTAACCTTTTTTGCTCTCAGCGGGTTCTTCATTGCACCTGCGCCCGCGCCCACAATAGCTTGTTGGACTTTTAGATTGTAGGGAATAGCGCCAGCCCTAAACGTAACTAACCGAAGCTTATGAAAATGCTTGTTTGCGTCAGTAAGACGCCAGAAACCACCACAAAGATTCAGCTGACGGCTGATAAAACTGACCTCGACAAAGGCGGTATTCAGTACATCATGAACCCTTATGATGAGTGGTATGCCCTTGTTCGTGCCCTGGAATTAAAAGAAGCTGGCGGCGGCTCCGTCACGATTCTGAATGTTGGTCCAGCCGAAAACGATTCCGTGATTCGTAAAGGTCTTGCCATTGGAGCCGATGATGCCATCCGGGTAAACAGCGAGGATGGAGGAAGCCTTTACATTGCCAAGCAAATTGCCGCTCAGGCCGCTGGCTATGACATTATCTTTTTCGGTAAAGAAACGATTGACTACAACGGATCGGAGGTAGGTGCTATGGTAGCTGAGCTTCTTGACACCGCCTACGTCGGCGAAGCAAGCAAGTTGGAAATGGACGGCAGTACCGCTACTATTACCCGTGACATTGAAGGTGGTGTGGAAGTTGTAGAAGTGAATACTCCGTTGTGTGTAAGCTCAGCAAAGGGCATGGCGGAACAACGCATCCCGAATATGCGCGGAATCATGATGGCCAAGCGTAAGCCACTCAAGGTTGTTGAACCGGTAGCGGCTCCTGCGACAACCGAAGTTGCCAGTTACGAGCTCCCTCCTGCAAAATCGGCCGTAAAGCTGGTTGACCCGGAGGATATGGAAGAATTGGTACGCTTGCTACACGAAGAAGCTAAGGTAATTTAGTAGTGTAGTTTGGTAGTAATGTAGTTGCTGCCGCACGTGGGAGGCCCCCTCCCCCCCGGCCCCTCTCCTTGGAAGAGGGAAGATATTGGAGCCCTCATAGTACAGCTCCAACATAATAATTAAAAAACCAGTTGGCCCCGAGTACGGGCTGACGCTAAAATATAAAACGATGGTATTGGTATTCGCAGAAGCCACCAACGGAAAATTTAAGAAAGCCGCCCACGAGGTGGTCACTTATGGTGCTAAGACGGCTGCGGCCATGGGTACCGATTGTGTAGCACTTACACTTGGCGAGGTACAAGACGCAGGTGACCTGGGTCGGTTTGGCGCGAGTAAGGTGTGTAATGTTGCAGATGCGGCTCTCGCAGGTTTCGACAGTGGCGTTTTCGCAGCTGCGATCGCCGGAGCAGCACAGCAACTGGGTGCTAAGGTGATTGTACTTTCCCATAACAGTACCGGCAAGAACCTCACCGGCCGCTTAGCGGCCCGACTCGACGCTGGCTCCGCGCCGGGCGTAAAGGCCATTCCCGTCGTTGACGGTGGAAAATTCACCGTTCGTAAGGCGGTCTTTTCCGGTAAGGCTTTCGCCGATGTAGAGATCCTTACGGACACAAAGGTCATTAGCCTGGTCGGTAACTCTATCCCCGTAGAAGAAAGTGGTAGTGCAGTGGGGGTAGAAACCATTAGTGTGGACCTACCCGCTCCAAAAGTAAAAGTGATCAGCACCCAACGTGCCGAAGGCATTACTCCCCTACCCGAAGCGGAACTTGTTGTTTCTGGAGGTCGCGGCCTTAAAGGCCCGGAGAACTGGGGCGTGATCACCGATCTGGCCGATGTACTCGGTGCAACTACCGCCTGTAGCCGTCCGGTTTCTGACAGCGACTGGCGCCCTCACCACGAGCACGTTGGGCAAACCGGTGTTGCCATCCACCCTAACCTCTACATCGCCGCTGGTATCAGCGGAGCTATTCAGCACCTTGCCGGCGTCAATAGTTCCAAGACTATAGTAGTGGTCAATAAGGATCCCGAAGCTCCCTTCTTCAAAGCCGCTGACTACGGTGTAGTGGGTGACCTCTTTGAGGTACTTCCGCGCCTGACCGAGGCCATGAAGAAATTTAAGAATGCTTAGGTTATACCATAGCCGTAAATGCTTTCAAATAACACCGCCCGATCAGCAAGTTGTTGATCGGGCGGTTTTAGTTTAGAGAAACTCAATGAGTCTTTACTGAACAACAATTTTCTCTAAAGTCGACTTGCCATTACGATCGGTAAGGCGCAGTATAAATACGCCTTTGATCGGCACATCAAACTCGAGGCTTTGTTCTTCCTGGACAAGGTCAAAGGTTTTTATCCTACGACCATCTACACCAAGCAGTTCCGCAGTTCCGCCAACGTAGCGTTCCGGTGCGGAAAGATTAAGCAAACCGTTACCAACCGGTTGCGGCCAAAAGCGTACATCATCCTGCCAGGCAGGAATGGAGATAATGGTCGAGAAATGAGCTGTACCGTCAAGGTCCGTTTGTCGCAGTCGGTACTGAAGGTCTCCGGCAGGAGCATTTTGATCAGTAAAAACATAAGCGGCACCGTTCGCATTATTCTCGGCTGCAAGACTACCACGTGGCGTCCAGTTCCGGCCCTGGTTGGTACTGCACTCTATTGAGAAATGACTAGCCTGATCTTCAGAAGCTGTGGCCCAGGCTAGCGACACCAGTTGTGCTTTCCGGCGTGTTCCGGTCCAGTTCAGGTAGGTAACCGGAAGTGCAGCATCGGTGGTGTAACTATAATTACTTCCGCCAACACCGCTAACGCTATCACCGCCGTTATTATCTCCATTTATGGTTCGGTAATCAGCGTCGACGCCGTCACTAAGTGGGGCGACAGCATCTCCGGTCGTAAAGATGTAGTATTCTACAGTAGTGCCGTCTGGCTGGCCCGGGATCGTAGCCTGGAGGGTGCTTGAAAAAGCGCCGCGGGACGCACCCGGTAATTCCATCATCGGAATTACCGTAGACATCCCGAAACCGTTCGTAGTGTAACGGAGGTAAGCTACCTGACCACTTGGTAAAGACACATCGGTAAGGGAAGTAACCACAACGGGGGTGTTCGATGCTACCTTACCTGCTCCATCGGCGGCCGGAAGCTGGTTGGTGCTGGTTACGGTCGCAATTGGTCCTTCGAGTTGGAAGAACATGAATTGGGTCGTCGAATTAGCGTCCGGCGTTTTGAAGACGTAAAAATCCGTGGTATTCGGCACGTTGATGGCGAAGGCCTTCCCGCAACCTCCTACGCCATTAAATACGTTACCGGTGTTGCCAGTAATGAATTGATCGTTGGACGGGCAGGTTGCCGCAGGGCCAAATTCTGTATTGTCTCCCCCACCCCGAACCAACCGAAAGAATCGATCGCCGGTGCTGTTACTTTGACTAGTTAGGATACGGCTGCCGCCAAAAGAAGCACCGAAAGAGACAATGTCTCCCGGGTTATTAAAGCCATTAGCAAATCCTTGGCCAATGATCGCGTCTTGGCCAATAAGGGCCGTTGAGGCGCTCAGGCAGAGCGCCAGTAATAAATATAATTTTTGCATGTTACTTTTCGAGTTTAAGATTATAAGCTGGTAAACGGCGGATACCAAAAAAAGAGATATCGTGCCTGGTCGTGGCCACTAAATTACATATTTCTTACTTGCTGGGGAAGAACAGAATTAAAGTGGGTTAATAAACTTCAAAATAGGGGGACTAATAAAATAAATAGCAGCACAAATATGGCGCGAACGCAGGTGCATTGATTGTATTCAATTGCAAGGAGGGTTGGACAACCCTTATATTAGCACTTTATATATGGGGTATACCCCCATGAATTTTATTCTCGAAAAGTAACATGCAAAAATTCACTCTACTCATTCTGCTGCTATTTAGCGGCTACTCCCTCTCTGCCCAGGATTTCATGCTTCAGGGCTGGTACTGGGACTACGATAAAGATGGCTGCAATGGCTATTCAGGCCCTAACTGGACTACGACCCTGAACGGGAAGGTCACTGACTTAGCCAACGCAGGCTTTACCTATGTCTGGCTTCCGCCCGCTTCGCGGGCAAGCTTCGGAGCCTGCTCTAATGGTTACGACCCGCAAGACCTCTACGACCTTGGCGAATATGGCTTAGGCCGCACCGGTTTTGGAACCAGAGCCGAAGTAGACGCCCTCATTTCATCCCTTAATGCTGAAGGTATGGAAGCAGTGGCCGATGTGGTCTATAACCATCGTGATGGTGGAATGCCCGAAGACAATCCGGCGGTAAAAGCATACATCGAAAACCATTTCAATGGCAACGGTAAGCAACCTTTCCCTTCAGACCGCTACCGGTTACGGCTTCCCCTTGGCGGCACCTATGGTGCCGGCGACTATTTCATCAAAATTAGTTCTAAAACCCAAGGCTATGGCCCAAACCAGTATCGGTTTCATGCCACCGTAGAAGGTGTAGCGGGAACAGCTTCGGCCCCAATATCAGAGAACGAGCCAAACGGTGGTGGTGACTGTGGTCAGCCCAACAACACCGTATTGTTGGACCAGGATATGACCGCGACCTTATTTGACTTCAGCGGTTGCTATACCGACGAGTTTAAGCTGACCATTACGGCCAGCGATTTTAATCCCGCGGGAGATGATCTCCTTATCTTCATGACGAACGTTAACAGTGGATATTCTGACCACCGGGTTTATGACATTTATTATGAGTCAGCAAACGGCAGCCAGGGCTTTAATATCAATCTTACCGATCTTAAAATCCAGACCTACACAGATTTCACGGCCTTACCCAGCGGGCAAGGCGCCATGAACTTCGAAAACTTTCGACCCAACTCCGCCAATACCAGTACTACTTTTATGGCCGGAGATTTTGACAGTCCGCTCTTTTTCTATGATGTTGTTCAGGAGGAACAGTCGACCAAAACAACCTATAACAATTGGACAAACTGGTTGCTTAACGACGTTGGATTTGGCGGACTTAGGATGGACGCCATCAAGCATTTTCCTCCATCTTTCGTAGCACAGTTATTAGACGACCTGGCCAGCAGAGGGCAGAACCCGGGGATGGTAGTAGGTGAATTCTTTGACGGCAATCCGAACCTGCTGAAAGGCTGGGTAGATGCGGTCAACGCCGAAATTACCAGCAGTACTTCCCTGGTTCGAATCTTTGATTTCAGTCTGCGCAATGCACTAAAAGAAGCTTCCGACAACAGTGGGTACGACAAAAGAAATGTCTTCAACTCCTCATTATACGACAACGGACTTTCCGGATTCAACGTTGTAACCTTCGTTAATAACCACGACTTCCGGGGGCCAGGAGAACCGATCCAGAACGATCCTTTGCTTGGTTACGCCTACCTCCTGACCAACAACCAACTTGGCGTCCCAACCGTATTTTATCCAGATCTTTTCGGGACAACCATCCCTAACGCACCAGTCTTCAACCTCCAAACGGAGGTCGCTCAACTAATCGCCATACATAAAGAGCATATTTTTGGTGCCTCAGATCTAGAATACCTGAACCGGTTCGGTACGCCCTTTGGCGCCGACTACCAAAGTGGCGGCCCCAACGACGCCCTGATTTTCCAAATCAGTGGAGGCGGCACTACCGGTGAAGCGGAAGTGGTGGTAGCCATCAACTACGGCAATCAAACCTTGAAGGTCAACCACGCCATCGATATTCCCGTAACTCGGGGAGGAAGCCTTAATTCTTTGGAATTTACGGATCTGACCGGCAATGCATTTAACACCATGGCCACCACCGACGCTGACGGGCGGTTACAGATTGACGTCCCCGCTCGCTCCTACGCCGTATACGTAAAATCCGCTGTACTCCCCGCAGAGCTGTTGTCCTTCCGTGCAACCCCTGACGCGAAAGGCGAGGTTGCGCTGCACTGGGAAACATCCTTTGAATCAGCGCTGAGTCACTTCGCCATCGAAGCTGCCATCAACAATGGCCAATTTTTAGAGGTAGCACGGGTGCCAGCCCAAAATCGGCACGCCGTTTATGCTTCTACTGATGATCGCCCCTGGCTTTCCCCTGAACGTACCTACCGTCTTCGTATCGTAGATCTCGATGGCAGCACCAGCTTCAGCCCACTCCGGACCGTTCGCTTCAGCGAAAGAGATTTAACGCTTACCCCTAACCCTGCAAGTAATATTCTGACAATACAAGGTCTTACTTCAGTCGATGGTTGGTCTCTATCCGCTGCGGATGGCCGGCAGCTCAACGTTCAGTCCTCCTGGGCTAACAACGAATTAATACTTGACGTGAGCCAACTGCCAGCAGGCGTGTATTGGTTCCGAACGGGCAAGTCGGTTCGAAAGCTAATGGTAAGGTAAATCGGGTACGCTCAGGTCAATTAGAAAAGTTTAAACCTGTTCATTGTATAAATGGAACATTACCCGTACCTTTGCGGACCAATTCGGACCCCTGAATTCTAAAACAGAAGAAAATGGCACATCATAAGTCAGCAAAGAAGCGTATTCGTCAGGACGAAAAGAAGCGTCTTCACAACCGCTACTACAAGAAATCTACCCGTACTGCACTCAAGAAAGTACGTGAAATGGAAGACAAGGCCGAGGCCGAAAAGCAGCTACCTGCTCTTTTCAGCATGATTGACCGTCTTGCTAAGCGCAACCTTTTCCACCCCAACAAAGCTGCGAACCTGAAGTCTGGCCTCGCCCAGCACATCAAGCGCCTCGGCTAGAAGTTCAGTCGGGTTTACGAATTAAAAAGCCTCTCCTTCCTTTGGATGGAGAGGCTTTTTTAATTCGTTTTTCAGTGCCTGCAAGATCACAGCACTGCCGAATGCGCTTTACTGCTCCGTCTGTAATTCTCGTTCTATGTAGTCCCCAACTTCTTCCAGTTCTTCTTCATTCAGGTTTTCTGGATCGATTTTGTGGGTGATGTGATCAATTGCTTCTTGGAATTCTTCGTTGGTTAAGAAGTCGTCTTTGAGTTCGTCCAATTTTCGTTGGGCTTCAGCCCGCTTCTCTTCGGGCATTTTAGAGATTGATTCTTCCATGATTTCAAGCAATCTATCAGCTTTTGGCAACGAGTTAGCTTTTTCAATCATGAAGTTAAGGATTGCTTTCGTGCCAGAAAACCCGGCGATGATGGAAGATAAGGACTTAGGCATTGTATCTATTTTAATTTACTACATAGATATAGCCTGGTGATTTGCGGTTAAAGTTAGATCGACGAAACAGGAGCCTCTAACGATGAACGAATAAATAACCTTTACTTCTTCACAAGACTGCTTCCGCCCGCCGACGAACAATGCTACTAATGATGATCTCTCCATGATCACGGGTGTTCTCAATGAACAACTTATTAGTAGTCAGGCCAGCACAGGCAACGCCCGCCATGTAAACATTTGGTTGCGTAGTCTCCAATGTGTCGGGGTTAAAGATGGGCTTACAGGCATCATCATCGCCAATGGCCAGGCCCAGGGCTTCGAATAAGGGATAATTGGGTTGATAGCCCGTGAGTGCGAGCACAAAATCATTTGGGATCGTCACCAGCCCGTCTTGCATTTGCAATTCTACCTCATTTTCCCGAATTGCGGAGATCGTGGTGTTGAAATGGGCCTTAATACTTCCTTCTTTAATCCTGTTATCAATGTCTGGCTTCACCCAGTACTTAACGCGGGGAGAGATTTCTGCGCCGCGCACTGCCATCGTCACATTTGCGCCCTTACGGTAGCACTCCAGGGCGGCATCGCAGGCACTGTTGGCGGCACCGACTACTAGTACGTTTTGGCGAATGTAGGCGTAGGGATCGTCGTAATAGTGCTTTACCTTTGGCAAATCTTCCCCAGGTACATTCATCAAGACCGGAGTATCGTAGAAACCGGTAGCAACACATACCGCGCGGGTTTCATGGCGCCCCTTCGAGGTTTCAATGGTGTAATTCCCGTCTTTATTGCGTGCCATCGAGCGGACTTCTTCGTAGAGACTAATATTAAGGTCCTGGCTCTGGATCAGGCGGCGGTAGTATTCCAGTGCTTCAGATCGCGTTGGCTTATCCCGGTGGCTGATGAAGGGAATATTGTGGATCTCCAACTTCAGAGAGGTACTAAAAAAGGTCATATTGACCGGAAAGTTGAACAGGCTGTTAGCTACCATTCCTTTCTCAAGGATCAGGTAGTTCAACCCAGCCTTTTGAGCGCTGATGGCGACATTGATGCCGGAGGGGCCGCCGCCGATGATGATTAGGTCTTGGGTCATGGGTTTATTTACGTACCAGGCAGGAAGATTGTTTTAGTGGGCGCGGACGCAGGTGCAAAGTGCGGTAAGAAAGACCGTCGTATTTTAGCAAAAACAAAGGATACAACGATGCCGTCCTATTGGCAAAAACCTTCTTCTTTCGTCCAATTTTCAGTTATTACTTTTGCGACATGCCCAACCAGCCAGACCAAATCGCCCAACTACGCGAACGCTTTATTTCAGAATTACGCGCCACCTTCACCAATCAGGAACCGCGTGGCCTATACGCTCCGATTGACTATATTCTCGACCTAGGCGGCAAACGTATTCGCCCCATTGTAGCCCTACTGGCTGCCCAAATGTTTGGCGACAAAGACCTGAACCAAAGCATGCACGTTGCCCTGGCTGTTGAAGTCTTTCACAACTTCACTTTGCTGCACGACGACATTATGGACGACAGCCCCATCCGCCGCGGCCAGGCGACCGTCCACGAAAAATGGGACGTCAACACTGGCATCCTCAGTGGAGACCTTATGCTTATTCAGGCTTACCAACACCTTTGTCAGGTACCGAATAAGACGGTCCTTCCGGCCTTGCTTCGCACCTTCAACCGAGTAGCTACTGGTGTCTGCGAAGGCCAACAGTACGATGTCGACTTTGAAGTCCGCAATGACGTAACCATTGAGGAGTACCTAAAGATGATCGAGCTAAAAACAGCGGTCCTACTCGGTGGTGCACTGGAGATGGGCGCCTTATCCGCTGGTGCCAGCCAGGCCAATGCAGATCACCTCTATGCCTTCGGCCGCCTAACCGGACTTGCCTTCCAACTCCAGGATGACCTGCTGGACACTTTCGGCGACAGCGTCAGCACCGGTAAGCTCAAGGGTAACGACATTATCCGAAACAAAAAGACCTTTCTCTTCCTAAAGGCCATCGAACTCCTTGATCTTGAAGGCAGAGAAGAACTCAACCGTTGGTTCGAAGCGAGCCCGGCGGACCCCGCGGAGAAAGTAAGCCGCGTTACCGAACTGATGAACTCCGTCGGTATTCCTGCCGCCGTTGCGGAACTGCGGGATAAATTTCAGGAAGAGGCCTATGCTCACCTGGATGAAGCGGAGGGAAGTGATGAAGTTAAGCAGGTCTTGAGGCTGCTGGCAGAAGGACTGCTGCAACGTATTAGTTAAACCGGAGGCGATTTATTCCGATATCGCTGCCGGAGGCTGCTCGCTCCAGGATTCAATATTCTGATCAAGGATGCAACGAAAATGCCCCTTCGGGCATTCCTGGTGACCGATTTTTGAACAAGGCCGACACGAAAGTCCTGCGACTTCACGGCGTCGGCTTTTTTCCAATGCCTCCTGGCCGGGCAGATAAGGATACATCCCGAGGTCGGGCACTGTATTCCCCCAAACACTGATGATAGGTTTTCGAAAAGCAGCTGCAATGTGCATCAGTCCCGTATCGTGAGTAACAACCATTGCAGCTTTGCGAACCAGGTCTGCTGAACCGCCAAGATTAAAGCGACCACAAGCGTTATGTACGTGATCAAGACCTCCTGCAATTTCTGCACCTTCTTCTGCTTCAGCCGGGCCGCCAAGTAGGATAACGGGCTGACGCGCGTTGCTGCAGAATTCAGTCATTTGCGGCGGAGTTAAACGCTTGGTCGCATGAGCGGCCCCGATAACAAACGCTGTATACTTCTTAGGCAGTTCAGCGGCTTCCAGGTCTACTTCATCTTCCGGGCTGATGAAATAGTCCAGGCCTTTACCATCGTTGGTTACGCCGAGGTGGCGCACTGTTTTTAGGTACCGATCTACGATGTGAATATCTGGCATTCGGTTGATCCCGAAGCGCGTGAGGAGAAACTTCTGAAAGTTGAGTTTAGGAAAAGTTCGGCTATGCGGGCGCGGGCGCAGGTGCCGAATTGCGTTAAAGGAAAGTCTTATTTTTAACTCCCGGGTACGCAGGTTTCCGTGGAGATCGATGATCCAGGCGTAAGCTTCAGTCAGTAGGGTTTCAGAGAGTTCATTTATGTCTTTTTTGATCGTCCAGAGCTTATCGATATAGGGATTGCCTTTGAGGGTAGCTGCAAACGAACGTTTGGTAAGGAAGTGAACTTCGTAATTGGTCTGCTGCTTAAGGCATCGAATGACCGGAGTAGTAAGGACGATGTCTCCGATGGAGGAAAAGCGAACGATGAGGACTTTCTGAGGCACGGCGCTAAGGTAGGCAATGGCAGGGATAGCATTTGCTTATAACCCGTGTATAACCAGGGTAATCGCAAAGTCGTTAAAATTCGAGAAGGGCTGATTTGAGCCTTCGGCTTCGATCAACCCATTGCTATACGACGTATAGCGATGGATTGGACCGAATACCACTAGGCATTCGGTTAGCCCACCGCGAACACTGGGCTTTGCAATTGCCCTGAGTGTATACCCCAGCATTTTTCTCGGGGCATAGCCCACTCGCCCATGAGGAGTATTTAAAACCTTTCCTTGCACCTGCGGCCGCGCCCTATTGCTTTGCTTCCCTAAACTACTAGTTGCCTTTCCCTTTGGTCTGTTGATCCTGAACCGCACTAACAATAGCCTGAGCAGCGGGTATGAGGAGTTTACCAACGGAAATAAGTTTGGAGAAATCAAAGCTACTTTTCGCCACTTTACTGGTCCTTACGGGGCGGGGCTCCCGGGGTGTCGGAGCCCGGCGCGGAGACGGCGCAATGGGAGCAGTAGCAACCTCGGCTCTTTGCGGCTGTTGCAAGTGTTGAGGAGGAGGAGCGGGTGCCTCCGGTTCCTGCCCCCGCTGTTTCCGGGGTCGGAGTACGCGGTAGCCAACGTAAATAGCCAGTCCGATACCAAGTGCTGGCAAAGCCAAATCTTCCAAAGCGTACTCTTTAGCCTTGGCCGGGGCAGCCGCGAGGGTTGAAGTGAGGCCCTGACGGGCGGCCTCTTGTTCCGCTTTGATTTCGTCGCGCCGGTTGCGCAATTCAGATAGGCTGCTAATGTTACTGGCCTTGCTCATTTGAAATTTCTTTAGGCGTTTCGGAAAAGAACAACTGGATTACTTTGGTTACCGTCGGATTAACGATGATGTAGCGACGAAGCAGGAAGACCAAAACTAGTAAAGCCAGCATTATGAGCGCTACAATACCAAAGCCACGTGCGGTACTCTGCATGTCTCCGGCAAAGTAAAAAGCCAAAGAGATAAGGCCGAAAGTGGACATAACAACACCAAAAAGGGTCATTACAACTGCAGTAAGCACCTTAGAGACCGTGAGTGCGGATTTTTCTGCCGCCGAGAGTTTCATCTCTTCTATTTTATGATCGAGCATTTCGCTTATGTAGCCATATGCTTCCCCTATCTGTTCGGCCAGTTCTTCTTTTGCGTGCATGTGTATTGGGTTGTTCCCGATGAATCAATAACGGAGACTATAGAAAAGGCAACATGGAGCCTTCCCTGTTTTAGTCCGCGCTTCTAGGGCTTTCTCACGTTCGTAAGCCGGAGTTCGTCATAAAAAAGCGGTCAGCGGACAGCATTCAGCCCGCTTTTCCTGAATGCTGCCTGCTGACCGCTAAAAATGATGCAATTCTGTACAGAACATGATCATTTTCACCAAATATTTGGGATGACTCCTATTGCCAAAACCGGCGAAGGCGAAGAAGCTTAGGCCTTTGTGGCATTCACTTTAGACTTCGCTTTCTCGACACCACGTTTGAAGCTTTCCTCTACGGTGTTCACCGTTTCGGTAGCAGTAGTTTTTAGCGCGGTAGTTTTTTCGTTGATGGTAGACTTGATAGAATCGGCAGTATTACCGGCCCACTCTTTACCTTCTTCGTATTTCGCCTTTGCGTCATCAGCTAAAGCATTGGCTCGCTCAGAAACCTGCTGGCTTACTTCCTGGCTGTACTCAGAAATTTGGTTTCCGTACTCATCAAAACGAACTGCAGCCTTACGGCGAGCGGCACGGCCTTCGTTAGAGTTGAGGTAATAACCGATGGCGATTCCGGCGAGAAGTCCGAAACCAAGTGCCCATCCTTTTGAGTTATCGTTGCTGTAATTATTCATTATTGGAAATTCTAGTTGGGATTAAAAGCCACCACTAAACGTGTTGGTCCGTATATAAACCGCTTATCCCTCCGATTTTGTTCGTTGCAAGGCAAATTTATCGAGAAAGGAACGGAAATCACCGACTAATCTGCCTGTTTAAACTGTAAACTGGTTTAACTAAGGTTGTCCGCTACTTTTTGCAAAGCACTAAGGATTTCTTTCTGTGCGGAAAAATCTGATGCACGAAGTTCTGCAATGGTCTTCGCCAGAAGGGTCTGGTTGGTCTTCCGTCGCTCCCAGTCGCGTTCTCGCTGTTGCATAATCTGGCTGTTTTGCGCAACAACGGTAGTTAAGAGCTCGGGCAACTTCTTCAAGTTATCCTTAAGAAGGTATCCCGAAGCCCCCTTAAGAATTGTATCGGCTACTTTTTCTTCGTCGTTCAGTACCCCGGTTATAAAGACGAATGGAGTTCCGTCTAGGTGCTCCCTTACGTATAATAGTGCATCCAGGCCATTCATATCCGGCAGGTTGTAATCAGACAGAACAATATCTGGCTGAAAATCGACAAGCTTTTCTCGAAATTCTGTACGGTTTCGAGCGACAGCAAAGAGCACATCAGGTCGGTACTTTCGTACCTGTCTTTTATTAAGTTCGAGGTCAAGTTGTTGATCTTCTAGAATAAATACTTTAAAGATATCGGTGTCCATAATCAGGTCAGGTTCATGGTTAAAAGTAAATCAGGTGGTATTGCCATAGTATTAGGCAGTGTACCAGGGTAATCATTCGCTTCAAGCTTAAGCGTCAGCAATTAGTTCTTCGATTCGCCCTGCGCTGACGGGGCCAGTAATTCTTTGTACCATCTCGCCGTCTTTAACGAAAAGGATTCCGGGAGGGGAGAGTAAATTGAACAACCGTGCTAAGCGAGGAGACTCTTCATAGTCTGCCAAACAAAAGTTCACCGAGCGGTAGCGGCTGGTGAACCCTTCAAGGATGCCACGAAGAATGATGCCGTTACCATCCCAGGGAGAGGACACCAGGATGACCGTCAGGCCCTGGTGACTTAGGACTTCGGCAATTTGACGGTCTTCGATTGTATTTAGTTTGCTCATTGCTTTGATGGCCATTCCGGTGATCGGGTTGAATCTAAAGTCAGCCAATGACGGCAAGTTAATGCGTCCGGGCCGTTTTGCGAGTATAGAAGGTACTTTCTCCGTTGGTGTTTACAAGGGAGCGGAGTTTTTTTTTCAACGACCGGCCGCATTTTGTAAAGAAACGGAACGGACGGAAGCCCAAAGGTGCCCTGGCTTACTGTATTTCGCGAACGGACGAAATATCCGTAAAGACTCAAAAGAGGCAAAACACACAACTTGCTGAACAACAGACACTTAAAACTTTGGCACGGTCCTTGATAAGCTTTTGGCGTCTCTCATTTAACAATCTCTTTCAACCACAGATACTTTCTACTCTATAAAACCTATAATTATGACCAATCAACAATTCGTGGCCGAGATGAGCCGCCTTGAAAATATCCTCTTCGCTTTCGCACTTCGCCTGACTCGCAATTACGAGGATGCTCAGGACCTTGTTCAGGAAACAACATTCCGAGCTTATAAGCACCGCGACAAATTTGCCATCGGCACTAATTTTAAGAGTTGGTCATCTACGATCATGCGCAACACCTACATCAACCGTTACCGCAAAATGAAGAACCGCAAACACGTTAATGAACCTGTGGAGAACTTCCTTTACGCAGTAGAAAACAAAGCTGCTACAGCAAATGGTGGAGAGGCTAACATCCACCTCCAGGAACTACAGGGTAAGCTGGCAATGATCAACGAGATTTACCGGGTACCTTTCCTTATGTTCTACCGTGGATATGAATACAAAGAAATTGCCAACCATCTGAACATTCCAATCGGAACGGTAAAGAGTCGTATTTTCCTTGCGAGGAAAAAGCTCAAAGCCATCATTGGCAAGCGCCCGGTGGCAGTTTAAAAGTTAAAAACATACGATTTAAAGATTACTAACGTATTTTTATACCAGTCTTCCCGTTGCGGAAGGCTGGTTTTTTCTTTGTGCCAATCAAGAACTTCTTCTTCTTTTCTGATCACTTTCAGCCCGATCGCATAAAGAAGAGAGGAAGTGAAAGGTAGGATTGGGTTCAAAAAAAAGCGCCATGTGGCGCAGTGAAAAGAAGATTAGGGATTTCCCAAAACTCTTCTTTTTCACCGTTCCATCATGGCGCGTCAGGCTAAATGTCAATACTGTAAATACAGTACCCTCTGAAACATCGCTGACTGAAATACTATGAACAACACTTTTTAAAAGAGACACTATAAACAAACACAATAAATCTTGGCAGAAATTGCCACTTAAGCGTTAATGGATATAGGGTGTTTCGTTCTTACAATGACAAAGATATTGGGGTGTTAAGGCATATTTAGGATCATAAAACAGGTTTGAAAACGGTGTAGAATTACACTTTTAAAGGCCTTAAAAAACACAAACACCTGACAATCAAATAATTAACAAATTTGAATTTTGCTTTTTTTGGCTGTATTTTTACAACTATGAGCATCATTTTCGAATTAAATCAGTTGTGTAGTTCTAGATCCGTTAATAGGTTCTTCAAAACTTCTACCGGAGACTCTCTAATCAAGCAGCTCTACAAGCTTGTTCGAACAGGGAAATACTCCGAAGAGCAGATCGCCAGAAAGATCTATGGTAAAGACGCCACACCAGAGCACGCCAAATACAAGGCGCTGCGTACACGCTTAAGGAATATTCTTTTAGAAGCCTTCATGATGCAAGAGATTCGAAACCCTTCCTATACAACCTATGAGGAGGCTTATCAACACGGATATCAGCACTTGGCCTTACTCAGGGTTTTGGCTGGAAAGCGAGCCTATAAAGTTGCTCGAGATATCGCGGTGGTGGTCTTTAAGAATGTCAAGTCTTATGAAATTATCCCCTTGAATCAAGGGCTAACCGACATTCTTGCATCATTACATTTGGGAGTTGCCTACAATCAAAAGTTGTTTGAGTACTACAATGAGCTTCATCGCTACTATAGCCAGGCGGCTTTTGATCTTAACACTATAAGCGGTTATTATCGGGAAATTCGTAATTCAATTTATGCGCAGCGAGAATCTCCGGCAACAACTGGCCAACGGGCGGGCCACTATGCAGAAATATGCACTCCTATCGCAAAAGCCTATCCAAGTGTTTCCCAACTTCAGGGGATGTTTATTGGAATGAAGATGCGGGGATGTATTCTTCGGGGAGAATACCGAGAGGCCATTCAGGTTTCAGAACAAGGAAGGGATGTATTGATAAAATGTAGAGGGGTAAGCCAAACAGTTTTGAGTATTCTGGCGCTGGAGCGGGTAGACTGCGCAATAAAACTTAACGACTTTGAAATGGGTAAGCAGCAGATCGCTTCAGCGCGGTTGCAGATAACGCCAAAGTCAATGCACGAGTTGAAGTTAGTGGAGTATGCCATCAAGCTTGGCTTACGAACAAAAAACTACGAATTCGCTTACCGTGAATTTGTTGCACTTGACAAAAGCAGTATCAAGCGTCTACTAACGCCACGGCATGCTGAATACTGGGTAATTCTAGAGGCTGCAATAAACCTCTTACTAGTTTCTGGTGAAATTACCCCGGATGCTTCTTGGCCGGTTCTGCGTAAATTCCGTACTAGTAGGTTCATTAATAATGTACCTTCTTTTGGTCGGGAGAAGAGAGGTGTTAATATTCAAATTTTGGTTATTCAGGCTTTATACTTCATTGTCTTAGGAAGGTACGATGCAATGATGGATCGTACGGACGCACTGAATACCTACTGTAAACGCTACTTAAAAAATGATGAAAATCGGCGCAATGACGCATTTTTCAAACTCTTATTGGTTGTTATTAAAGTAAACTTCAACCAACAACGGGCTATTGAAAAAGGGAAATACACCTTTGGAAAGTTAAAGGACACTACTGATTGGTCAAAGTTGAACAATACAGAGATCATACCTTACGAGGACCTTTGGCATATTCTTCTTTCGCACTTGGAGTACAGGCCTGGCAGAAGGAAAGTCCGTCTTAGAGCTTAAAGCATCATGTCTTCGATAGCGATAGAAGCAGCGGAAGCATAATGAGTGAACCACCTTTCTACTGTGCCGTAGGCGTTGACGATGAGTTCGACTTGTTCGGGGGTGAGACTGTTTACGATAGTATTCATAGCAAAGGAAATTAATTATTGAGAAGAAAGAAGGACAACCATTCTAGCTGCTGAGTCAGGTATTAGCGACTCCTACAACATCATGTCTTCAATAGCGATAGAGGCAGCGGAAGCATAATGAGTGAACCACCTTTCTACTGTGCCGTAGGCATTGACGATGAGTTCGACTTGTTCGGGGGTAAGACTATTTACGATAGCATTCATAGCAAGGAAATTAATTGTTGAGAGGAAAGAAGGAGCACCACTTGAGATGCTGAGTAGGTTTTTAATAATGCCTAAAGCATCATGTCTTCAATGGCGATACGTGCGGCTGTACCATAGTGAGCGAACCAGCCTTCTACAGTGCCGTAGGCATTGACGATAAATTCGACTTGTTCGGAGGTGAGGCTATTCAGGATAGTATTCATAACGAAGGAGTTAATTATTGAGAAGAATTGGTACCAAATCGGAAGAAATGGCATAGAGGAGTTGGGACACTCTGGGCATCAGAGCATGATATCGTCGGTCATGACAAAATTTTATTGAGGGTGAAAAATGGGTAAGAGCGAGGCTATTTGTAGTGCTTAGTAATTTAAAGCACTATGCTTTCGTTCTTGTCTGATACAAATGTCGGGTCATCCAATTGATCTCCTTGGAACTATTTCCGGCCTTCAAAAGCATGGAAAATAATTCTATTTTCGACAAAAAATAACATAAAACAAAGAAAGCCAGCAACTTACGTTACTGACTTTCTTTACTTTAGTAAGCACTTTAGCTCAAAAAATACATTTAAAAAAAGAATATTTCAGAGCTAATTCTCCTCTTTTCGGCTTCGACCGGGAGGGCCGAGGCGTTCAAAAGTGCTGCTTTGGCGGGCCGCGAAGCGGCCACGGCCCTCCGCTTCGTCCGCCTCATCGTACGCTTTGATGATGGATTTGACCAATCGGTGGCGCACAACGTCGTCTGCGGTGAGCCGAACAGTACCGATTCCTTTGATTGGTTTTAGCAGATCCACCGCTCTACGTAGGCCAGATTGCTGATTGCGCGGCAAGTCCACCTGGCTCAGGTCTCCGGTAATGATAGCTTTAGCCGAAGGCCCCAGGCGTGTAAGAAACATTTTAATCTGGCTGGTAGTCGTATTCTGCGCCTCATCCATAATTACAAAGCAATTATCAAGGGTCCTACCGCGCATATAGGCAAGAGGCGCTATTTCAATCGTACGGTCCTCACGGAACTTTGCTTGTTTCTCCGCTGGGATCATATCATCGAGTGCATCATATAAAGGACGTAAGTACGGATCAATTTTATCCTGAAGGTCTCCGGGTAGGAAACCAAGGCTTTCCCCTGCCTCTACAGCTGGCCTGGTTAAGATGATTTTTTTAACCGCCTTGTTTTTTAGCGCACGTACTGCTAGGGCTACAGCAGTATAGGTCTTACCTGTTCCTGCGGGGCCCAGCGCAAAGACAATATCGTTTTTCTCTGCTGATTCAACCAGTTTAGCCTGATTGGCCGTCCGGGCCTTTATGGGCTTACCGTTACGTCCATATACTATGGTCTTATTGGAAGCTCCATTTCCAAGCTTTGTAACAAAGGGGTTCTCTCCCGCCAGGATGTCGTCAATTGTTTGGTTGTTAAGCTCCCGGTTATCTTCCAGCAAGCGCATCATCAGTTCAAAATGATGCTTTATCTGCTGCGCCTGGCTTTTATCTCCGCTAACCTTAACTTTAGTACCACGTTGGGTTATGGTGCTTTCCGGATAAGCGGCCCGGATTTGGTTCAACTTTTTATTGTTTTCACCCAGAAGGGCTACCGGGTCGACCCCGTTGATGGATAGTACAATTTCGCTCAAATGAAGAATGGTTTCCATCGCCGCCTTTATTGGCGACTGATGCCTGCCAGCAAAACTACTGAACACCATCGAAAGTTGCCACCGGAGGGAAGATTCTTATCCTCTATTCGGTCCTAGTCTGAACAACATTAGCAAAAAAAGTGCACTCGATGAAAAAAAAACAACCAACAAAGAAAATTTTGCCTTTTGTCTCAAATGCCCCACAAGCCGCGCAAATACTAGCATCCTGGCCAAAGTTACGTCTCTTTTTTTCGTTAAGACCCGGTTAAAGACAATCAGCAGACACTTTAAAGTTTGTGATTATGAAAAAGCCTGCCTTATCTTTGGGTTATCGCCGTTTCCTACGGCTTCTATTTATCCTTCTAATTAAAGCGACTCCTATACAGCAAGTCTACACTAACTCAGGCCGGAATTGAACGGCTTTCCTTCGGGAATAATCCCAAGATTTTTTAATTACGTTAGTTATGGACTTTAAGTCGCTAAACGATCAGGAACTGATCACCCAATACCTTTCTGGTGAAGACCGTGCATTCGAGGAACTCCTCGGCCGCCACCAACAAAAGATATACACCAGCATCTACCTTTTCACCAAAGACCACAGTCAAGCGGAGGACATCTTCCAGGAGGTGTTCATCAAAATCATCGATACCCTACGCCGTGGCA
>CAYPIM010000059.1:4109-29740 GCA_964410795.1 uncultured Lewinella sp. | reverse complement strand
ACCGATCAATCGTTCGCAGCAACTGCTCAGCAAGGTCATCAGTACCGTTGAAACCAAGTTCTTCAAGCCCGGCGGCCCAACGGCGGTAGTCGGTTTCACTGAACTGAGTCATAGCGCTAAATTTGCCGGAGGTCACATAGAGGCTGTGGTCGCGGAAGCTTGTCCAGGCATTCTCATAGGAACGGACACACTGTCCGGAAATACGGCCAGTGGCACCGGACCAACCATCCTGGCAGCCGAGGGCGAAATAATTAAGATAAGTCTTTGCTGCAGGTGCATCACCTGCCTGCCCGTACAGTAGTGCGCTGGCCAAAGTGATGCTTGCCGGAATCCCGAATCTTTCCTGCTCTGCCTGGGCTACGTTACTGAAGCGACGAACGAAGGCAGCAACTACCTGCTCTTCCCGTCGGGTAAGCCGGTCATACTTGCTCGGCTCTCCGGAGCCGAAGAGGTTGAAGCGCTCAAGGAAGCCAGCCTTTTCAGAAGCTTGAGCTACGGGGGCAGCTTTAGGCTCAGCATCGGTAAGGACCGGCTTTTCGTAATTCGCCGCAGGCGCTGGAGCCGGAGTCCTGGCCGGACTGCCGCTCGGAACAATAGACTTGGCCGGAGGCGGAGACCCCAGGCGAAGATTAAAATTCACCTGCTTATCTGATAGTAGAAAGAGCGCAACGCCAATGATAAGCAGGCGAAGCCAGTGGCGCCCCGCGAAGGACACCAAGCGATTAAATACTAAAGTCATTTTTTGCAACCTTTGGGAGAGCTCCTATTCCGGCTCTCGATTTACTAAATCAATTCTCAAGGCTGTTTTTTGAGTGAAAGGCAGAGAACTAGTTGTTTTCGCCTTTACACAAATGTAGGGCGAATTACATTAACAAACAAATTGTTTTTAATTTAATTTTCTGCTTTAATTGTTTGATTTCGGACGATTCCTGCTTTGTCGAGGTAATAAACGGCTTCAGGGCCAGCGATGAGTTTGCCCTCCAACTTACTTTGCACCTGCGGCCCCGCCTCCTTGTTTCCTGCCTTATAGGTCCAATAGCCGCCAGCGGAACTTCCGGTTAAGTAAGGCGGCCTCCAGCCAAAGTGCTCTGCTGCTGGCAAGCTAACCCAACGCTCAAAGCGCCCGTAATTGGTAAACACGGCCAGTTTCTTTTCATCAGCGTAATGGAGCAAGACCGTCCCGCGGTCAACATAAACCGCCACTGGCGTGGCGGAAGATTTCAGCTCAAGCCGCAGGTCGTTGGATTCCAGGCGTAGTCCACCTCCCGGATTCAGGAGCTTTAATCGGTAATCCCAGGCGTCAAAAATCCAGGTCCCCCGGTCAGATGCCCGTGCAAGGGCTTCAGGCTGGCGGATATCGTCCTGTGCAAAAAGATCAATTCGGCCAAGTTCGCTAAGGGTACGGTCTAGTACTACAACCGTACCGTATTCCGGGTAAAACAATAGAATTGCAAAAGGATCACTGACGTCAATGCCACCCGGTGCCCCTAAACTACTATCGTAGTAAGCGAACTGATTTTGCCCAAGTGGGTTATCGGTGACGAAGTTATCATCGGCCAGTAAATAGTATTGTTTACCGGCGTTATCGATAAAAAAATCGACCACCTCCGGCCCAACGACAGCCTTTGCGGTAACACAGGAAAAACAAAAAAGAAGGGGAAGTAATAAGCGCATGTAGATATCTAACGCCGAAAATTGCATTTTTGTGGTCTATGAAATTGTATGCGATCCTATTTGCTCTCCTGCTGCCTGCATTTCTTACTGGCCAGACTGTTGATTCAACCACTGTCATCAAACGCTTTCAGCTAGGAGGTGGGTTCGGGATAATGCAGCACGATGTAGACTTCACTCCTTCGGCCAATACCTCCCAACTCACGGGGCAGCGGTACAACGTCAGCTTGCGGTACTTCGACAACAATCTCGTCGGCTTTCAAGCGGAGGTAGGCCTGACCAACGCTGGTTGGCAAGAAACGATTGACACACTATTTACGACCAACTACGAACGAAAAATTCAGTTTGCGGAAGTACTGATTCTAACCCAACTCAGCATAGGGAAAGGGGTCGTACAGCCGATGCTTCAAGCCGGCCCTTACCTCTCCTTTCCGATCGGTGAGACTGAGTCAATCCCTACAGAATTTGATGTGCCTGAGACTAATCCTCAGCAATACTATGGCCTTGAGCTACCGTCTCGGTTGAACTACGGCGGCATTATTGGTGCAGGGTTAAACCTGGAATTGGGGCCACTTACGGTTCAGTTACAAGGTCGTTTCCTCATTGGTTTTAGTGATTTGTTTAAGACGGGGGCGACCGTGGCTTCAACTAGCCGACGTTCAGGGCTGGGGGGGCAGGCTGGAGTATTTTGGGAACTGTAGAGAGTCAAAATAAAATTTTTAAGATGAAAATCATGTGGTTTCGTTGCATTCTTTTGGCTTTTTTCTCCCTGATCGGTATTGGGGTGAAAGCTCAGTCAGTAGAAATATTGGCGGATTCAATTCGCGGAATTCTTGAAGAAGGTATAGAAGCCGGAGCCTTCCCGGGTGCACAGGTTTTGGCTTGGCATCAGGGTAAGCCGCTCGTTCATGTTACGGCGGGACATCATACTTACGCTAATAAGCGGGAGGTTAAGAAAGACGACATTTACGACTTGGCTTCGATCACAAAGACGAGTTCTGGCTTACTGTACCTCATGCAGCTCTACGACCGTAGTTTATTATCACTTGACGCTCCTTTGGGGGAAGAGTTTACAGTATTTGCGGGTACGGATAAAGCAGGGCTTACGGTCCGATCGGCCCTAAGCCATCGGGCGGGGTTACTGCCATGGGTTCCTTATTGGCAAGGCGCGCTGAAAGGCAATGCACGCTACCCCTGGCAGAAACGATGGAATACAGGCCGGACGAACGACTATCGTTTCCGCGCTCGTACAATACGGCGGGATAGCTCCCGGCGATTCCCGATTCGTTTAACGGAAGATCTCTGGTTACACCAGAAATTTCGGGAAAGGAACATCTACCGCTCCATTAAGAAATCCCCCGTAAAACCTGAAGGCGAGTACAAGTACTCTGGCTTATTATTTTACCTCCTTCCGCAGCGGGTGGAAGACGGCACCAAACTAGACTACCGGACCTACTTGCGTGAAAATTTCTACGATCCACTCGGCGCGACCACCCTTGGTTATCGCCCGCTTGATCGTGATTTTCCCCTCAGCCGCATCATCCCTACGGAAGTGGACACCTTTTTTCGGATGTCAGTGCTACACGGAGTTGTCCACGATGAAGGTGCAGCGATGATGGATGGCATCAGTGGTAATGCGGGGCTTTTTTCTACTGCTGAAGACTTAGCAAAGTTGTACCAAATGCTGCTTAACGGCGGCACGTTCAACGGCCGGCGCTATTTCCGGGAGCGAACCATTGCCGAGTTCACCCGCCGCCACTATGCAGAGGAAGACAATCGTCGGGGCCTAGGCTTTGATAAACCTCTTATCGAATACGATGCGGATGCTAGTTCGGTGGCCAAACAAGCTTCTTCCAGAAGCTATGGCCACAGCGGGTATACGGGTACTATGGTCTGGGCTGACCCCGAGCACGACTTGCTTTTCGTTTTCCTTAGCAACCGGGTGCATCCCAGCCGAAACCGACGAGCAATTTACACGCTGGGAATTCGGCCACGGGTCCATACTTTACTCTACGAGCACCTTGGTCTTTAGGCTATGAAACTACCAAGCAGTTTGTAATTTGTTATTCACAATAGTTGGTATGCAAACCACCATTTGCGAATATTCGCTACTTTAGCCCCCTGATGAGCGCAAAAACCGCCAACGAAAAAATAATCTTCGGATTAAAAGTGAAGCAACTCCGCCAGGAGCAGGGGCTCTCCTTTTCCGATCTCTCAAAGACTTCGGGCATGTCTCTCTCTTATCTCAATGAGATCGAGAAAGGCAAGAAATTCCCAAAGCAGGACAAGGTCAAAAATCTTGCCAAAGCTTTAGGAACGACAAGAGAGGAACTTACTGACGGGAAGCTAGGTCGCCATTTAGCACCAGTGACCCAACTGCTTCAATCCAATTTCCTGAATGAACTACCGCTGGAGCTCTTCGGGATTGAACTCAGCAAAGTGGCCGACCTTATTGCCCAAGCTCCTACCAGAGTAGGAGCATTCATCAGTACACTGCTGGAACTTTCCCGGTCCTACGCGCTGCGGGAAGAGAATTTTTATTTTGCAGCTTTGCGCTCTTATCTGGAACTACATGACAATTATTTCCCAGAGCTAGAAGAGGCTGTTGAAACGTTTACCCACAAGCACAGCCTACCAGGATTTCGGCCAGTCCCCCCGCGTACTTTGGGCGGATTATTGGAATCAGGTTATGGTTACACAATTGTGCCAGACGGTCTGAACGACCACCCTGACCTACAAATATTTCGATCCGTTTACCAACCGGAAAAGAAGCAATTGTTGTTAAATGGAAACCTTACGCCCGGCCAACGAGGCTTTCAGTACGGCAAAGAATTGGCTTTTAATTACTTACGGCTTACGGAACGGGCCAACACGAGTAGCCTGCTTAGAAGCCGGGTATTCGAAGAGGTCCTCAACCACAGTAAAGCTACCTATTTCAGTGTTGCCTTGCATATTCCGTTGCACCCCTTTGTAGAAAGTGTTAGACAATTCTTCGCTTCCCCAAACTGGGACGGAAGTAGCGTCCTGGGAATAATGCAACGGTATAACGCTACGCCTGAGATGTTTTACCACAGGCTAACCAATATACTTCCAAAGTTTTTTGGTCTGCGGGAGCTTTTCTTTCTAAGGTTCCTTCATGAATGTGAAAGCGATGACTTCACCATCGACAAGGAACTTCATTTGCACCGCCGCCACCATCCTCACGAAAACGGACTATTTGAACACTATTGCCGTCGGTGGGTCTCCCTTAGCTTACTCGAAGAGGCACCTTCGGGAGACAGCTCCGAGATGCGCATCGATGTTCAGCGCAGCCATTACTACGGCACGGAAGATGAATACCTTTGCATCACCCTAGCGCGAATGGGCTCTCCTGAGCCAGGTAGAAATGTTAGCCTGACTATTGGGTTATTGGTCAATGATAAACTCAAGGAGACTATTTCCTGGCTAGATGATCCTGCTATTCCAACCCGGATAGTAAACAACACTTGTGAACGGTGCCCAATAACCGATTGTGCCGAGCGGGCCGCAGCTCCGGTTATTGTAAATAAACGGGACAAATACCAGCGCGTGAAGGCTGCACTCAAAGAGTTATAATTCGACGTATCGTTCAGGCTAAGGCAAGATTGCCGTCTTGCATTTATCTTGCGCGGCCGCAGGTGCAATGTTTTGTTTAAACAACAATGCTCGAAACTCCTTACTTTACACCTGCGTCCGCGCCGCACCGTAATTTGCTCGGATAACACCATTCTCATGTCAAGACGCTGGTCCTTGTTGCTCTTCTGCTTGCTATTCGGCCTCGTTGGGAGCATCAGTGCGCAGCTGGACTCCCTGCTTAACGTGCTTGACTCAGAGCTTGACCAGCGCGACGCTTACCTAGAGACGAAAGAAGCGCAACTTCTTAAGCTAGACCAACAGCGGGATAAGGCCACTAGCATTGAAGAACAATTCGATATCACCCTGGAAAAGGTCGCGGCGCTCGAGTCTTTCTCTTTTACCAGGGCGAGCAAAGAAGTTGCCCGTCTTGATTTACTCGCTCGTCAATTAGGTGATCCGCAAAAAACGGATCTTGCTCAACTCAAGGAGTCTTTCATTTTTCTTTCTGCCGGCTTGTTTAACGAAGCCATTGATAGCCTGGAAACCATAAATCTTGACAATTTCACCGGCAGGCTGAAAGCCGAATACTATGCTACTCTGGCTCGTTGCTATATTGACCTATCAGACAACTACCCCAGCGCCGCCCTCGTCAAGACCAGTCGAAATCAGGCGGCGGTTTATTTAGATTCAGCTATTCTATACGTAGCACCTGATACGATTGAGCGAATTTCACTTCGTGGCTATAAGGCCATTGCGGAGCGCAAACCGCAAGAAGGAATCGCGGTATACCATCAAGTCCGCAACCATCCTGACGCAACCGTACGATTAATGGCCAAGGAACACGGTACAGCTGGTGTTAATTTCCGTTTATTGAACATGCACGACTCCGCCCGGGTAGCGGTCATTAAATCTGCAATTGCGGATGAAAGGACCGTAACAAGAGAAGCAATCTCTCTCGTAAGGGTAGCCCGTTACGCCTACGAAATGGGCGATTATGAACGCTCTGCGCGCTACATAAAGATCGGGCTGGAAAATGCCAACTTCTTTGACGCACAACACCGTAAGATCGAAGTACTTGAGATACTTCCTTTAATTGAAGAAGAACGTCAACAGCTCTTAAGGAGCCAACGAAAGCAATTTATTCTTTTCAGTTCCTTGCTATCTATTTTATTACTGCTGGCCATCTGGCTCATCCGCCGAACCATCCATCAGAACAGGGAGCTGCAAGAACGCCGTCAGGCTCTACTCGACGTCACCCAACAATTACGCGCAAACAACAATGCCCTACGGGATTCTGAACGAATCAAGGAGCAGTACATCGGGTACTTTTTTCAAACCAACACTAAGTTCATTACCGGTGCAAAAAAGGTCATCGATAAGGCAGCCAAAGCGATCTACGCTGCAGACTTCAAAGAAGCTAAATTTCAGCTTAAATCTTTTAACGCCAAGCAACAAAACAAGCAACTTTTACAGGATTTCGACCAGGCATTTCTAACATTATTCCCTGATTTCGTAAAAAAATTTCAGGCATTATTCCCGCCAGACATTATGTGGCAAGCTGAAGATCAGGATGAACTTTCTGCAGAAGTTCGGATTTTTGCGCTGATGCGACTTGGCATTAAAAATAATGATACCATCTCAAAAATCCTGGGCTACTCCGTTAACACAATCTATGCCTATCGGAGTAAGGTGAGAGGAAAGTCTTCTCTTGAAAAAGACGCGTTTGATCAAGCAGTAATGGATATCTCCTCTACAAAGCCTGCTTAAAGCGGTATCAATCCATTCTCCGATTAAAAAAACGGGAGCGTAAATAAATAATGCCGCTGCCCCGAAGGGAAGCGGCAAGATTTCAATACACTACTTTTCGAGCCGTGCTGAGCACGGGAACATTTATCATACTAAATAAACACATTGCTCTTTGCTAAAGACCAAAAACGACTTCCAATCGTCGTGGTTCCATTTTGGTTTTCATCTTTAAGAACATTACAATAATGAGGCTCAAAACTGCTTTTGGCAAGTGAAATAGGTCGGTATATAGAAATATAGCACCCGAAACCACCATAAACAACTGTATATCAAACAACTAAAGCTAATCCACCAACTATCAAATATAGATAGGATATGGAAAAAAACCACCCTTATTCGGTAGCCTAAAGCGTTATTCTTCCCCAATCTCCTGACCAAGGTATCTATTCCTCCTCCAAAAAAAGCTGTTCCCGAAGTTGTTCGGGAGAAGGCAAAAGGGCCTTTACTTCCGGCGGCAACTCTTCAAACAAGCGGTAGGTTGACACACCCACCGGCCGGGAATTGGACTTCAGCGCGTACTCTACCACTACATCATCCTTCTCCCGGCAGAGGATCATACCGATGGAAGGGTTCTCGTGGGGCAGTCGCCGCATATCGTCCAGGGCTTCAAGGTAGAAATTCATCTTTCCAGCATACTCCGGGATGAAGTGCTTCACCTTAAGGTCTACCGCAACCATGCTTTGCAAATGACGGTGAAAGAATAATAAGTCAACATAAAAATCTTTGGTTCCTACCTGTAAGCGGTGTTGCTGGCCAACAAAGCAGAAGCCGTAACCGAGTTCTAGGATAAAGTCACGAATACGTTCAATCAGGCGGCGTTCCAGTTCGGCCTCTTTCACCTCCTCTTCTATACCAAGGAATTCGAGATTGTAGCTGCTCTTAATGGCCTCGTTGGCCATGTCAAGCAAATCAGCAGGTAAGGTTTCTTTGAAGTTATTGGTTGGTGTTTCCAACTTACTGCGCTCGTAGAGTTGAGCATCGATGTGATAGTTAAGGATGGCGCGTGTCCAGCCGTATTGGGCGGATTTCTGGATGTAGAAGAGGCGGGCTTCCCTTGAGAACTTGTTCCTCATCAATACATCATGATGTCCCCAAGGAATTTCTGCCACAGCTTGTGGCAGAACTTCAAGGTCAATGTAAGTCAAGTAAAATTGCCGCATTCTCCAAAGGTTACGAGTTGACAAACCTCTAGTAGATGGAAAGAACGATCGCAAATCTGTAGAAAGCTGCTCCACTGTCTCTTTCCCCCACCCATGCTCCTCCTGGCTAGCAACAATCTGCCGCCCCAACTCCCAGTACATAAGGATAAGGGATCGATTAACTTGTTGGATGGCGTGGACGCGGGCGGTTCGAACGGTAGTTTTGAGTTCGGACAGTAAAGAAGTATAAGCTGTAGACATCAACAGGGTGCTTGGTTCAACACCAAAAATAGGTTGACGCTTATTAAGACACAAAAATTTTTAACTATTTACATAAAACTTTCTTACTTAATGTTTCCCCGCATTCTTAATTCGAACCGTGATCCCATTGCCTACTCGCTTCGTAGTAATTAAGGTTCCAAAATCACTATCATGAGTTATTATTCCTCTTTGTGTTTCACTTGCCAGACTAAGTAAGTCGATGTCTAATCCACCAGAAAGATCATCATCCGAAGCACTCTTAACTTCAAATCCACGTTCTAGCAAGAAGTCAACAACGTCGTTGTGAATATTTTCATCAGCGATAAAGCGTACATTATTCAACTTCATGCCGCCAGTTGGAGTTCTAGAATTTGAGTAGAAGAAATTTCAGCACTTGCATAAAGCAAAGCCTGATACACCGCAGCAACACTCACCTGAGGATATTGCTCATGAATCAACTCAGGGGTCCCACCTGTTCCTAGCCACTCCAGAATGATAGCGACACTTATTCTGGTTCCTTTTACTAAGGGCTTACCCCCAAGAATTCCAGGATTACGCTCCAACAAACTATACTGGTCCATAAGATTAGTTTTTCTTTCAACGAACAATTCACATATAAAGTTACGCAGTATCAGTTATTAAGCTCCTCTCGCAAAAACCGTCCCGTATGGCTCTCCTCCACCAAAGCCACCTTCTCCGGCGTCCCTTTGGCGATGAGTGTTCCCCCACCCCGGCCACCTTCGGGGCCCATGTCTATAATGTAGTCTGCCACCTTGATCACGTCCATCGTATGCTCAATGACAATCACGGTGTTGCCTTTGTCGACCAAGCCCTGAAGCACGCGCAGTAAGTATTGGATGTCTTCAAAATGCAGGCCGGTTGTTGGCTCATCTAGGATGTAGACCGTCTGGCCGGTAGCCCGCTTACTAAGTTCTTCGGCAAGTTTCACCCGCTGAGCCTCTCCGCCCGAAAGCGTCGTTGCGCGTTGGCCCAGCGTAATGTAGCCCAAGCCAACGTCATTAAGTGTCTTCATCCGGCGGCTGATCTTCGGGATCGCCTCAAAGAATTCGCTTGCTTCAGCAACTGACATATTCAGGACATCGTTGATCGACTTCCCCTTATACAAGATCTCCAATGTCTCCCGGTTAAAGCGCTTACCGAGACAGGTTTCGCACTCCACGTCTACGTCGGGCAGGAAGTTCATCTCGATGGTGCGGCTACCGCTGCCCTTGCAAACTTCACAGCGCCCCCCCTTCACGTTAAAGCTGAAACGACCGGGTTTATAGCCACGGATTTGGCTTTCGGGCAGCTTGGTGAACAGCGCTCGGATATCCGTAAATACACCGGTATAGGTTGCGGGATTAGAGCGTGGTGTTCGCCCGATGGGACTCTGGTCAATATCAATCACCTTATCGATGTGCTCTAAGCCTTTCACCGATTTATACGGCATTGGCCGCTTCACCGAGTTGTAGAAGTGCTGCCGCAAAATCGGATACAGTGTTTCGTTGATAAGGGTCGATTTCCCCGAACCACTTACGCCCGTCACGCAGGTAAACGTACCGAGTGGAATTTTGATGTTTACATTTTTCAGGTTGTTACCCGTTGCACCTTTCAGTTCCAGGAAATTCTTATTTCCCTTACGGCGTTTTTCAGGCACTGCGATCTCCTTGCGGCCGGAGAGATAATCTGACGTGATGCTACCAGCGTTCTTCTTTAGCAAAAACGCTTTAGGCTTTCCGGCAGTGACCACGGCTCCTCCTTTCACTCCAGCCCCTGGGCCGAGGTCAAGCAGGTAGTCAGAAGCCATCATGATGTCTTTGTCGTGCTCTACTACAATGACGGAGTTACCAATGTCTACCAAATCCCGAAGAGCACGAATCAGCCGTTGATTATCGCGCTGGTGCAGGCCGATGCTCGGCTCGTCCAGGATGTAGGTGATGCCCGTCAGCTGGCTACCAATCTGGGTGGCAAGGCGAATACGCTGGGCTTCGCCTCCGGAAAGGGAGCGCCCCGGTCGGTCCAGGCTAAGGTAGCCAAGCCCAACGTGCAGCAGAAAGCGCAGTCGGAAACGAATTTCCTTAAGGATGTCCGTTGCGATCAACTTTGTCCGGTCGTCCATTCCTTCTTCGGCGGTTTCCATCCAGTCGCCCAATTCACCAAGGTCCATCCGGGCGAGTTCGCTGATGGTTTTGTCTTTGACCTTATAGTGGCGGGCTTCCCGGCTTAAACGATCGCCTTCACATTCGGGGCAATGGCTGATGGTCATAAAGTCCTCGGCCCAGGTGCGGATGCGTTCACTGCTTGTTTCCTCATACCAACGCAAGATCATGTTCACCAGGCCATTCTTCCGAACATCCCAGACCATGTCGTGGGCAATCCGGTCGTACTTGCTTTTCTTTTGGCGGCCGGGCTTTTTCTTCTCACCGTAAAGCAACACATTTAGTGCTTCAGGCTTTAGCTTACTGATGGGCTCGGTGAGCTTAAATTTATAAGCCTTCGCAATTTCTTTTACCTGTTTAAAGGTGGTGTTGTCCCGGTCTTCTCCCATCGGTGCGAGGCCGCCTTTGTTGATGCTCAGGCTGCGGTCGGGGATGATTTTATCTATGTCCGGGCTGTTCACCTGCCCCAATCCCTTACAGGTCTTACAGTAGCCGTAGGGTGAGTTAAAGCTGAAGGTATTTGGGCTCGGCTCTTCGTAAGACAAGCCATTTACGGCGTCCATCAGGTTTTTGGAATACGGGCTGGTTTCACCGGTTTCTACTTCCTGGACGAAGACCAGGCCGTCGCCCATTTTCAGGGCGGTTTGCAGGCTTTGGCTCAGGCGTTCGGCACGATCGGGCTGCATTTTTAGTCGGTCGATCACAAGTTCGATATCATGAACCTTGTAGCGGCTCACCTGCATACCTTCCACGATATCCTGGATTTCACCATCGACGCGAACTTTAGTGTAGCCTTGCTTCCGGACCTGCTCAAACAATTCCCGGTAGTGGCCTTTCCGGCCCCGAATGAGTGGTGCCAGCACGATCACTTTCTTCCCCGCATAGCGCGTTGCAATCTGATCCTTCATTTGCTCCTCCGTGAAACGAAGCATCGGCTCACCGCTGATGTAGCTATAGGCGGTACCTGCGCGGGCGTAGAGCAGGCGCAGAAAATCGTAAATCTCGGTCACGGTACCCACGGTACTACGCGGGCTACGGTTCGTGGTCTTTTGCTCGATGGAAATCACGGGGCTCAGGCCGGTAATCTGTTCTACTTCAGGCCGTTCCATCGTCCCCATAAACTGGCGGGCGTAGCTACTGAAGGTTTCCATATAACGGCGCTGCCCTTCCGCGTAGATGGTATCAAAAGCCAGGCTGGATTTCCCGCTTCCGCTTAAACCCGTGATCACGACGAGTTCGTTGCGCGGTAATTCCACGCTGATGTCTTTCAGGTTGTTCTCCTTCGCCCCAATGACGGACAGGAACCGCTCCGAATGCGGCAATTCGTTCTTTTTGGCCTTGCGCTTTTTCGCTTCGCGGCTTCCTTTGGAGGTAGGCGCGGCCGCAGGTGCAGGGGAGGTTTTAGAAGAGGAGGATTTAGCGCGGGCCATAGTTTCTTTTTCGCCCACGAACGGACCTTCCGCTGGGACTGTTTTGCAACGGAGCCAAAGGTAAGAAGGTTGTTAAACTTTTTGTGTAGAAAATTCAACATTCTTGTCAATAAACAACTTTTCCGCAGAAAACGCTCTCTGACAAACCCTCTATCGCTAATCGTTGCTGTGTACTTAACCTAGTCAGGTGGGCATGCAGGATCTACTTAAGCAGATCCTAAAAGACCGCCAAAGTACAGTCTTTAAGCTAACACGAATCACCTCCAGTATGATAGATATGTTGAATTCGAGTGAAGGTTCCTACCATCTTGTATAGTTTGCTGATACTTCACAATCCTAACCAATTCATACTATGCGCTTACTGTTTCCCACCCTTGTTCTAGCCTGCCTTATTACGAGCTGCAACACACCTAAAGCAACCACTACGGCGCTTAGTAAAGAATGGACCGACTTGTTGGATCCAAGCTTTTCCCAATGGGAAAAATTCATTGGAGTTCCGCACGTATCCGTTCCGCTGCCAGCCGACGTTCCAAAAAGTGAAGACGTACACGTAGGCACTCCGCTCGGCCTCGACAATGATCCGCTTGGGGTTTTCACCATGGTTAAGGAGGGTGATGAAGACATCCTGAAAGTGAACGGCCAGATTTACGGTGGCCTTACCAGCAAGCAGGAGTACGGAGATTACCATCTTCAGCTTCAGTTCAAGTGGGCCGATAAAAAGTGGGCGCCCCGCCTGGAAGCCCAGCGCGACAACGGTTTGCTTTATCACTGCACCGGTAAGCACGGCGCCTTCTGGAACGTCTGGATGCGTTGCCTTGAATTCCAGATTCAGGAGCGCGACATGGGCGACTTTTTCGCCCTTGCCGGTGCCAATGCTATGGCCGTTGCTGGCCCGAAGCAGGAAAACGGGCAGTACACCTTCCAGCCAGATGGTAAGCCAGGAGGTGTAGGCAATGCCTTCGGAAATTACCGCTGTAGCCGCTCAACCAACGAAGAACTCGGCCACGGAGAATGGAATACCATCGATCTATACACGGTTGGCGGCAACGCCGTTCATGTCGTCAATGGCAAGCTGGTGAATGCCGTCGAAGATGCGTTTATCATGCAGGATGGTAAGCGGATTCCGCTCGTACGCGGTAAAATCCAGTTGCAATCAGAAGCTGCGGATGCTTTTTTTCGCCGTGTCCGGATTCGGTCAATCAAAGAGATTCCGTCTGAGTTTCTAACGAAGTGACCTCTGAAAGAGACGACTTTTCTAAAACTCAATCATTGCATCCTGCGGCCGCGCCCATAAAAGCTGCGGGATAAATGGCTCGTAGGGACGGGAAACAAATAAACCATGATTCTTGACCGCCTTATTTTGCGCCCACTGCACTTAAAAATTCTTTCCGTAGCTATGGCTATGCAAAGAATTTTTCAAGTACGATGAGCACAAAAGCGTCAGGTCAAAAAACACGTTTTATTTAATTCCCGTCCCTTATTCGAAACTACCAAACCTTAAAAACGTTAGCCCAGTAGGTTTATGGGCCATTGGTCCGAAAATACCCCAAACTAAAAGACCAACACCCGAACTTGCGCGAACTAAAATTTCTCAATCGTTTCTTTTGGAAATACCGCTGGCGAATGCTGCTGGGGATTATTTTCATCTGCGTATCCAATTACTTCCGGGTACTACAGCCCCAGGTGATCCGGGAGGCGCTAGACCTGGTAATTGAACAGGTGAATACCTACCGGATGTACGATGGTTTTGAACTGGGCAACGACTACTTCGGCGTGCTGAGTTATAGCCTAATGGTCTTTGGCGCTATTGTTCTGCTGCTTGCCATTCTGATGGGTATTTTCCTCTACCTCACCCGGCAAACCATCATCGTGATGAGCCGTCTGATTGAGTACGACCTGCGCGAAGTGATCTATGATCATTATCAGGAATTGAGCCTTGACTTCTACAAGCGCAACAATACTGGGGACTTGATGAGTCGCATTACGGAAGATGTAAATAAGGTACGGATGTACCTCGGCCCCGCCATCATGTACCTCGCTAACCTGACCTCAACGATCTTGCTTGTGGTCTTTTCGATGATTGCCGTCTCCCCCACCCTCACGCTTTACACCCTCATCCCTTTGCCCCTACTGGCCATCAGTATTTATTACGTCAGCAATGTAATTCATACGCGGTCTACCTTCATCCAGCAACAACTCTCTAAGCTGACGAGTACCGCCCAGGAGGTTTTTAGTGGTATCCGGGTGGTAAAATCCTACGTCCGCGAAAAGCAGCAGGTAAACTACTTCGCCAAGGAAAGTGACCAGTATAAAGACATGAGTATGGACCTGGCGAAGATCGACGCCTGGTTCTTCCCCCTGATGGTATTCATGGTTGGAGCATCGACTATTCTGACGGTATACGTCGGTGGTTTGCAGGTAGTGAATGGAAACATTTCTGCAGGTAACATTGCCGAGTTCGTTATTTACGTCAACATGCTCACCTGGCCGGTGACGGCCATTGGGTGGATCGCCTCCATCGTACAGCAAGCTGCCGCCAGCCAGAAACGCATCAACGAATTCTTAGAAACCAAGACAAGCATTGTTGATCCGATGCCAGAGGACCGGCACGAGATCGAAGGCGAGATCATTTTTGAGAACGTATCATTTGTTTATCCTGACACCGGCATCAAAGCGATTAACGATGTAAGTTTTCACCTTAAAGCTGGTGAAAAACTAGCCATCATTGGCCGTACTGGATCGGGCAAAACGACCGTAGCGGACCTCCTGTTGCGGATGTACGATACTACCGAGGGCCGCATTCTGGTAGATGGCAAAGACTTGCGTGAGCAAGGCTTAGCCAACCTTCGCCAAAAGATCGGTTACGTACCGCAAGACATCTTCCTTTTCTCGGACAACATCCACAATAATATCGCCTTCGGCGCAGATGAAGATCCTAGCCGCGAACTGGTCGAAGAATTCGCCGGTCACGCCGCTGTGCGCGAAGACATCGAAGGGCTAACCCTTGGTTTCGACACCATGGTCGGCGAACGCGGCGTCACCCTTTCCGGCGGACAAAAGCAGCGCGTCAGCATCGCTCGTGCCCTTATTAAGAAGCCCGACATCATCCTACTCGACGACTGCCTCAGCGCCGTAGACACCAACACCGAGCAGCAGATTCTGGGCTACTTCAACGAAGCCCTTCAGGACAAGACGGCCATCATCATCACCCACCGCATTTACGGTCACCTCAAGTTTGATAAAATCATCGTGCTGGAGGAAGGGGGCATTGCTGAGATGGGAACGCACGAGGAGTTACTCGCTAATGGGGGATATTACTCTGAGATTGTGGAGCGGCAAATGGAGGAAGTCGCAGAAGACGTGGTATCCGGCACTGAGGGCTAAGAGCATATCTTAACCGGAAACGCTAGATTATATTGATCTTTTCCATCAACGACTCTTTGAAAGTCCGACCTATTGGAAGACGTTTATCTTTTATTACGACTTGGTTCCTCACTATTTTCTCTATGGCGTCAATATTTACAATATATGACTTATGGCACCTGACGAAATTTCTACCTAAAGAAGACACCATTTCTTGCAAAGAAATATTTGCAACTTCCCGGCTACCACCTTTACATCCAATAAGAATAAAGTCGCCCTTTGCCTGAACGTACTCAATATCCGGAGTAGCTATTTTTGTTATCTGTCCGTTATTGCGAACAAATAAGTGATGGCGATGCAAAACAGATTTATTGGCATCTCCTTTTTTCTGTAGTTTTGAAACAGATTTCAAGAACCGTTCAAAGGAAAATGGCTTTAAAAGATAATCTACCACATCCAGCTCGAAGCCTTCTATTGCATATTCTGAAAAAGCCGTGGTTAGAATAGTTTGAGGAGCTTGTTTTAAAGACTTTAGCAGTTCGACACCTGATATTTTGGGCAAATGGACATCCAGAAATAATACATCTATCATTCCGCTGTCTAAATCTTCCAGCGCCTCTAAAGGAGAGATGTAAATATTTTGGAGGCTTAATGTTGGAACCTGCTCAATAAATCTCTCCAAGGTTTTCTGGGCGGGGATCTGATCTTCTATGATCAAGCAATGTAATTGTTCCATTAAGCTAATTTTATTTTCACATCGACGGTGTATTCTTTATCACCCTCGAAGACGCTAATACTATGTTGGTTCGGATACAACAACTGGAGCCTTTTCCGAACGTTTACCAAGCCAATTCCCCCTTGAATCAACTCTTCACCTTCTCCACTTTTTTGTTCAAAATTATTTCTCACATAAAGGTGAATTTCGCCTCCTTCAATTGAAATTTTCATATCGATAAACACGTCTTTTATTTTCGTTCCAAAACTGTGTTTGAAACTATTCTCAATAAACGGAATTAGTAAAAACGGAGCAATCATTAACGATTCATTCTCGTATTCGTTCTGGATATCACTACGAATAACCCCCCGGCCCTTGTATTGAATTTCCTGAAGGTCAATATAATCTCTTACAAAGACCAATTCCTTACCAACAGGGACTCTTTCTTCTTTCGTTTCATACAACACGTACCTTAGAACATTTGACAGCTTTATTATCAAACCAGGTACATATTCTGATTTCTCCAGTGCAAAGTGGTAAAGGTTATTTAAACTATTAAATAAAATATGTGGCTGAATCTGGGACTTAAGCAACTGAAGCTCATTGGCCAATCTATCCTGTTCAATCCTTTCTAATTTTTGTTGCTGAGCAAAATTATCGAAAACAAATTTTATCGTCATGAAGGTTAGTAAAGGAACCAGTATTTCTCCGAAAAACCAGTATATGGACTGCCAGGTCAAATCATTATTCCCCCTACTATTGGGCGTAAGAATTTTTTCAACAAAGGACTCTTCAATTACACCGAAAATCATTATTACCCCAATCAAAGTTCCGAAGAATACAACATAATTCTTCTTATAAAAAAGTCTTGGAATCAGAACATAATTCACCGTTAAGTACAGGAGGGCCTCGTACAGTTCAAAGATCAAATCGACAACTGGCTCCTCGGAAAAGGAGATTCCTTCATGCTCTACATAGATAATACTATCCAAATAGATAATGACAAGTGCTACAATTTGAAAAACCCATTCTCTTCTCATGCAATCATTTTTCACTTAGATCTGATTCTCCAATAAACTTGAAGGCAGATTCAACTCCCTAGGCCAGCCTTAAGCTACTGCTTTTTCTCGAAGAGAATATACTTCAGGCCAAGCGTAGCTTGCCTTGTTTGCCACTTATAGCTTCTCTCTATTTCAAAACCAGAAGTAAGTAAAGAGTAGGCAAATTCCCTTGTATTGAATAAGTCACTCACCGAAAAAGACAGGCTCCCGCGCTTCTTATTCAGCTTCCTACTTATAGCAAAGTTCACATAAAGGTTCTGATTCCTCTTACGTTGGATTTCGTAAGTGGGTGCCTGATAGATTTCGGACAAAACAATTTTCCAATTCTTTTGCAGGGTCCACTGCTGATTCAAGCGGACACTCCACGTCGTTTGTTGGTTATAGCTGATTTCATTTTCACTATCCTCAAACTTGTTTTGTGCTAAAACAAATGTGCCCGACATTTTCAACCGGTTGTTCATCCTGTAATCCAGCAGCCCTTCAATACCTCTACTCTTTTCACTACCAATATTAACTGAGGTCTCCAAAGATCTGTTGCCGTCAAGTGGTGTAACTACTGACTGAATTGCATCGTTGGTAGACCTGTTGTACAGCGTCAGATCAAAACTTGTCCTCTTCCATTCCTGATGATAGTTCAGTTCCAATAAATCAGCAATTTCCGGGCGAAGTGCGGGGTTTCCCGTTTCTAGATTCAGAGGGTCTTCGTAAGACACATATGGATTCAGGTCAAAAAAGCCAGGCCGGTTAATTCGTTTAGTATAGTTCAACCCTATCGTCTGGTCATGATCGGCAACTAAATAAACAAGCTGTACAGAAGGAAAGACACGCAAATATTCCTGAAAGAAAGTGTTCTGATCTGCCCGTTGAATAGCGTTGCTTTTAAATTGCTCCAATCTTAAACCTACTCCATATTCCAGCTTGCCTAGTTGCTTCTTCTGTATAGCATATACGCCCAACTTCTGCATATCCATATCAAAATCATTATCGGGCACATTGATTTCGACTGATCGTAATACAACACGTTGTAATATATTATATCGGATATAGTCTGCCTTCACCCCAAGGTCAATTGTACCCCAATTAAAAAACGGGGTAGAATAATCAAGTACTCCTGTGTAGTACCTTTGGCTTTCCAATTCATCCGAGGAGCGCAAAAACTGTTGACTATTGAGCAACAAATTCGTAGCATCAACTTCCTCACTTTCCGAAAAATTTGACTCTTCTTCCCCTCCTGCAGTCAAGGATATTTCCAAGACTCTTTTATTCTTGAATTCTTTCTCTAAAGAGGCATTCACCCATAGTTCGTTTTCCAACTCTGTTCTTATCATTGGTAACGTAACCTCTTTGTCCCGTTCATTTCTGTATTTAAAAATGTTTTGCTGTTCCAGGCTATTATCTATTTTCCAGCGATCATAGTTAATCTCCACCCCTATTGAAATCGTTGAATCTGGCCTCATAGAGAAGCCAAACGAGGCATTACTTATCTTTCCCAAACCTTTATCGGTAGTTAGGTTTTTATAGTATTGAAGGCTATCTTGAAAATTGTATCGCTCAGAACTCAGATAGTCTTCGTATTTGCCATATTCATAGCTTAAATTGGTAAAGAACGAGAATTTCTCTTTTGTCCAGCTTGCGTTGACTCCTTCGCTGAGGTTTAAGGTAAGCGGATTGGCCAGTACCGTTAAATTAGAAACAAGTTCCACTTTTAGAGAGGTAGTTTTATCTTTTTTATATACTAAATCTATAATTCCTCCTACTCCTTCCGCGTCGTACTTAGCAGAAGGGTTGGTGATAATTTCAATCCTCTCCAGAGATTCTGCGGAAATAAACTTAAGGGTAGCCGGATCTCTTCTCGTTGGCTTACCGTTTATGTAAACGATAACGTTAGAATTCCCCCTTATCTCAATTTGCCCCCTTGGGGTAGTGGTAACGGAAGGTATAGTCGCTAAAGCTTCCAAGGCATTGCTGCCGGTCAGCGTCAGGTCTTGACCAATGCGAAGCACTTTCTTACCCAGATGGCTTTCTACTGCTGATTGAGCAGCGACGACCTGAATTTCTTCCAGGGTTGAGACATTTTCTTTTAAAATAATCGGATCTAGTCTAATGCTTTTTGAAACATCAATCACTCGGCTCCAATCTTCATACCCTAGCATTTGCACGGTCAATAAATAGCGGTTGTTATTCAGCCCAGAAATCTTAAAAGCTCCTTCACGGTTGGTAATCGTTCCCTTTACCTGCGTACTATCTGTGATTGGGTACACGCTTACCGAAGCAAATTCAACCGTCTCTTGATCAGGAGACAACACAATTCCCAGCAACTGATTTTGCCCCCACACTCCCATTGTTGCTACTAGAAAACAAATAAGGCTAATTACAGATTTCATACTATTGCGGATTTTGTTATTGAAGTGGTTTAAACTTCATTGACTATCCACAATAGTCCTTCATTTAGTCTGAGCGGTAAAGTTTATCCTTTGAACTACATTTATTCCTGGTCAAACGGAATCAACATATACTCTTGTTTAATCAAAGTTAGCATACCCTACCTCTCCCCGACCAGTCTTTATCCGGTAAAAACGCCCGGTAGCACCTAGTCTTATAATTGATTCCCCATTGTCCAGTTTTCGAATGACTTCCCCATCCCCTTCGGGCGTGAAGCGGAGGTAGTGATTGCCGCGGGCAGGCACCTTCTTTTCTACCGCACGGCCGTCTAACTTTAAGCGAGAAGCAGCCGGTACTGCATCTGTTCGCTGCAAAAAAGGATAGGGATCAATGGCTCCGTCGTCGTAGATGCCGAAGTGGAGATGTGGAGGCGTCGTCCGCGCGTTGCCGGTATTTCCAACGGTGCCGACTACATCTCCCCGCCGAACGCGTTGCCCTTTCCTGACCAGTTGCTCATCAAGGTGAGCGTAGTAGTAGCGCAGGTCGCGCTCCCGATCATAGAGCCAAACGGTTTTCCCGCCAATACCGGTATTGGTTAAGCGGGTGATCTCACCGTCGGTGAGGGCCAGAAGATTCGTGCCTTTAGGTGCAAAAATGTCGTTCCCCTCATGCTTGCGGCGACCGCCGTCGCGTGGGGCACCCCAAAAAGATTGGATGGCCTTTTCGTCTTTTCCTTCGACGGGGAAAAGCAAGGTTGGTTCAGTAGTGAGTTCTACCTCGTAATCAGCCGGTTCTCCCGCTGGCGTTTGCAGGACAAACAGTAGCTCTTCTCCGTGGAGCCAAGGTGTTTCGTAAGTGATCTGATTAGCGCCTGTTGCGGAGAAGTATTCCGCGGGTCGTTGATTTGGTGTTCCGCTTTTAAAGCGGAAGAGCTCACCAAAGAGCTCACCTCCTCCCCGGGCATTGATTTTAAGTAAGCGGCCCGCAGGCAAGTGCAAGCGGAAGGATTGGGCAGAAAGTACCAGCTGATCGTCTAGTCGGATAGCTTCGCGGTGCGGCAGTTTCACCTTCAGCGGAGTGGTTTTGGCGACCTCGTAGGCCTTGTCCCACACCTCTATTTCCAGCTCAGTGGCCCAACCTTCTTTCATCATCGTTTTTCGGTGAGCAGTACGGGGTGTCGCGGGGCCAAACAAACGTGCCAGGAAAGATTTCGTATCCCCCATTAGGTCCCGACCGCCGCACCCCGCATAAGTGGTAAGCAGCGCAAGAATAACAAATATGAACAGGTAGAATCGAGATTGTGAGGACAGGCGCATGGGGTAGAGAGGATGGCTAGTCGCGAATTTACGGACCACAACTCTGTTCAGCAGCCTGAAGGCTGCCGAACGAGCATAAAAAAGACACCATGCCTTAGCATGGTGCCATTATCAGAATGAAACATAATCAACTAAATACTCACTAGTTTCTTTACAAGCTTATTTCTTTTTACCGGAGGCGGAAGGCACCGAAGGTGTTCCCTCCATCATTATGGGTAGGTCACCATCGCTGACGATGATTTTGGTATTGGGCGACTTGGCCAGCTCCAGGAAAGCCTCGATGGACTTAAACCTAAGAATCTCCGGCGTCAGGCCCTCGGCAATAATGAGCTGTGCATCACGGGTACCCTCGGCGCGAATGCGCTGCTGGTCTGCCTCCTGCTTCGCTTGCTGAAGCACAAACTCCATACGCAGAGCCTGTTGCTCCGCTTCCAATTTTTCTTCGATCGATCGGGCAAGGTTGTTCGGGAGTTGGATGGATTTCACGAGAACATTCTCGATGATGACACCCCGGCCTTTAAGATTAGTCATCATCTGATCCAGGATCGCGTTTTCAATCACGGCGCGCTGGCCGGTGTGCATATCCTTCGCAAAGTAACGGGCAGAGACATCAGCTACAGCAGAGCGAAAGATGGGCAGCACCACCGAACGGTCGTAGTTTATCCCCAATTGCCGCAGTACTTCTGCCGCCTGAGAACCATCCAGACTGTAGAGGATGGAAATCTCGGCGCGGATGTTCAGTCCTTCCTTCGAGGGTAAGTTCAGTCCTACTTCCAGGTTTTCCGTTCGGGTACTGACCTTTTGTATCGTGGTGATGAAGGGGTTGTAGATCACTACACCCTTGTCTACCGATTTTTCCTGGTACTTACCAAGCGTACGTTTAACGCCAACCTCGCCCTCTCGGACAATGGTGCAGCTGGGAAGGATTAAAGCAAGCACTACGAAGAGCGCAAGGAAATTAAACAAGCTTTTCATAACATTTGGGTTTAAGAAATGGTGATTGAATTAATGGTTAATGGGTTTAGGTATTTATTCTTCTCTTAAAAATCACAAAGACTCTGGCGCATGATTGCTGCGGTGCCGAAGCCTTTCTTAGCAGCCAGTGCGAGGTCTTCGCAACCGTTCATGTAGTTGTGCATCAGGATGTAACCTAGCCCCCGGTTGTAATGGAGTTCCGGCCAGATCACTACGTTATTAAAGGCGAGTTTTAAAGAAGTCTTTCATTAGCATGGATTTGTCAGTTACAACTACTTTTCATTATGATAGTTTTACTATCTTAGTTAAAAGCATTATACTTTACAGTGTTGTGACAAAACCGCTTCTCACCTGATCATCAACACTTAAGGCTGAACAGGAAAAACTCGAAAACAAGTAGTCAATTATGTTATTTACGACGATTCAATCCCCAAATCCGGCCCTTCACTACTTTCCATCCGGATGGCATTCCTTCTCCTACCGCTCCGTATGTTTCAATAGTGAGTTTCGTAAATGGTTCCTCCGGAAAGAAAATATCCGTCATTACCGGATCGCCTTCATCGAAGAAAATTTCCGCGGAGGTCCGGTCCAAAAAAGCCCGAATCCGGAGTTCGTAGTGGTTACTCCAGCGAGGCGCGACTGTTAGTCGGTCGGGCGCAAAATTATCTTTAAAGTCAGTATTACCGACAAAGCGGCGGTCGGTAAAGAATGCATTATCTACGCCTGGCTTACGGCTATAGCCTGTACGGTAGAAGTGTTTACCACTTTCGTCGCTAAAGGTCAGGTACAGCTCTTCGGCGTCGCTGTCCATCAGGTCAACCCTTAGGTCCAGTTCTATTTGGCCGTTGTCGGAGAGGGGTTTCAGGTCAATCACGGTTACGCCGTCGGGCAGGCGATCAAGGTCGATCCTTTTTTCGTTGCGGCGGAGCTTCTCCAATTCTTCTACTGGTTGCTGATGGAGGCGGACACCAAAATCGGTTTCGTGGAGGCTCAGATCACGCGGAATGGTCATGGCGCTACGCCAGCTTTCGGTAGGCACCTGATTTGCGTAGTCCCAATTGCTCATCCAGCCCATGAAGACGCGGCGGCCGTCCGGGGCGTCGCTGAAGGTTACGCCAGCGTAGTTATCGCGGCCGTAGTCTACCCAATTGATGGTGTCCGTAGGCGTAAAATTTGCTTGTCTTCTGGGGCTAAATTCCTTTCCATCCCAGTGGCCGGGGAAGTAGAAGGTTCCCGATCCGCCATTGGCGCCGCCGGGGTTAATACTCACGTTCAGCACCCAGCTTGCCTCCTGGCTTTCTACTACGGTAAGTGGAAAAAGTTCAGGGCATTCCCATACGCCAGTATGGTTGCGGGAGTTTTGGCCCCATTCACTCAGGTACGCCCATTCTTTTAGGTCTTTACTGCCGTAGAATTGTACGCGATCGTGTGCCGCCAGGGTCATTACCCATTGATCGTGTGCTTCGTCCCAGATCACTTTCGGATCACGAAAATCCTTAACACCCTGGTTGGGCAGCACGGGGTTTCCAGCATACTTTGTCCAGGTTCGGCCTTTATCGTTGGAGTAGGCGATACCCTGGCTTTCGTAGTCTTTAGCACCGGCCTTTTCGCCTTTCATATCGTGGATAGTGTAAATGGCCACCAGTGGTGGTTTGCCCTCCTTACCAAAGCCGCTGCTGTTGCGCCAGTCTTCTACGGCGCTGCCGCTAAAAATGTAGCCGTCTTCGTCTGGGTAGAGTGCAATGGGCAGGTGCTCCCACGTTGCTAAATCTCTGCTTACGGCGTGGCCCCAGTGCATCGGGCCCCAAGTGTTTCCGTCCGGGTAATACTGATAGAAAAGGTGCCATTCCCCTTCATGATAGACCATGCCGTTGGGGTCGTTCATCCAGGCTGAAGGAGGAGTGAAATGATAGCCGGGGCGAAGGTGATCATCCGACGCAACCTCTTTTTTGCTGCGCTGTATTTCGTGTTCAGGCGCGGCCGCAGGTGCAGTGGTTGGTTTGGTGTTCGTCTCGGAGATAACTTCTTCGCTCGTTCCGGAAGACGCCTCACTGCACGCAGAGAGAAAAAGAGTAAATAAACAAAGCAGGAATATGGAGTTGCGCATCATATGTGTTTATGCGCTGAAAATAAGTGTTGTTTCGTTACCTTTAATTTTGATGCACAGAACAAGTACTTCAAGACGGGTTTTCGGGCGAACAACGATCTTCTTCGCCCTTTGCCTCTTACCCTTTCTCTGCACCTGCGACCGCGCCGCCGAACCCGAATTCCGCCTCCGCGCCGCGCTCTGGGCCAACGAACGCCATACCTGGTACCTGGCGATGCAAGCCTTCGCTGAAGAGGTAAAAGAAAAATCTGGCGGCCGCATGGAAGTGGAAGTTTACCCTTCCGAGCAGTTGGCCAAAGAGATCGAAGCTATCCGCCTCATCCAAGCCGGAGTGATCGACATGACGGTGACCGGTTCGTTGCTCAGCAACTGGATAGAGATTGCCGCTTTTTGCGAATTGCCCTTCTTGTTACAAAGCGACGAGGACCGCGACGCCCTCCTGTACGGTCCTATCGGCCAGCGCGTAAAACGGGAAATGTTGGAGGTTACCGGGCTACGGCAACTGGGCTACTTTGTCCGTGGGCCTCGCCACCTCACTACCAACCGCCCCATCAAACATCCGGACGAGCTGAACGGTATGATCCTACGCGTACCAAATGTTCCGAGCTTCGTCACCGCCTGGGAGGCAATGGGCGCAAAACCCACTCCAATGGCCTTCTCTGAGGTCTTCACCGGCCTCCAACAGGGAACTATAGAAGGGCAAGAAAACCCCTTCTCACTCATCCTTAACGCTGGTTTTCCGGAAGTGCAGAAATATATCAACCTTACCGAGCACGTCATGAGCTGGAGTTATCCTGTTATCGGTGAGGCGCAGTTTCAAGCGTTGCCTAAAGACCTCCAGGTCATCCTGCTCGAGGCCGCGGCGAATATGCAAGCCTATGAGCACGAACTCTTCACCAACAACGAAACCAAGGTAAAAGCCGAACTCCAAAAAAGGGGAATGACCTTCGTAGAAGTCGACAAAGCGGCCTTCCAGGCTAAATGTGAACGCGCGATCTACGAAAGTCTCAGTCCGGAAATGCAGGAGGTATACCGCGGGTTTGTTGAAGAAAGAAAAGCAGCACGCCAATGATTCGTTTGCTCACCAAAAATCTTCGCCGTTTTCTGAAATACGGAATGCTACTGAGCACCCTTGGGCTCATCCTGAGCGTGCTGATCCAGATTTACGGCCGTTTCTTACTGGCGGCTTCGCCGCCATGGACGGAGGAAGCCTCCCGCCTGTTTTTCATCTATACCGTCGCCTTCGGCGCCGCGCCCGCTTTCACCGAGGGGTACTTCATCTCCCTGGATCTTTTACCTGGCTGGATTTCGAACACTTGGAAGGACCGGTTGTCTGGTTTTGTCCGACTTTTCATTGTGGTCCTCTGTGCAGTGCTGGCGGTTTACGCCTTTCAGTTCGTCCGTTTAGGCATGGCTGAGCGGTCGCCAGGGATGGGACTGCGGATGGGCTGGGTGTTTTTTTCGGTAGTGCTGCTGTTTGGGAGTGTTGCCTTGCTGGGCGGCGCGAAGCGCCGCTGAGGTAGTGCCGCCCCCGGACTGCGCTACGCTCCGTCCGGGGTTATCCGTGGGATATTCGCTACGCGAAAGCCAGGCGGCTCAGGCGGCTCAGGCGGCTCAGGCGGCTCAGGCGGCTCAGGCGGCTCAGGCGGCTC
>CAYPIM010000059.1:0-4009 GCA_964410795.1 uncultured Lewinella sp. | reverse complement strand
CAGGCGGCTCAGGCGGCTCAGGCGGCTCAGGCGGCTCAGGCGGCTCAGGCGGCTCAGGCGAAATTTGATTAATTTACAACAATAGTATGCTGGCCATTCTAATTATTTCATTCATTATTTGCTTGGTGCTCCGCTTTCCGATAGCATTTGCTTTGGGAATTTCGTGCGTAGCTTATTTGCTTGCCAGTGGAACCTCCCTGATGGTGGTACCGATGAAGCTGTACTCGGGGATTGATGTATTCGTTTTGCTCAGCGTCCCCGGATTTATTCTAGCCGGCAACTTGATGAATTCCGGAGGGCTAACGGCGAAGATCATTGCGTTTTGCAACCATTTATTCGGACACATCCGGGGCGGACTAGCGCTGGCAAACGTAGGTACTTCAATGCTCTTTGCGGGGATTTCAGGAACCGCAATTTCAGATACTGCAAGTATTGGAGCAGTAATGATTCCCGCGATGAAGAAAGAAGGCTACGACGGCGATTTTGCGGCAGCGGTGACGGCGGTGTCTTCTACCGTGGGGCCAATCATTCCGCCGAGTGTCCCGATGATCATTGCGGCTACCTTGAGCGGGCTTTCGGTAGGAAAGCTGTTTCTCGCGGGGGTAATCCCAGGTTTTTTACTTGGCCTGGGGATGATGATCACCGCTTACGTGATTTCCCGGCGGCGAAACTACCCAAAGCGGCCACGCAATTCGATGCGGCAAATCGGGAAGGGTTTCATCGATACGTTCTGGGCATTACTGATGACGGTAATCGTGCTCTTCGGCATCATCGGCGGCGTATTTACGCCTACGGAAGCTTCGGTAGTAGCGGTACTGTACGCACTCCTGGTTGGTGTCTTTGTTTACCGCAAGCTTACCCTGAAACGGATCATGGTGATCGTGATCGACAGCATGAAGGTCTCGGCTTCGCTGATGGTGATCATCGGCTTCGCGAACCTCTTCGGTTGGATCCTGATCACGGAGCGGTTTCCACAGTGGATCTCGGCAGAGATCATGGATTTCACCACCAATAAGTACATGGTTCTGCTGTTGATAAACCTGCTGCTGATTGTTGTTGGCACTTTCATGGAAACGGTGGCAGCTTTGCTGATTCTGTTCCCAATTTTGCTTGGCGTCGCGACCGGTGTTGGGGTGGAGCCCATCCACTTTGCGGTAATCGCGGTTTTGAATTTGGTGATCGGCCTTACCACTCCGCCGCTTGGCATTTGTTTGTTCGTCGCGGCAGGCATCGGCAAGGAATCGATCGGAGCGGTAAGCCGGGCTAGTTTGCCTTTTTTAGCGGTTAATTTGGGGGTATTGACGTTGGTTACGCTTTGGCCGGGCAGTTGTTTGTGGTTGGCGGAGGTATTGGGGTAAAACCGGTGGAGGACTTTCAGTCCGACTTCCCAGCCCAAGAACCTTTCCCACAAAAGAACAGCAAACAATGTCCAGGCATCCAGAAGGAGCAAAAATTCCACATCGACCACTTACCCAAAACCCTACCCATCTGATCATGCGTTTGGCCGGAAGCAAATCCCAAACAGAATTAAGACGATTAAGCGAAGTGAGAAAGCTGGAGATCGAACAGATTCAAAAAACGACACATGGATTGACCGGTGATCTCGATCCGCTCATAAATATCATCAATGGTCGTCATCATCTTTTGCTAGATGATGCGTTACATAAAAAATCAAACGGCCCCTACTATTTAAGCAACCAACGCATTGCCACTATCGTGCTGGACGCATTAAAATGGATGGCTGAAAATAACCGTTGGTTTCTCTATGCAGCCTGCATAATGGGCAATCACCTTCATGCCGTAGTACGAGCTCCAGATGGCGTCGATGAAGTTCCCATTGGCCCACTTGTTCAATCTGTAAAACGCCATACCGGCCGCCAGAGCAATTTACTCCTTGACCGGACGGGCACCCCTTTTTGGTCTCCGGAATATTACGATCGAGACGTTAGAAGGGGCAAGTTTACAAATGTCATCTGGTATGTCCTGAATAATCCCGTAGCAGCTGGTTTGTGTGACACCTGGCGGGATTGGGAACATGTCTATCTGCATCCGGAATACCTCGGACTGTTTAACGGATTACCGGCGGAGGGTTTGTAATCTATTGCGAGGTTAGTCGGAGTACAACTCCTCCAACGGTGCTTTCGGTCGGAGTGCAACTCCTCCACCGTTAGACTTCTTGGAGTTCCACCAACTTACGGTAGGCTCCGTCCTTAGTCAGCAGCTCCGCATGCGTTCCCCGTTCGATGATCCGGCCGTGGTCTAGTACAATGATTTCATTTGCCTTCTGGATGGTGCTAAGGCGGTGGGCAATGACAAGAGCGGTACGGCCATCCATCAGTTTCTGGAGGGCGTCTTGCACGAGGCGTTCGGATTCAGAATCCAGGGCGGAAGTGGCTTCGTCGAGGATGAGCACGTCTGGGTTGCGAAGGATAGCACGGGCGATGGTCAGCCGTTGCCGCTGGCCGCCGGAGAGCTTGCTGCCACGGTCACCGATGTTGGTTTGGTAGCCTTCCGGGCTTTCCAGGATAAAGTCGTGGGCGTTGGCGATGCGGGCTGCTTCGTGGACTTCCGCCTCGGAGACTCCTTCCATCCCAAATACGATGTTGTTGTAGACCGTATCGTTGAAGAGGATGGCCTCTTGGGAGACGATGCCGAAGTGTTTGCGGACTTCAGCCAGGCCGTAACCCCGCAAGTCTTTCCCGTCCAGGCTAATCCGGCCAGCGGTAGGGTCGTAGAAGCGGGGCAAGAGATCTGCGATGGTAGACTTCCCGCCACCGGAGTTGCCAACCAGCGCTACGACTTTGCCCTTAGGCAGGTCGATGCTGATGTCTTTGAGCACCTCCGGTCCGTCAGGTGTGTAACGAAAGCTTACGTTTTCGACTTGCATTCCAACCTTCATTGCATCCTGCGTGCGCGCCGTATTGTTGGCCTTGTAGCCTTGTGGTTTTGCAGCATTATCGTTTGGCCCCAACAGCGGGTTTTGCACATCTAACACCTCCTCCACGCGGGCCATCGCCCCGAGGCCTTTCTGTACGTTATACCAAGCTTTAGAAAACTTCTTTGCGGGATCGATGACGAGGTAAAAAGCGAAGATGAAAGCGATGAATTGCCCTGCATCCATGCTACCGCTGAATACCTGCCGTGAACCATACCAGAGCAGTAAGGCCACGGTAGCGATGCCCAGAAATTCGGTTAGTGGGCTGGATAAATCACGCCGCCACAGAATACGCGTAAGTTTATTTTTATAGTCGTCGTTGAGGGCCGCGTACCGATCAGCCTGGAAGCGCTCTGCGCCGAAGCTTTTGATAATCCGCAAGCCTCCAAGACTCTCTTCCGTTCGGCTGACGATTTCTCCGAGTTGCTCCTGGGCAACCGTACTCTTCTTCTTTAGCTGTTTACCGATGCCCCCGATTACTACGCCTGTAAACACCATGAGCCCGAAGACAAAAAGTGTTAGTTGTGGGCTCACCCAAATCATGTACGTCAGGGCGCCAATGATGATGAAGGGCTCACGGAAAATTGCTTCCAGCACGTTGAGAATACTAGCCTCCACCTCCTGTACGTCGGTCGTTATCCGGCTGAGAAGGTTGCCTTTTCGTTCCTGGGTGAAGTAGCCCAGTGGCAAGTGAAGAAGGTGGCGGTACAAGGCGTTGCGCAGATCAGCAATGATGCCATTGCGCACCGGCGCCATGAAGGCCATGGCGAGGTAGCGGAACAGGTTTTTAAGCAAGAAGGCCAGCAAAATACCTACGCAAACGTAGGCCAGCGCAGTTTCTTTCCCCAGGTCCGTGATCCACTGCGTGATCAGGTAATCTCCGTACTGCCCCAGGGTGGAGAAGGTTAATGCTTCCGGCGCTTCGTTGACCGGTTCCGTCTGCCCGAACAGGATATTAAGGAAGGGTTGAAACAACGGCACCACCACCGTCGTGAAGATGGCCGTCAGAATATTGCTGATGATGGCCAGCGCGACCAGGCCGCGATAATTAGACATGTAGCCCAGTAGGCGACG
>CAYPIM010000058.1:0-29921 GCA_964410795.1 uncultured Lewinella sp. | reverse complement strand
AGTATCCAGCTTTTAGTTCGCACCGATGCCTGAATGCTAAACGCTAAGTGCTGAATACTGCCTCCCTAACGACAATTTTCTCTTACCAAAATCTTAAGGAGGCAAACACGGTCTTAGTATTACCGTTATCTTCACGAACAATAATACCAGCTATGCTTAAGCAATCTCTTCTTCTCCTCCTGTTTTGTACCCTTTCCTTAACTGCCTTCGCCCAGGGTGGTACAACCGAAGAACAAGCCAAGGATGACCTTGACTACTATAACTCCGCCAATGACAACCGTGTCCGAGATCAACGGGGAGATACCTTTGGCAGCAACCTCTGGTTTGGAGCAGGGGCACAATTGGGTTTCCAGGGAGGCAACAACTCAAGCTTCTTCCAGATCGGAGTTTCGCCCATTGTTGGTTACAAAATCAATAACATCATCAGTGTTGGCCCGCGGGGCAGCATTGCTTACAACAGCTTCAAGTTCGCTACTAACGTAGGAGACGAGACGGAGAAGTTTCTAACCTGGTCCGCAGGTGCTTTTGCGCGGGCTAAAGTAATTGGCCAGTTTTTTGCCCATGCAGAATACAGCTTGGTCAACGAGCGCCAGCGAAATTTTCAAACCGGAGAGCTAGACGGCGTAACCCGGGCCATCCCTTTCCTGGGAGCAGGCATCAGCCAGGGTGGTGGCATCGGTGCGGCAGGCTTTGAAATTTTGATCCTCTTCCGCTTATCCGGTGCCGATCGGATCGGAGACAGCCCATTTGAGTTTCGCTCAGGCCTGAACTTCAACTTCTAGAAAGGAACGAATTACATCGACGAAGCCGGTAGCGTGAATGCGTTGCCGGCTTTGTTATTTTATGGGGGAGAAGTAGAAAATCAAAAAGATATTAATAATATAGGGCTACCCTTCTCCCTATAACCTTCCACTGCACCTGCGCTCCGCGCCCTGATACTCTAATAGCTTAGAATGAATTTATGGATGCTAGCAGCTTTTACCCCTTGCTGATCGTTATCATGAGCAGCTTACTGTGGAATTAGGATGTGATCAACGGTCATTCCTCATTTAATTTCGTAGAGAATAACGGCTCATTGCAAAAATTTTGTCGTTAAAAAACGGGGCTTTGAGACTCCCCAGCGAATTTTCACTAAATTGCAGCCCGTTTGGGAACTACCTCTCGGAACGTTCGATCATGTTTTAAGAAAGTTTATGCGGCTATCTACTTCTATACTTACGTTATTGTGTGTCCTTTTTTGCGGGTCTGTCATGGGGCAGGTTACGCTAAAAGGTGTGATTTCTGACGACGATAACGGAGAAACACTCATTGGTGCCAGCGTGCTCGCTAAAGGAACCACAACGGGTACAGTTACTGATATTGATGGGAATTGGGAGCTTACCGTTTCGGGACTGCCCATCATCCTTCAGTTTTCTTACCTCGGGTACGCTTCAAAAGAAGTTGAAGTAACTTCTCCTGACCAAAACCTTAAAATCAGCCTCGGAGCTGATAACGGAACTACTATTGAGGAGGTAGTGGTCACCGGTCGCCGGATCAGTGAAAAGCAGCAACAGTCTGCTTTGACGATGGAAAGCCTGGATGCGATTGCGATTAAAGAAACACCCGCAGCCAACTTTTACGATGGCCTTGGTAGCCTGAAAGACGTTGACCTTACCGCCGCCAGCCTCGGGTTTAAGATCGTGAATACGCGTGGCTTCAACTCTACGAACCCCGTTCGGTCCCTGCAAATCATCGATGGGGTAGACAATCAGAGCCCTGGCCTGAACTTCTCCCTTGGTAATTTCCTCGGTGCTTCCGAGCTGGACGTGAACCGGGTGAATCTCATTGTCGGTGCATCTTCGGCTTTTTACGGCCCGAATGCCTTCAACGGTGTAATTGCCCTGGAAACCAAGGACCCCTTCCTGCAGCAAGGGTTTTCCGCCCAGCTGAAGGTGGCCGAGCGTAACCTGTTCGAAGGTGGCTTTCGCTACGCGAAAGCGCTCAAAAACAAAGATGGTCGTGAGTGGATGGCCTACAAAATAAACCTCTTCGGCTTCCGCGCCGACGACTGGGTTGCCGATAACTTTGACCCTGTTTTTGATACTGGTCTCTCCGCTAATAACCCCGGTGGCTACGACGCCGTGAACCGCTACGGTGATGAAGCCGACTCCGGCGCAGACTTTTCGGCCGTCCTTGGCCTCGGAGAGATTCGCCGGCCCGGCTACGCCGAAGAAGATCTGGTGGATTACGATAGCGAAAACCTCAAGGCTGGCGTCGCTTTCCACTTCCGCCTCAATCCGGAGAAGAGCTTGGAAAGCACGGAACTACTGGTGGCCAGCAACTACAGTACCGGAACAACGGTATACCAGGGAGATAACCGCTTTAGTCTCCGCAACATTCAGTTCTACCAACACCGCCTGGAGTTGAGAAACCGCGATGATTTTTTCGTCCGGGCCTACGCAACCCACGAAGATGCAGGAGATACCTATGATCCCTTCTTCACGGCCCTCGAACTTCAGAACCTGCACAAGACGGATGCTGCCTGGAGAACTGATTACTTCAACTACTGGTCTACCTTTATTACCCCTCAGGTGGAAGCTCTTGAAGGTTTCCCCAACTGTCGTGACTCCAGCATCCCCGTAGCAGATCGTTGCTCTGTTGCTGAATTTCGCCAGCAGCGCCGTGACTTTTACGAGAGTGACGAAGTGCTTGACCTACTCCCCAGCTTCCATGCCGAGGCACTTGAACGGGCGCAAAGCGGGCAATCTTCAGATCCTGATGCTGTAGACTTCTACGAAGTAGGAACCGAACGGTTTCAGCAAGCTTTTGATAGCATCACGAGCAACTTGATCGGCCAGGGCGGTACCCGCTTTTTTGACCGCAGTGCTTTGTTTCACCTCCACGGTGAAAAACAATTTAAGCGCATCTGGCAGCCCAACGATGAGTCTGGCCTGGACCTGGCCGTTGGTGCCAACTATCGTCTCTATACCCCGAACAGTAAAGGGACCATCCTGCTGGACACCATGGGGCGGGACATTGACACCCAGGAATTCGGCATCTACGGTGGCGGAACGATGAACGTCAATAATAAGTACAAGATCTCCGCCAGTTTACGTGCGGACAAAAACCAGAACTTTGACCTGCTGCTGAGCCCTGCGGCTAGTATTGTTTACAATCCTACCCCCACAACGACCCTGCGGGCTTCCTTTAGCTCGGCTATTCGTAACCCTACGTTGAATGATCAGTACCTGAACTACAATGTTGGCCGGGCGGTACTCCTGGGTAATATTGATGGCGTTCAGGACCTCATTACGGTGCCGAGCTTTGTGGACTTCCTCAATACCGGCCTGGTGGATACGATCGAACGCTTTGACGTTGCGGCAATCCAGCCTGAGAAAGTGCGCACTTTTGAAGTTGGTGCGCGGACAACCGTTGGGAAGCGCCTTTATCTGGACGCTACCTACTACTACAGTCGCTATACAGACTTTATTGGTTTCAACCTCGGGATTCGTGCGCAGGTGCGGCCGAACTCGCCTCCAACTGGCGTTCAGGCTTTCCGGGTGGCTGCTAACGCAACGGATATTGTTACGACCCAAGGTTTCAGTATCGGATCAAACTTCTACTTCGCCAACTACTACTCCCTAAACGGGAACTACAGCTGGAACCGCCTGAATACGGAAACGGATGACCCCATCATCCCGGCCTTTAATACGCCGGAACATAAGTTTAACGTTGGTATTTCAGGCCGAAACGTACCGCTCTCTTTGTTCGGCAACCCGGTCAAAGATTTTGGTTTCAGTGTGAACTATAAATGGGTGGATAGCTTTATTTTTGAAGGCAGCCCCCAGTTCACCGGCCCAATTGAAAGCTACGGCATGCTGGATGCTCAGCTCAACTTTACCGCAAAAAAAATCAATACAACCTTTAAAATAGGTGCTAGTAACTTGTTGGATAATCAGGTATTTCAGGTGTACGGCGGTCCGCGTATCGGACGTCTTGCCTACGCTTCGGCTACCTACACATTCAACCAGAAGTAACTTATTTCTTCTCAAATTTCGCTTACCAACTCAATTTACATGCGTACAAATATTACCCTTATTGCTGTAGCCCTCCTCGCCTTCGTGAGCAGCCTACAGGCACAAGACAATCGCTACCTCGACCCGATGTTTGAGGTGGGAGAATCTTCCCGTATTACTTACGGCCAGAATGTAGACGTTTTCCTTTCGGCCGTTAACATGCTGGAGGCTGACGTTTATGAGCCAGTAGACGACGACACTCCCGGCCTTCGTCCACTCGTGGTCGTTTTCCCTACCGGCAACTTTCTCGTCCAGTACCTGAACCAGGGCCCCTACGGTAGCCTTAAAGATTCTTCCGCCGTTGAAATCATCAACCGGGTAGTATCCCGTGGCTACGTTGGTATGGTGGCCGAATACCGCACCGGCTGGCTTCCTGCTTCCACGATTCAGGATGTTCGTACCTCTACGCTTCTACAGGCTGCCTACCGTGGCGCGCAGGATGCCCACACCCTTGCGCGTTACCTGCGTAAGACGGTCGTCGAAGAAGGCAACCCAATGCGGATCGATACTAACCGCGTAGTTTTCTGGGGCATTGGCACGGGTGGTTACGTGACCATGGCCCACGCCTTCCTCGACAATATTCAGGAAGTACTGGACGATGAGCGTTTCTACGACGTTACTGACCAGCCTTACGTAAGCCTGGCGGTGAACGCTGACCCGCAGGGGCTATTACCTGCGGCTTTCTCGACCGGTGCGCCATCCAACATCCCTAACCACGTAGGCTATACTTCTACCGTCGCGATGGCAATTAACGGCAACGGCGCACTTGGCGATTTGGACTGGATGACCGGAGCGGAAGGAGAACCCATCACTTTAGGCTACCACAGCCCTTCTGACCCCTTTGCTCCGTTCAGCACAGGTCCGGTAACCGTTCCAACCACCGGTGATCTCGTTATTGGTGGTGTTTCTGGAACGGCGCACATTGTCGAGAAAGCAAATAGGCTTGGCCTTAACGATGCTATTGCTGATGCCAACGCAGTGCCACTACCGGCCATTTACGGTGAGTTGGCTACGGCAGTTAACGCTGTTACCGTAGTGCACAAAGGTGCTAGTGTTGATCTGAGTATGCTTGGCCAGCCAGCTTCAGTTCAGCTGAGCCACGACAATATGTTCGCCCTTTCCGTAGGAGATTCCCGTACGACTACCGGCGCGGTTGGTAACCCTTACAGTTGGATTGATTCTGCCCGGGTACGTGCCGAGATTACGGCTTTCAACGCCGCTTTCATGCAGGATGTTGATGCTTCCGGTGTGATCAGCAACGAAATACTGACCAATCCCAATGCTTATAATGCCGCTGGTGCCCGCCTGGTAATGGATACCATGATGGCCCACTTCCTTCCCCGCGCCTACATCGGTATGGACCTGGAAACCCTCGTATCTACCGAGGACGTGATCTCCAACGGAGCCATCGGCCTGGAGGTTTTCCCTAACCCCGCCAACGAAGGCTTCACCGTTCAGACGGAGGCCGGCCACCCCATCCGTACCATCCGCGTATCGGACCTCAACGGCCGCATCGTTGCCAACTTCACCAACGTGAACGCTACTACTAAGTACATTAACCGTGGCGACCTGCCCCGTGGCGTATACGTACTGCAGCTGCACCTGGATGAAGGTACTACTGCCCGCAAGTTGATCCTGGACTAAACCCCAGGGTATTACCTGCCTAAGATTGAAAGCCCCCATCGTTCTTTACGGACGGTGGGGGCTTTTACGGTTTTTGGGCGCGGCCGCAGGTGCAATGAGAGGTTTTTTAAACACTCCTCTCTAAAGGAATGAAAAAGTAGATTCGTCCAAATATGCTAAAAATGACTACATTTGGACATGTTTGAAAGCGTAACGGGCAGAAATTCTGAAATTGCTATTCTTCGAGAAGCCCTTGAAACCAACGGAGGTGAGATGATTGCCATCGTAGGTCGGCGGCGGGTGGGGAAAACCTATTTGGTTGAGCAAGTCTACAAAGATCGCATCGTTTTTGAACAAACGGGGATTCGTGGAGCGACCAAGGCGGAGCAACTAAGAACCTTTTCTGACAAACTAGAACTAGCCGGACATATTAATACCCGGCCCGTTGAGAGTTGGCTCGACGCATTTTTTCAGTTGAGGCTTTATCTAACTAAGGTACTGGAGAGTACCCAAGAGAAAAAAGTCATTTTCTTTGATGAGCTTCCTTGGCTAGCCGTTCCGGAGAAGAAGTTTTTAAACTTTCTCGGATATTTCTGGAACGATTTTGCTGAACGGGAAAACCTCGTCGTTGTGCTCTGTGGTTCTGCTTCTTCATGGTTGATTAGTAAGGTGATCAACGACCCCGGTGGTTTGCACAACCGGATTACCCGTTATTTGCACCTCAGGCCCTTTACCCTGGCCGAAACGGAAATGTTTCTTACCCGAAAAGGGGTCACGTTGAGCCGGTACGAACTGGTCCGTTTATACATGTGTATGGGTGGTATACCCCGTTACCTTGAGGATGTGAAGCCAGGTTTAAGCGTAGATCAACTGATAGAGCGAACCTGTTTTACCACCGGTGGTTTTTTACAATCTGAATTCGACCGGCTTTACGCTTCGCTTTTTCACAATGCCCATCATCATATATCGGTCATTAAGGCACTGGCGGCATCGCGGCAGGGCCTCAGCCGTAAGCAATTAATTGCCACTTCGGGCATGCCAGACGGGGGGCCAGGCAGTAAGGTGTTGGAAGAACTTATTCAGTGTGACTTTATCGCTGCGCAACCACCCTTTGGAAGTAAGAAAAAGGGAAAACTCTACCGCTTAATCGATGAGTTTTCACTATTCCATTTAAGATTTATTGATCCCGCCGGGCCTACGCTGTCTTGGTTGCGCGTCAGTGAGCGCCAGACGTATAAAGTCTGGTGTGGTTATGCGTTTGAGAATATTTGTATGAAGCATATTGCCTCGATAAAGCAAGCTATGAGTATAGGGGGGATTTCCTCTGCCACCTACTCACTTCACCGCAGTGGAACTACAGATAAAAAAGGGATGCAAATTGATATGCTTCTAGAGCGGGCAGATAAAGTCATCAACCTCTTTGAGGTGAAATTCTACGCTACAAAATATACGGTGAGTAAGATTGAGGCAGAGCGGATGCGGGAAAAGGCCGTTCAATTAGGGGAAGTAATGGATGGTCGGTACAGTGTGATGATCGTTTACGTTACACCTTTTGGTGTGGTGAAAAATGAAAATAGCCTTGGACTAGTCCAACATTCTCTAATGCTCGATGATCTCTTCCTCGAGGAGCCAAAACGAAGTGATGTGGGTTGGTAACCTTCACCCGAAACCGCAGTGCGCTGGGTAAAAACAAGTAAGTTGTTCTCACGGCGGCCCTAAACTGTTACAAATGGAGTCATTTAATAATTACCTTAAACAATTCCCGCACTACAGGCCTGAAGTGTTTGAAGCAGTCCGTCCATACTTATCAGTACAAGAGGTGGAGGCGGGAGCGTATTTTCTGCCACACGGGAAAATATGCCGCCACATTGGGTATGTCGAGAAAGGCCTGTTTCGATTGTTTTACCTGAACGATGGGAAAGAGGTAACGAACTGTTTTTGCAAGGAAAACACGATGACAACTTCTTACAGTAGCCTAATCACCCAGGAGGAAAGTGATATTGCGATACAAGCAGTAGAGCATTCAAGGTTAATCGTATTATCGAACGATGCCCTGCAAAAATTATATAGAGAAGACTCATTCTGGCAACAGCTCGGCAGAATAGCCGCCCAAAATGAATTGGTAACCGCAGAATGTCACAATAGGTTTTTGAGGGATTTATCCGCTACCGAAAGGTACCGACAAGTGTTGGAGGAAGATGGTGATCTTTTACAGAGAGTACCGCTAAATTACCTGTCTACTTACTTACATGTAGCTCCCGAGACGTTGAGTAGAATTAGAAAAAAGCTTGCTAAAAACCGAACTTGACCCAGGTCAATTGATAAGTAGTTTCGTCGCCTGAACTTTGTGTCAATAGTTAATCATAAAGTACTTGCACAATGGATACAAATACAGTAAAAGAATCCCTGGTTGAGGGTTACGGAAAGCTAGCAAAGTCTAAAAAGAATGGATTATTCTCCAAATTATTTGGCTGTTGCGACCCCGCTGAAAATGCGAACAAAGTAGGAGAAGTTATTGGGTACACAAAGGAAGACCTGGCTTCTGTTCCGGAGCATTCAAACCTGGGAGTAGGTTGTGGCAATCCTTCTGCTCTGACAAACATGAAAAAGGGGGAGACGGTTATAGATTTAGGTTCAGGAGCTGGTTTTGATGCCTTCATCGTCTCTCCCCTGGTCGGAGAAACAGGAAGAGTGATAGGCGTTGATCTTTCCGAAGAAATGCTTGCGCTGGCGAGAAAAAACGTTAAGAAGGGGAACTATAAGAACGTAGAGTTTGTCAAAGGGGATATCGAGCAACTTCCTCTTGAAGATGAATTCGCAGATCACGTCATCTCTAACTGTGTCATCAACCTTTCCTTGAATAAAGGAGATGTCTATAAGGAAGCCTACCGGGTTTTAAAGCACGGAGGGCAAATATCAATCAGCGATATTGTGCTTGAGAAAGAGCTTCCAGAATTTGTGAAGAACTCTTTAGCGGCCCATATAGCTTGCGTTGCAGGAGCCGAACAACTGGATGATTACCTACAGTACGTTAGCGATGCAGGATTCAAGGAAATAAAGGTTGAGCGCAAAGCTGAATTCCCGCTCGAACTGATGCTTGTCGATCCTCAACTTCAAAAGTTATCGCGCGAGATGAATTTCGATCTCGATAGTGCGGAGGCAAAGGACCTTGCTTCAAGGGTTAAGAGTATTTCCTTGACCGCAAGAAAGTAGAAGCCCGTCCCTTAGGCTGATTGTAAATTAGCGGACCTGAAGGCCTGCATTCCTTCACGCCCTGAAGGGCGGGCAACCTTACTCCTTCACCCGAAACCGTAGTGCCCGCAAGCCATTGACGGACTGTAAAGGATCAAGCACCAGATCTTCTACTTCCCCGTTGATGTAACCCGCTTGCTGGAGATAGCTCAGGTAGTCAGCGTATTCGTCGCGGTCTTTATCGTAGAGGTAGACGATGCTGATCATATTGGCAAGGGTGAGGCGCTGCTCGCCCTGATCGATGGTGGCTTTGTCGATCCGCTTTTTGAGGATCTCGTAGCGGACGTTGTAGTCGCCGTCTACATCGAAGCGCTTCTCGTCCATCCGGAACTTAATGTCAAGGGGGCTGGTGTAAGCGAAGATGAGTTGGGCGGTGCGCAGGGGCATCGGCAGCTCTTTAGAGAGTCGGGTTGTGAGGCGGGTGGCCTCGCACATATCGATAAGCTGGGCCAGACGGAGGTTTCGGAGATGGACCTTGCTGAAATGGTGGTTTTTGAGCAAGCTTTGTCCGGCATAAATCTCGTACTCAACGCCGTCGGTTTTGTACTTCTCAAAGTAGTGGGGTAAGGTCTTCTGAGCTACTTGGTCGCGTTCGGTGAAAAATTCGCTGAGCGAGCGGTTGAGGCGGGTAACGCTTTCTTCATAATCGGAACGGACACGGTAGAACAGACCTAGGTCGATGTCGAGGTCGGAGAAATAGTTTTCGGCCAGGTCCGCCAAGTCGGGGTGTTGGCTGCTGAGTTCTTCAATAAGGGGCGTGAGCTGTTGGTGGATGAATTCCGCCCAGAGGATTTCGTGGCTGTTGTCGAAGTGGTCCAGCTCGGTTTCCAGGTTGCTGTCGATTTGGAGGATTACCTGCTGAATGAGCGGAAATTCGACAAATTCCATTGCTTTATTAAGCAGGTAACGGCCCGCCCGCATATTATCGGCAAGGTCTTGGTAGATGGCGGCGTTGCGGAGCCTACTGCTGCCGACGATGTCGGCCTGGCCGTAGAGCGGATACACTTCTTTGAAGCCAATGACTTCGGGAGCGTCAGCATGTCCTTTATCCTGGCGTTCAAGGATGTTGAAAGCTGCTTCGGTGAAGCGCCACTCAACGCTGCTGTGCAGGCTGGTGTACTGCTCCCGCATGATGGCCTCGATGCGGTTGTCAATATACTCCCGGCTGCGCTCTACTGCGGTCCGGAAAAGCCCACGAATTTCCCGGAATTTGATTTCCATGAAGGCGTTTACACCGTACACATCTGGTGAACCCAATTCCACGATACCGATGACGTTTTTTTGCTGATCGAGCAGAGGAGCAACGAGCAGGCTGCGAATGCCCTGTTTGATGAGCATTTTTTCGAGGCGGGTAGTTTTGCGTAAAGAAGCGAGGTCGTCGATTAAGACAACATCGCGGGTGCGGAATGCCCGGTCGTAGATGCTGCCCCGGAATGCTTCGTCGGTCAGTCGGTCCACATCTCCACTGAGGAAATTGAATCTTATCCGGTATTCGTGATCGATCGTTCTGCTGGCGGGGTAATCTACGGCAGCCAGACCGAGTTGGAGATTCTTATCGTTGAAATGCACCCGGGTCAAATTGGCCAGCTCACGAACACGCCCGATGTCCAGAATAGCGTCACGGCTGATGAGGCGTTGCTTAATTCTGCTTAAGGATTCCTGTTCGGTTACTTCGTACAGGTGGGCGATATGAATGCCGTGGAAGGTGAAGTTTTCGGGCGGCAAACGTTTTAGCCAAAGGTCGGTATCGGTAATATTGTTGAGCAGCTGCTGGATGTCTTTCCGGCTGAGCTTAGGAAGGTCTCCGTTGACGACTACGTCTATGTACTTCTGCTCCATGACCGGCTTGTAGAAGCGGTCTAGTTCGCTGCCAGAATCCTTTACGGTGAGCATAGCGGAGGGCGTCATGTCTACTTCTACTCCGTAGAAACGCTTCAGGATGAAACAGCCGATGAATACGAGGTGTCGGTTACGAACCAGGTCCAGCTCGCCACCGAAGGAATAACAGGCTTCTTGGGATGCCATGAGCTGTTGCATGGCCTTACTAAGGTAAATGGGCGCAAAGTGGAAGGGCTTGCTAAATTTGAACAACTCAGTATCCCGATCGGAAGGAGGGACGAGGAAAAGCATGAGCATGTCAAGCAGATCCTTGTGCTGATCCAGAATAGTGAGGTCTTGAATAGGACGACAGAGCTCGGGCGCATTTTCTGAAAGCCGAATGACTTCGCGGGAAAGGAAACGGATGCCTGCATCTTCGGCATCCACGAGGCCTTTAACTTTGTCCAGGATGGGCCCAAAGCAAAGCTCAGTGCCGTAGGGCAACGCGAAGAGGTCCATCCCGTCGGCCGTTTGGCCGTCGGCGAAAACGATTGGTGCCTCCATTGCGTCGGCGTTTTCGTGGAGAGTAATGTCCAGTTCCATGGTTGGTAAACGCTTAGTATTGGAGAAAGGTTAGGTTGCCTCTTTGCGGCCCCACTCCGGCTTCGCCAGGCTAAAAGAATTGGACTGGCGACCCCGCTAACCTATCCGTGCATTTGGTTATGCAACGGTCCGCTATGATTTTATGCGGCCCTTGCCTTGGAAACCTTAAGTTCCGTTGTAACGATCTGCATTTAGGGCGTGTATGGGCTTGATACTACACTTACCAAATTATTGATAGCGCTACCCATCTAATTCGCGATGGGCTGACCTCAGCCTTCGGCTTTCGCTCAACCCATCGCTAAATGATGTACCCTAATACAGGGCACTAACGTACTAAGCGACAATGCTTGATGGCCCTGCAAGGGTCAGTTTTTTCAGCAAGGGGTTAAACGTGTGCCCGCTAGGGTACCGTTTAACCCCTCGTTCGTAAGGAAGCTTGAGACAAAATCAGTTCCTTCCCCAAAACCGTAGCGGACCATTGTTATACACACAAGTTGTTGTTATCCCCTAAGACCACGATCCAAGCCGTACATTTGTAAATCGGTTCCAAGTAAAACGCTCCGTTCTCAAACCATGCCTTCCAACTCACCCGGCACCCGCGATATCGCCCTTAAAAACCATGATGGCACGGCTCATTTTCAAAATGAAAGCCGTCGGCACGATCATATTTCCCCGGATGTAGAGGATTGGGGAATTTTTAAACTGCACGATAAGCGGGATGCGTACGTGCAGGAATTGGAGGCTGAGAGTTATGCTCGTCTGGTGGAGCAACACGGTGGGAAACTCAATGACCTGCTGAGTAAAACGCTGTTCAGTGAACAACGCCGAACCAAGGAAGAACCTTGGAAAGTGGACCCCCCGAAGGAACGCAAAGCCTGGAAAAAACTGGCTAAAATGCTGGCGACACATTCGTTGGACGAAGACGAGGTGACTACTGCAGACAAGGCCGCAAAGAACATTTTGCAGAAGATTGTGCACCGCTACGCAGACGAAATTGTGGGACACTTCAAGATTCCTACCTTCAAGTTCGCCCGGCGCTTCCTGACGTTTTTCTTTGGGCGATTACTCAATGCTGCTGATGGGCGAAGCTTCAAAAGCTTGTTTAGTAAAAATATTCTGTTAGAAGAACGCCTTTTGGTGAAAGGCTACGTTGAGGAAGTGCGCGAATTGAGTAAGCACGGAACGGTTGTTTTCTGCCCTACCCACTTTAGTAATCTGGACAGTATCCTGATCGGCTACGCCATGGATCAGGTAGCGGGCTTACCTGCCGTTAGCTTTGGTGCCGGGCTGAACCTCTATAATACCGGCTATACCGCCTACTTCATGAACCGCCTCGGGGCCTACCGGGTAGACCGGCGCAAGCGCAATCCGATCTACATGACGACGCTGAAGATGATGAGCAAACTCATCATTGAGCACGGCGTACCAAGTCTCTTTTTTCCTGGCGGGACGCGTTCCCGCTCCGGAGCACTGGAGACGAAACTGAAACTAGGCCTTTTGGGTACCGCAGTGGAAGCCCAGCGACAGAAGTACGAAGATGGCACACCGGGTAAGATATTTATCGTTCCCGTTATCCTAAGCTATCCCTTTGTACTGGAGGCTCAATTCCTGATTGAGCAACACCTGCTGAAGGAAGGCCAGGACCGATACATCAAAGCGAAGGATAGTTTCCACAGCTTGCGCTCTATCCTTAAGTTCATCTGGGGGGTATTCTCAAAGGGGAATAAAATCACCATTGCGCTTGGCCGGCCGATGGATGTGTTGGGCAATCGGGTAGAGGCCGACGGTAAAAGTTACAGTAAGAGCGGCCGCCACGTAAGTACAAGCGATTACTTCCGGGACCAAAACGGAGAAATTAACCGCGATTACCAGCGAGAAAGCGAATACACCCGTATGCTGGGCGATCACATCGTAGCGCGTTACCACGCCGATGGCATCGTATTACCAAGCCACCTGGTAAGCTACGCAGCCTTCGGGATGCTGGAAAAGACCTTCCCGAACAACGATCTCTACGCTCTGCTGCGGCTTCCAGCAGAAGACTTTTATTTTGAACGAGAAAGCCTTCACTCCGTTGTCGGTCAATTGCGGGACCACCTGCTGCTTTTAAGTAAGGAGGACAGCGCTAAGCTTTCGCAGGAACTATACGACAGTCCGGAGGAGATCGTCCGCAAAGGGATTGAAACCCTGGGGAATTTCCATATTGATAAGCCCTTACGCTACGATAAAGAAAAACGGATTGTGTGCGACAACTTTGCCATGCTGCATTATTACCACAACCGACTCAGTACCTTTCACCTGAAACGCTCCGTTAACTGGCCGGTGAAGTTGGTGCGGGATGAACGAGTAGATGATGCATTTTTCTCCCAGCTAGAGCCGGAGGATATACTAGATTAATAGATGTGGTAGATTTATAGAGCAATCGCAAGCACCATTCGCAGTGCTACGCTTGCTCATCGATTAGGCTGATGAGGTATTAGGGCGGGGCCGCAGGTGCAAAGAAGAGTTAGTGGATCAAGGTTTTTACCAACATCTGTCCGTCTTCAGTCTGGAGGCGTAGAAAATAGGTTCCGGCGGGAAGGGTAGAAACATTATCCCTTAGTTCTACTTGCTGTAAGCCGCTTTCCCCTTTACCCGTCTTTCGTATAATGATTTGGCCCGTTGCGGATGTCAATTCTAAGGAATAGGCTTGGTCTTTGGGTAGCTCGAAGCTTACGCGGAAATGATCGGTGAACGGGTTGGGGGAAGTAGTCAGGCGCAGGCCTGTCTTTTCGGTGGTGACTGGAGTCGGGGAAGCAGAAACTTCGACCGGTTTAGGTGGTACCGTAGAAGCAATTTGTTGACGGGCAGCACGACGTAAAGCTCGTTCTTTGCGGCGTTCCACGCGGCGAGCCTTCGCTTTGGCGAATTTCTCGCGCCAGTAATCCTTCCAGTCTCCGTACTTGGCCCGGCCTGCGTGTGAGATGCCAACGTATATTGGTTTTACGGTGTGTACCATTAGGTTTTCTAGTAGGCTGGGGTGGCGGCGGTAGGATATTCCTCCTGCTGGAGACTCTTCGCAAGCTATAGGGTCAAGTTGTAGTGTAAGATCGTCAGAAGATTCATTTGATGATGACCGCAAGGCTGTCTGTAATCTGAGCATTGGAATGGTAACAGTTTCTGTTGCAAAGCCTGTGTAAGATATTTTTAGATTAGCAGATGAATCGGCTGGAACAGTTAGCACAAATAGTCCGTCAATATCAGTTACCGTTCCTATGGTTGTTCCTTCAAGTAATACTCTTGCTCCTATCAGGCTTTCACCACCATGATCAGTTATTTGACTTCTGATGGTTATGTACCCTTTCTGTAGCGGTTCCCCGGGGTTGGTGCTGTTTGTAGCTGGGGATTTATTTTCCCCCGTCTCAATATAGGTAATGGGTTTAGCCGGTACGTTCTGAGCTACTATTGGTAAGGAGAACAGTAAGCCAGTCGCTGCTGCTGCGGCGCGTAGACCGGAGAACCTTCTTGGTCCACCGATCTTGATCCGACGATCGAGCTGGCTTTTCCTGAACCTACCGCAAACCTTCCCTCCGTGGGCACGGAGGTGATTGCCAATCTGTAGGTCGGTCATGTTGGTGAAATCAGTGACTACTTTTTCGCAAGATTGGCAGTGACGGCGGTTAATTTCTACAGGCGTCATCTTATTCCAGTCTTCGTTGCAGGGCTCGGGGATGGAAATTTTGAGGGGGAAGTACATAATATAATGGGTGTAGTTTCGTGAATGAGTGTGTGTAAAGGGAAGGCAGTTCTCTGGACCTGGCTTTTTGATGTTTCAGACTGCCGAATTACACACGGAAGTTGAAATTATTCCGACATTTATGCTTAAACCATCCGAATAAATCACTGTTTCATTCCTCGTATGACCGCATTACTTTACATCGCAATCACCCTTGGCGCCGTAGCTGGAATGGAATTTGCCGCCTGGGCAGCCCATAAATACCTTATGCACGGCTGGCTTTGGGTTTGGCACGAAGACCACCATAAGCCGCACCACGAAGAGGACGGTTTTTTTGAGAAGAACGATCTCTTTTTCCTGGTTTTTGCTATTCCGAGCGCGACTTGTTACATCGTGGGGCTGAACATTACTGGGTGGTTTTGGCTCACTTTTGTCGGGATAGGCATCAGTATTTATGGCTTGATCTATTTCCTGATCCACGACGTATATATTCACCGGCGGTTCAAATGGTTTAAGCATCTGGACAGTAAGTACAGCCGCGCAATTTTGCGCGCCCACGGCCACCACCACGCCGTAACGGGCAAGCACGGCTGTGAGAGTTTTGGCCTGCTGGCCGTTGACGAAAAGTACTTCGGCAAGCGTTCAGAATGGGACAAGAAAAACGATGACGGGGTAAAAGCGTAAATTGCAGCTGGTTCGTGCCACTGTTAGGCATTTCACCGTCCTCAACATGAGTGATGGCGGTCTGGCTTTAAATCGGGGCGCACGAACCACCACTATAAAACTAAATTACTACCGTAACTGCAAAAATGGAAGACCGTCTATTAGACAAGATTGCCCAACCTTTCAACCTCAATCTGCCTGAGCACGAGACGATGGAACAGGCCATCGATGAGTTTTTGCCGGCGGTAAGAGGATTTGGAGAAAAGGACTTGCGGGACGAAGACGCCCCGCTCTTTAAGGTAGACTGGGTGAGCATGACGGATAAGCCAGGCGCTACAATGGTAAGTCTTCATACTTTTCTTCCTTCCGGAGAAATACGTATTTCTCACGATGGGTCAATGGACGGAATGGCCTACAAAGTACTCAGCTCAAACCGGGTCATTATTGGCCAAAGCGTTCATCGGGACGCCTTTTTGTACGAGTTGCAATTCATGGACAACGACTTTCTGATTTTTAAGCGTCATGGTAACGAGGCTAATATTCAGAAAAAGTACTTGTTCTTCTGCCGGGAAGCCATCGGTACCCGGTTGGTATGGAACGAAGCTTTGGAGAAACTGGTAGACAAGTATCGGAACAATCAATTTCCATGGGTATTCGTTCTTATTATTCTGGCTATTGTGGTTGGGGTAATGATTTACTTCCGATAGTGAGCCGCTGAGTTTAAAACCAGTTCATTTATATCTTTGCCCCATGAGAAAACTTCTGTTCCTCTTACTGATTCTTAGTAGCTGCAGTTTGGGAGCCCAAACTTTTCGGGCCTCATTACTGGCCGGTGGTAACTTTAGCCAGATAGACGGAGACGCTCTTTTTGGTTATCACCAGCTTGGTGCCAATGCGGGCATTCGGGTGGTGGCGATACTCGATGATCGTTGGCGGGTTGGGCCAGAGATATTGTTTTCTCAGCAGGGGGCTCGGCGCAACCAGAATTCGGTCAACGTCAGCCCCTTTGATCGACTCGACCTTAACACCCTGGAAATTCCACTGATGGCCTACTATAAAGACTGGCGCCTGACGGCAGAGGCTGGGTTCAGCTACCAGAATTTATTCAGTTATACCATCATTAGTTCTGGCGGAGAAGATATTACGGCTGCAACGCCACTGAATACAGATTTGGTGGCCATTAAGGCGGGAGTCACGTTCTTCCTAACCGAGCGGCTTGGTCTCAACCTACGCTTTTCTAAACACCTTACCGATATTGACCCGGACAATACACTGAATACGTCCTTCAAGGGCAAATCTATCAGTGTTCGTGCCGTTTACACGCTTGGCCGGGGAGAAGAACTGCCCCGCCCACCAACAGATGATAATTAAGATGATGATCCGACTCCTTTCCGCTTTCTTCCTTTGTTCCCTTCTTTGCACCTGCGGCCCCTCGCCCGAAAAGGAAACTACTACCGCCGATACATCAGTTGCCGTTGCTCCGCAACAAGGTGTTTCTTACCCTTCAATTGAACTGAGTCGGTTGGAGTATTTATACGACAATGCCACCTATATGGACGCAACGTTCTATAACCTGCCGATCTCGATCAACCAGAGCAGTCTTGAACAGATTCGGACAACCCTTGGAGGTATTGGCGTAGACCCCGCAACGATTTCCGCGAATTGCGCTCCCGCCGGACATATATGGTTTCAGGTAAATGGTAAAAACATTGAAGAAGCCGATATTTATTTTCAGGAAGGATGCGTCGCATATGTCTGGTACGAAAACAAAAAGCCTGCCTATTCTAACCAGATGACTCAGGATGGCGCTGGTTTTTACCAAAACATAATTAATTCGGTTAAGCAGCAGACCGGCGGCGGGAATTAATAAATGCTTGATAATAAACTGATTTAATTGTCATATGCTTCCAGGAAACCGCCGTGCTGTAATTGATCTCGGAACCAATACTTTTCACTTGCTGATTGCTGAGGTTTCCGAGAGAAAGATAATCAAAGAAGTTTACCGGGAGCGCATATTTGTAAAACTAGCTTCCGAGGGAATCGTAAGCATCGGAGATGCGCCTTTTCGCCGGGGAATCAAGGCTTTATGTCGTTTTAGATCGGTGTTGGATGAGTATGATGTGGCAGATGTTCAGGCCGTCGGGACGGCAGCATTACGTACCGCTGCTAACGGTGAAACGTTTATCCGGAAAGCGAGGGAAGAAGCTTCGATAGTAATAAAGTTAATTGACGGCGATAAAGAGGCAGAGTATATCACCGAAGGGGTTTTACTCGCCATACCTCCTGTTGCGGAACGGGTATTAATAATGGATATTGGTGGAGGTTCTACGGAGTTCATTATTGCAGACCAGGAAAAGGTTTTTTGGCGCCGTTCTTTCCCATTGGGGGTGTCCGTTTTGTTCAATGGATTCCATGTTAGTGATCCAATTTCAGCTGGAGAGATTAAGGCGTTGGAAATGCATTTAAGTGCTTCGTTATTGCCTTTGGGAATTGCCTTGTCAGAATTTCCGACCCATCACCTGATTGGAGCAGCGGGTACATTTGATGTACTGGCCGAGCGGTTGAAAGATCCTACGGTGGCCGCACATCCAACCAGCCATCAGCTTACGCTTACAACCTTTCCCGCTTTATACGAACGGATTGTTCAAGCTTCATTGGCTGAGCGTATCGTGCTGCCCGACGTGCCGGAGGCACGGGCTGATATGATTGTGGTGGCGATGGTTTTATTGAAATTCGTCTTTCGTTTGGCTAACATAGATCGTGTTACGGTGAGCAACTATGCGATGAAAGAAGGCATTTTGGTGGCGCGCCCGCAGGATGCAAGGTGAGGTTTAAATCGTCGGTCGAACGCTGTAGCGTTAGCTCGTCCCGACGGGTGAATTTGATCTTATCGTGTGTGTAACCAAATGCACTAACGCATCAAGTCTGCCCCTTATAACGTCTGCCCTCTCCTGAGGAGAGGGGGATTCGGAATGGCTTCTTCACCCGCAAACCTCCGGTAAATCAGGACGCCAACACAGGCGATAAAAGAACCTAGAAAGGCTCCCGCGAAAATGTCTCCGGGGTAGTGTTTGCCTACGTAGACTTGAGCGAGGGCTATGGCACCAGCCCAGATGAAACATCCGAATTTCCATCCCCAGGCTTTATCCTTCAACCAGCTTAGCGCCAAAACTGTCGCTAAAGCGAAATGATTGGTTGCATGGTTAGACGGGAAACTCCACTTGCCGCCGCAACTGACCAGAATGCGGGCCTGCTCTGCTACTTCAGGTTCCGCGCAGGGGCGGAGCCGACCAACCCAGGGTTTGAGTACATTGGCGGCGAACTGGTCCGCAACCGCCATGACCGCACCGATGCAGAGCAGCAGCCATAGGGTCCGCCGCCAGCCGTAAGACCGGTACAGCAGGAAAACCATGATCAGGTATAGCGGAATCCAGGTCGTCTTTTCCCGGAACACAGGGAGGACCGCATCCAGGAAAGGATTAGCGAGGGACTGGTTGATGAAGTGGAAGAGGTCGTGGTCCATAATTTAACTGGAGCGAGCCGCCTCCGGCAGCGAACTTCTCGTTGCCGGAGGCAACTCGTTCCACGCAAAGCTAAGGCAATCGGAAACAATGTAACTTTGCCCCAGCTAACGCCAAAGGAAGACCACTTTAATCAAGACAGTTAATGGATACGGTTTTCCTAAAACGATAACAGACTAAAATACTATTCCTCTTGCCACTAAAAAAATCAATTTCAGGCTTCCGCGGTACCATCGGTGGGAAAGCCGGAGACAATCTAACTCCTGAAGACATCGTCGCCAACGTTGCTGGCTATGGCACCTGGCTCCTTCGGTCCGGGGCTGTGCCGAAGGTGGTGATTGGCCGTGATGGCCGCCCTTCCGGGGCGGTAGTTACTGCGCTTACCGTCGCAACGCTACAGAGCCTTGGCATCGACGTGATTGATTGCGATTACGCTACTACACCTACGGTGGAAATGGCCGTGACGCACCATAGTGCTGGAGGAGGCATCATCCTTTCTGCTAGCCATAATCCTAAGGAATACAATGCGTTAAAGCTGCTCAATAATAAAGGTGAGTTTATCTCGGCGGAAGACGGTGCGGACCTTATCAGCATTGCTGAAGGGGGAGATATTACTTACTGTGGGGTGGATGATCTTGGCCTGCTTACTACGGATCAGCTCGCGCTACAACACCATATTCAATCGGTACTCGCGCATCCGTTGGTAGAGGTAGATGCTATACGCAAGGCTGGCTTTAAGGTGGTACTGGACGCGGTGAACAGCGTTGGAGCAATCTCTATCCCGCCTCTTTGCCGTGAGCTGGGGGTGGAGTGTACAGTCATTAATGAAGAACTGAATGGTCAGTTTGCCCATAATCCTGAACCCCTACCTGAGCATCTTGGCGACCTCATGGAACAGGTCAAGACGCTTGGTGCAGACCTCGGAATTGCGGTTGATCCGGATGTGGACCGGCTAGCCCTCATTGGCCCTGGCGGACGTTGGATCGGCGAGGAATATACCCTCGTTACGGTGGCCGACTATGTTCTTGGCCGAGAGCCAGGCCCTGTTGTTTCCAATATGAGTAGCAGCCGCGCTGCGGCTGATATTGCCGCAAAGCATGGCCAGGAGTACTTCGCCTCTGCGGTAGGAGAAGTCAACGTAGTGGCGAAGATGAAGGAAGTGGGCGCAGCCATTGGCGGCGAAGGCAACGGTGGAATCATTGACCCTCGCTTGCATTACGGCCGCGATAGCCTTATCGGCTTGGCACTTGTGCTCAGTCACCTGGCTACTTCCGGTAAAACAATAAATGATCTTCGTGATGGGTACGTCCATTATGAAATGATCAAGGATAAAAAGGAAGTGGATAAAAGCTATGACCTCAACGGTGCTTTCACCCGCGTCCGCGCCAAATTCCCCGATGTCCGTACGACCGATATTGATGGATTGAAACTTGACTTCCCTGACGGATGGGTGCACCTGCGTGCTTCTAATACGGAACCGATCGTGCGGGTCTACGCCGAAGCCGGCAGCAAGCAACGGGCTGCTGAACTAGCGGAGAGCATCAAGGTGGTGCTGTAAATGGCCTCGGGGCTGTGGCCTGAGGAATACCCGAGTAGTAGCGAGTTATTAAGGCATAATTCATCCTCTTGAACCAACGTTAAATCGAAAAAGGCACCATGAAAAGCATCGTCTGGCTACTCCCACTTCTTATGCTCGTTGCCTGTTCCCGCGAAACCTTCGATCCGCTTGAGGAAAATCAGACGGTTTATTACCTGCTGATAAAAGTCGACAATGTAGAAGATATGTTGTCAATTAAAAGCACGGCAGTTGAAATCGCGCGTGCGCATGGGCCGTACCGGATTACAAATATATTTCTGGGCAAAGAACACGAAACTCCTGTCCTGATTGTACGCCGTTTCAGTAGCGTTAAGGGGGCTGAAAAATTGATGAGAAGGCTCAAGAAAAATAAGCGACTTCGTACATTGGAGATGAAGCACATCAGCCAGCCGAACTACCGTGAAATGCTCCGGCAAAGAACTTTCTACCCCGACTATTCCAGAGACCTTAGCCCTGATTGGTGATACAAGAACTTCAGGCGGAAGCAGTCCAAGTAGGGGGAATGCTTTCATGCTAGTACCTATTAATATGCGGCAGAACTACCCGTTACTCCTCTTCCTCGGGATAAGCAATACGTACTTGGTGTACACTCTGTAAAAAAGAGCGAAATACGCCGCGGCAAGCTTCTAATTCTTGAAAGGTAAGGCGGCTATCTTCCAGTTGGCCAGAGCTAAGTTTACTGCGGATTATGCCATCAATCAGATTGAAAAGCTCTTCTCTACTTGGGTTTTTCAGGCTCTTAGAAGCCGCTTCAGTAGAGTCGGCGAGCATGAGAATGGTTTGCTCTTTGGTTGCTGGCCGAGGACCAGGATAACGGAAGTCTGCTTCGTCGACTTCGCGTTCTGGGTGGTCTTTAATATAATTACGATAGAAGAATTCCGCACGGGTGGTGCCGTGGTGGGTGCGGATAAAATCGATCAGCACTGGTGGTAGTTTGGCTTGCTTTGCCAGCTTAACTCCTTCTGATACGTGACCGATAATGATGGCGGCGCTTTCTTTGGGGTTTAGCCTTTCGTGGGGATTAGGTCCATTTTGGTTCTCAATATAGAAACCAGGGTTGGTGATTTTACCGATGTCGTGGTAGAGCGCGGCGGTTTTTACAAGGAGTGCATCTGCACCAATTGCTCTTGCCGCTTGCTCGGCCATATTGGCGACGTTCAGCGAGTGCTGCCAGGTACCCGCCGCTTGCCGGGCCAACTTCTCGAGCAGCGGGCGGTTCATATCGCTCAATTCGCCAAGGGTAATTGGGGAAATAAAGCCGAAGATGCGTTCGAGGACCGGAATAAGTGGAATGGAAAGAAGGCAAAGGAAAACGTTGAGCCCGATCCAGGCAATGGTCTTATAGTTGACGGTGTTCCAAGTACCACCACGCATAAGTTCCAGGCCAATGAAACCGACGAAGTAAAAAGCGAAGAGAAATAGTAGACTGCGCAAGAAGCGGCCGTAATCGCGCGTGTCAATATCCATTACGATAACCACGACGCCAGCCATGATGCTGAGGAAGACGAAGTGATAGCCAAGGGTTGTGAGAAAACTTGCCGTGAGCACTACCGTAACGTGTACAAAAAAGGCCAGGCGCTCGTTGAAGAAGATCCTGATCACAATCGGGACGATGCAGAACGGAACGAGATAAGTGCTGAGATCCGGACTCACTTCCAGGGTTCGTACCAGCAGGGCGTAGAGCACCAGCCACATCAGGATGAAGATCAGGTTCTTCAAACGGCTGTAAGTTAACGGGAAGAAAGACCTGACGTAGAAAAAAAGGAGTAAAACTACCAACCCGATTTGTACTGCGTAGCCGCCGAATACACTCCAAAAAGTAGTTTGGGTGCTGAGGCTTTCGTTGTACAGCCTACGATAGCTGATCAGCTGCTGATCGATCTTACCGGTTACGGTCTCTCCCCGTTTGATGATTGTTTCGCCCTTGCGAACAAGGCCATCGTAGGGGCTTATAGCGCTTATGGCGTCTGTCCGAAGTTTTTGGGTCAGAGAATCGCTGTAAAAGAGATTATGGTTGAAGCGGTTTTCGAGTAGGTCAAGTAAAAATTCTGGAGATTTTAGACTGGTGTAAAACAGGCTGTCTTGTAACCAGGCGCGGGCATCTCCTGGTGTGCGCAATTGCGTTAACGTTCGTTCGCGTTGTTCGTTTCCGTTCAGAATGGTAATAAGGGTAGCCATACCATTACTTTCTTCTTCGGAACGAGCGCGAATAATCCCTTGATTGTAGAGTTTGTCTAAGACCCGTAACCCATACTGGCGGTGGCGTTCAGGGTTGCGAATCACGTCGGGGTTTTCACCTCTGACTTTTGCTGAGTCAAGGCTGGCCTGAAAGTCTTTCAAGAATCCGGCGCGCGCATCGCGCGCGATGTCCTGATCCATTCGGTAAACCGGGGTCGCGGTTTGTTCTACCTCTCGTAACTCTGCATCCAGTATCTCCGGGGTCTTGAGTACGGGGATGTCGTACGGAGCTTTTAGATTGGTATAACGCCAGGTTTGGCCACGCTCGAATTCAAAAGGGAACTTCAGGTTGTTGGGGTACAATAAACTGATGACGACTACCGCAGAGATGCCGAGCAGCCACCGTAGCAAGCGGCGGGTGAGTCGAGAGCGAGTATTTGGGGAAGAAGATTGGATGGGGAAAAAGTGGTTTTGTGATTCGGTGGCTTAGTAACGCAAATTACGGAGAAAACGGTTACCCGAACGTTGTTTTACTACCCTATACTCTCTCTACTCTTCTTGCTTCAGTAAACTGCGCCGCCCGTAAACAGAACAGATCGGGCAACTCTTCATTTGGTGGCCACGGGCAGGACAGTATTCACGGCCGAAGAAAATAATTTGGAGGTGTAGCTTATTCCAACTCTCCTTGGGGAAAAGGCGCTTTAGGTCTTTTTCGGTTTTTTCAACATTTTTACCAGTAGAGAGTGCCCATCGGTAGGCTAGGCGTTGAATGTGGGTGTCTACGGGGAAGGCGGGAACACCAAAGGCCTGGCTCATCACCACTGCAGCTGTTTTGTGCCCAACACCGGGCAGTGCTTCGAGGGCCGCCCAGTCTTGCGGGACGACGCCTCCGTGTTCTTCTACCAGAATGCGGCTGAGTTCCTTAATGGCCTTGCTTTTTCGTGGACTGAGGCCACAAGGGCGAATGATTTTTCGGATTTCATCCGCATCAATGTGCATCATCTCCTCTGGTTTGTCCGTCACTGCCCAGAGGTGTGGAGTGACCTGGTTGACGCGCACGTCTGTGCACTGAGCGGAGAGCAGGACGGCTACGAGCAGGGTGTAGGGGTCTGTGTGGTCGAGCGGGATGGGGACGGTAGGGTAGAGGCGATCCAGAATTTGGTGGATTTCCTTTGCTTTTTGAGCTTTGTTCATAGTGAGAATGTAAGGTGGGGGATGACTGAACCCACTAGTGCCCTGAAAGAGGACTTTCTGTACCGATGGGGTTGATCGAAGCCGAAGGCTAGGTCATAATTCGGCAACAGCGGTGAGGTCTCGAATATCGCGAATACGATAGGTGGCCTCAAGTTTTGGCTTGTTGGCTGCTCCGGGATGGCGTAGCCAGCAAGCATCGAAGCCGTAGTTCAGGGCTCCCTGAACGTCGGCGTTTGGGTTGTCACCAATCATGAGTACGCGGGACTTGTCTACAGCCTCCATGCGTGCATAGGCATAATCAAAGAAACCCGCGTGCGGCTTGGCTACGCCAATCTCGTCGGAGATCACGATGAACTCAAAGTATTTACTAAGGTCCGTGGCAGCAAGGCGCGGGCGTTGTACCTCCTTCAGCCCGTTGGTAACCAAGCCCATGCGGTAACGCCCTTTGAGGCTTTCCAGTAAATCAATGGCTCCATCCAGCATGTGGGTGGAGGTGGCTAGGTAAGTCCGGTAGTCGAAGGAGAGTTCCTCCGCCGGATGGTCGAGACGGTAGTGTTCCAGCAGACGGGAGAAGCGGATGGTCCGTAATTGCTCTTTTGGCAGCAGCCCTTGTTCATAGTCTGACCAAGCCTGATGATTAATAATGCGATATTGACCTAATACTTCATCAGACCAGTCAATGTCGCGGTTACGGAGTGTACGTTCTAGGGAGGATGCTTCAGCCGCGCTAAAGTCCCAGAGGGTATTGTCTGCATCGAAAAGCAGCCAGTCGTATTTTTTTGTCATTTGGGGTGTGTCTGTTCTACTAACCGCGGAGTTTATCAAGCAACAAGCTAAGCTGCGTAGCTTCTTCTTCGGTCAGCCCATCGCCAGCAAAGTTGTTTTTGTTCTCAACGGCATCGCTGGCACGCTGGATAAGTTCGAGGCCAGATTGGGTGATGACAATGTCTACCCTACGGCGGTCAGTTGGGCATTCCTGCCGTTCTACCAAACCTTTGTCTTTCAACTTGTCTACCAAACGACTAGCGTTGCTCATTTTATCCAGCATTCGTTCGGTTAGTAATTTGATGGTTGCTGGCTTACCCGCACGACCGCGCAAAATGCGAAGGATGTTGAATTGTTGAAGGCTAAGCCCGAAGGGCTTTAACGATTTGGTCGTAATCTGATTAAGCCATGAAGAGGTATAGACAATGTTGACTTGAGCACGGTGAAGAGGAGAACTAAAGTTAGGTTGGTGAATTGCTTGTTCAATACTTGGCATGAAGGTAAGGGTTTGTACAATTGATACAGGTGTAACTATTTTTTAAACCATTGGTTCAGTATTGTGATAATACCTGCAGAAATGGGTGGCGGATAGGCTGTGATAACAACGTGAGTCATCCTGGGAATGTCGATCAGAACACTCGGAGCGGGCTGAAATTAACTTCACTGCACTTCGTTCCCGGGATGACTCTTGTGGGCAACTTCTGGAGGGGATTATCTTCAGGCGCGGACGCAGGTGCAGTGCGACGGACGATAAAAATGGGGTCTTTGATGGATGCAAATGTTAAAGTTTTATCTTTTTTTAAAATGTGTGAAGAAAGGGGGACTTTTAGGTGGTTTGGTCAGGGTGTGACTTAAGCTAAGGTAAGATGCCCTATTTCGATGTATCCCAATAATTATTTCATTATTGATGGATGTTCGGTTTTTTGTTCGGAACGTGAAATATAAGGCTGTGTAAAACCAATGTTAATTTGCTGAAGTGTTGATTTTAAAATCAAACGAAGCCTGGTTTTTGATGTTTAAAAGACAGACCTTTGTAGTACGCAACGGTGCCATTAACCCCAACCTTGCATCCTGCGTTCGCGCCTAATTTCCTTCCCTAAGCAACAGCAAATAAAATCCCGGAATATGACTTACGCCCGGACATTTACCATCCTGACTCTTCTTCTTCTCGTACTTCCACTTTCTGCCCGTTCAATTTTTGATCTGGTATACACTGGTAATGACGAGCCCGTCGCCATCCGTCTGGAAGTTCCGGTGGATAGCGTACTGGCGAAGGTCAATACAAAACAAGATGCCTACCTTAAGTTTACCGATGTGAACGGTCGCGTACAGAACTGGGACCTGAACGTAAGCATCCGTGGAAAATTCCGTCGGCAGCGCTGTGAGTTTGCTCCTTTGAAGTTAGACTTTGGTAAAAAAGATCTACGTAAAGTAGGCCTGGAAGACTGGGATAAGTATAAACTGGTTTCTACCTGTTCTTCCGATCCGCTGGCTAAAAATCTGGTACTGAAAGAGTACCTCGCCTACCGTGCTTATAACATACTGACACCACAGAGTTACCGTGTTCAGCGAGTTCTAATTACCTACGTCGATGTCAACGGTAACCACCCTGACCGGATCGAGGAGGGCTTCATTATCGAAGATACTGATGAGATGGCCGCCCGTCTCGGCGGCAAAGAAGTTGAAAACGCACTCGGCCTCCCCGCTGAATCGTTCAACGCAGAAGCCGAAGTAACCCACGCCCTGGCGCAGTATTTATTCAGCAACGGAGATTTCAGCATGCCACTGGCTCGTAATGTAAAGGTGGTGGAAATGCCCAACGGACAGTTCGTACCCGTCGGCTATGATTTTGACTTCAGTGGCTGGGTCGGCGCGCCGTACGCCAGCCCGACTTCCGAGATTGGACAACAGAGCATCTACCACCGCATCTACCAGGGCTACGCTCAATCCGACGACGTAATGCGTAAAGTCGCCGATAGCTTCCGCGATAAACGCCGGAAAGTGATTGATATGATCGCTAACTTCCAGTACCTGCCCACGGAAGATCGGACCGTGGTTCAGCGCTTCGCTGCTCGCTTTTTTAGGGGGCTGAACAAAATGAACCACAACGATGCTACCTTGCTCTATGATCAACTGCGGGATGGAGTAGCAGAAATGATCCCGCCTGGGGGAGAAGCTAGTAGCTTCCAGAGCATGGGGAAGTAAGTTGTTAAACAGATTGCAAGGTCCAGCGTTCAGGCCGCCGAAACTAACCGTAGACGGCCTAAACGCTGGACGTTGTAATTTAAACCAGTTCATTCTGATAATGAGTTGGTCCGATCTTATGATCCATAATGGAAATGGGGAAGGACGACTAAAAGTCGTATCATAGCTGCATGAAAAACATATTTCTTGTAGCGCTGCTTTACTTTGCAGCTACCGCTTGCACGCCTTCATCTTCAGACAAAGCCGGTCAGCAGGAGACAGAACTTGATGTCGTCATTGATGATGTAACTACCGCTTTTGCTATTGAAATTCTTGATCCGGAGGGCCATAAGGTCATTAGCTCCGATGCCGAGATCGAAGTGATGGCCAGTGGCTTTACCTGGACGGAAGGCCCACTCTGGATAGCGGATGGTGAATACCTGCTCTTCTCGGATATTCCTAACAATAAGGTCTATAAACTGACGGCTGAAGGCGACACCTCAACTTATTTGTATCCTTCCGGTAAATCTGGCCCGGTGACGGCAAACCGAGAGCCGGGTTCTAACGGCTTGCTGATAAGTCCCGCCGGAGAATTGGTCTTGATGCAACATGGTGACCGGCGGGTGGCTAAGATGACGGCCCCAATGGCCGCTCCTGCAGAAGACTACGTTTTACTTGCCGGTGATTACGAGGGTAAACGCCTGAACAGCCCTAATGATGGTGCTTTTGATGCAGCGGGGAACCTGTACTTTACCGATCCTCCTTACGGCCTGCCCGGAAATATGAACGATCCAGGAAAAGAGCTGGATTTTCAAGGAGTTTACTTCCTTCCTGCTCAGGGAGGTAAAGTAAAACTTCTGGATTCACTCACCTTCCCGAATGGCGCAACGCTTTCGCCCGATGGCTCCAAACTCTACGTTGCGGTATCTGACCCTCAACAGGCCGTCTGGTTCCAGTATGATCTCACCGAGCCCGGAGTTGTAGGGAGTAAAAAAGTCTTTCACGACCTTACGCATCTGGTTGGCAAGAAAGGCCAGCAGGGCCTTCCGGATGGCTTAAAGGTGAATAAGGATGGTTACCTGTTTGCTACGGGCCCCGGAGGTGTCTGGATTTTTAATCCGGAGGGTACGCCGCTGGCCAGAATCCATACGGGACAGTTAACGGCCAACTGTGCTTTAGCCTACGATGAAAAGCGACTGTTTATGTGTGCGGATGATTATATTCTTTCGGTGGGGTTGGAGTGAAGCCCTACTTAGTCCCACGAGGAATAAGTGTGCTAGGAAAAACAACGTAACTCTCGTTGCCATCCTTTCCTACGGTAGAGACTCCGAAGAAATAATTGTCTACCACAATGTTGGTGAAGGTGTACGTCAACTTATCGGCGGGGACAAAGCGTTTGTGTGTCCACTGCGGAGCGGTGGTGAGGCGGTAGTGTACGTAGTAGCCCGCGATATCGGTATTGGTCTCGGGTTTTTCCCACTTAAGGCGGGCGCTGGGCTGTACCGTTCCACCGATCATTACGAGGGGTGGGGGAGGTGGAGCGGCGGCAAGGCCAGCAAGGGAAATGGCATTTACCCCCGTCAGCTTGGCCGCGTAGGGGAAGTTGACGTGCTCCAGGCGGTCACCGTATCTTATACCATCTTCGGTACGTAAGTCCTGATGTTGCTGGGTGTAGTTTTCGTGGGTTTCCATGATGCGGATGCCGGGCATATTGGCGTCGTTAAAGGGGCGGTGGTGACCACCGCGGCCGAACCGATCCAGCCGGTAGATGAGCATAGGCTTCAGGTTGGTGGTATACTGCTCCGTAACGCGGTGGACATAGCGGGCCAGTTGACGGCTCGGGCCATCCACTTCCCCTCCGAAAAAGCGTCGATAGATATTCTTGCGCTCGTTGTTGGCATCGTCTGGGTAATAGGGCTCACTGAAGATGCGGAAAGACTGATTGTCCGTTACACCGTCCACACCGGTGATGTTGCCAATCATATCGTTGTTGAGTACGCCGAGTAGGTTCCAGCCGTTTTCTTTTACGTACTGCGCCAGACCTTTTCCTCCGAACAAGCCTTGCTCCTCCCCACTTAACCCTGCATATACTACCGAGCCCGGAAACTTATACTTTGTCAATACCCGCGCAGCTTCTAGTACGCCGGCCATACCTGAGGCGTTATCGTTGGCCCCTGGGCTATCGTCCGTAAAGTTGAGCGGATCACTGATGCGACTGTCGATGTCGCCACTCATCATCACCATTCGGTTAGGATCGGCCGTGCCGCGCTGTATGGCGATCACATTGACGACCCAGGTTGGTTCAGGAATACGGCGGCTTTCGCCAGCGGGAACCAGGTTACGCTGAAAGAATACCTCTAAACAACCGCCACAGTCTTTGCTGATGCGGTTGAATTCATCAAAAATCCAGCGTCTTGCGGCTCCGATTCCTCGTGTGGTTGAAGTTGTGTCGCTAAGGGTATGGCGGGTTCCGAAGCCAGCCAGCTTGGTGATGTCTGTTTTCAACCTTTCGACGGAGGGGGCCTCGGCTATGTCGTAGAGGCGGGCGTCGGCAGCGGGTGGTGTCTGCGCAAACAGAAAGGTGGAAGAAAAGAGAGTAAGGTAGAGGAGGAGTAATCGGATCATGGTGCAATGTAGCTTTTTGTTCAGGAAAACCAGATTGAGATTACGAAGCGATGAAAGTTGATGTCACCCTAAGAGACTCATTGTTTTACCATTTTTAAGGGACGAACCTGTAGGGTTACGCGAGTCCCACA
>CAYPIM010000057.1:25588-30034 GCA_964410795.1 uncultured Lewinella sp. | reverse complement strand
GGCTCGCTTCGAGGATGGTTACTGAGGCGCGAACCGGGAAATTAGGATTCTGGGCACTAAGTATTAGGCCCGAACACATGGTGAGGAACAATAATACGTTGCGAACCAATGCGTTAGAGGTTGATAACGGCACGTAGAGGGGAGCAGGTTTAAAATAGGATGTGAAGGTTTTATGCTTTGGCTAAGATAGGTATTAGTGGTGGGGTTTGGAAGTTTTGAGTCGGGATTGTAGTTTACAGCACTATAGATAAATTATGACCTTACCTCTAAACTGCCAGGCCACCTATCACAGAGAAGTACTCTCAAAACAGGAGGCTGAAGACCTTTATCAGGAGTTGCTAGCGGAATATGATGTTGCTTCCCTGAAGTTACAGATTGCTCCGGGGCTTAAGACAGATTTTTCCAAACTGATGTTCATTGACAAACAATTGAAGGAAGCGGAAGCCTTTCCTGAAGCAGCCTATGGAAAAAGCGTTACTTGGTCTGAAAAGCTGAGTAAGATAAAGAGGAAAGTGGAAGACTTAGCGGGTATGGTTTTTCACGTTTGCGTCTGTATTTATTACCCGGACGGTAATTCCGGCATAGATTTTCATGCAGATTACCCTGATTTTGGAGATATTAATGTTATTCCTTCCATAAGCCTTGGCGAAGAACGGGTCTTTCAACTACGGGAAAAAGCAAGCGGAAGCATCTATGAAATATTACTCGAAGAAGGGAGCATGGTGATTATGGGAGATGGTTGCCAACAAAACTATGAACACGCTTTGCCACTTGACCCGAAGTATAAAAATGGAAGAATCAATCTGACGTTCCGACCTTATGGAAAAGTGAAGTAAGACCTTGAATTGGAGGTAATCCATTATTGAACCCGTTTAGACCAAAGTTTAAAAACCTCCACTGCACCTGCGCCCGCGCCCTAAAAACACCCAAAGTAGTGATAAGCGCCTACCGCCAGGCCACCCCCACATACCGTTCATTCTTCCGAAACCGATCTGGCACAACGGCCAGGATAGCTTTACGAAGTTCTACCAGCAGTTGCTCCCGGCTGAAGGCCTTACTAACAACCAGGCTCACTTCCCGCGCTGGTTGGGGAGCGGCAAAAGATTTGACGTAACCTTTGTCCAGCGTAGGATGGACGCTCATTTCCGGTACGATGGTGTAGCCCAAATTATTTCGTACCATGTTTTTTAAAGTCTCAATTGAGCCGGCTTGGAAAGTGACAGATCGATCCAGGTGACGACTGTCTGTTTGGAAGTTGCAAATGTTGAGCACCTGGTTGCGGAAACAATGGCCCTGTTCCATGATCCAAAGCTCTTCCTGATTAACGTGTTCTGGAAGCAGAGGCGTATTGGTCAGGATGGGTTCGTTTGGCGCTGCGTAGACTTGTAGTGGCTCGTAAAAGAGAACGATTTCGCGCAGTTGTTTCTCTTCCAACGGAGTAACGAGCAGGCCGAGGTCTACTTTCCCCCGCTTGAGCCCTTCCATTATTTCCTCTGACTGCATTTCCCGAATGACAAGATGGACATCGGGGAAAGATGAAGTGAAGGATTGCAAGAATAATGGCAAAAGGTAAGGTGCCAGTGTCGGGATAATGCCGAGTACGTACGTTCCGGCCAAACTCCCGGTTTCTTCCCGCAATAAAGTCTCCAGCCCCGCAACGTCTTCAAGGATGATGCGCGCCTGGGCAATCACCTTTTCTCCGATCGAGGTAGGCCTGAGTGGGCTGGCCTTCCGGTCGATAAGTTGAACGCCCAACTCTTCCTCCAGCTTCTTAAGTTGAGTAGTGAGCGTAGGCTGAGCAACGAAGCACTGCTTGGCGGCCAAACTGAAGTGCCGAAGGTCGTCAAGCGCAAGTAGGTAGCGGAGTTGTTGGAGGGACATGATAAATGAGATGTGACTTGTAGCATCTGTGTAATGAATAGTTGACCTTGATTATAGTTTAAATCTATCAATGTAAAATTTAATCAATTTTGATAATGGATGCTTGTAGGGTACTTTTGTCTATCCAAAAAATAACCGACTAAAAACCATCATCATGGAGCACATGAAAAACGAAAACGGCACCCAGGCCTGGGACGTTAATCAATCAAGCAAATGCCCTTTCATGCAGGGAACGCCCCAGAAAACTGGCGGCGATGGAACCTCTAATACTGACTGGTGGCCGAACCGCCTGAAGCTGAATATTTTGCGCCAGAATTCTGAGATGTCCAACCCAATGGATCCGGATTTTAACTACGCCGAAGCTTTCAAAAGTCTTGACCTGGCGGCCGTCAAAAAAGACATTGCTGACCTGATGACCGACTCGCAGGACTGGTGGCCTGCAGATTATGGCCACTACGGACCCTTCATGATTCGGATGGCTTGGCACAGTGCAGGTACTTACCGCATCTCTGACGGCCGCGGTGGTTCCGGTTCCGGTAGCCAGCGCTTCGCGCCGCTCAACAGCTGGCCGGACAATGCTAACTTGGACAAAGCCCGCCTCCTCCTCTGGCCCGTTAAGCAGAAGTATGGTAACAAACTCAGCTGGGCCGATCTTATGATCCTGACTGGCAACGTTGCCCTGGAAACTATGGGCTTCAAGACCTTCGGTTTCGCTGGCGGTCGCGAAGATATTTGGGAACCAGAGCAGGAAATTTACTGGGGTTCTGAAACAGAATGGCTTGGCAACGATAAGCGTTACGAGAACGGTGAATTAGAGCAGCCGCTCGGCGCCGTACACATGGGCCTTATCTATGTAAATCCAGAAGGGCCGAACGGTAACCCTGATCCCGTAGCTTCTGCAAAAGACATCCGCGAGACTTTTGGTCGTATGGCGATGAATGACGAAGAAACCGTCGCTCTTATCGCTGGTGGACACACCTTCGGTAAAACCCACGGCGCTGCCGATCCTGATAAGTACGTCAGCGCAGAACCCGCCGGTGCCTCCATCGAAGAGATGAGCACTGGTTGGAAAAATAGCTTCAATTCTGGCCACTCCGAAAATACAATCACTTCAGGACTGGAAGGTGCCTGGACGACTACTCCGGCAAAATGGAGCCACGACTACTTTAACCACCTCTTCGGCTTCGAGTGGGAACTCTACAAAAGCCCCGCCGGTGCTAACCAATGGCGACCAAAAGATAACGGTGGTGCAGGTACCGTTCCCGACGCGCACATCGAAGGCAAGACCCACCAGCCCTTCATGCTTACTTCGGACCTGGCCCTGCGGGAAGACCCCGCTTACCGTAAAATTTCTGAGCGGTTCCATAAAGACCCCGCTGCTTTTGAAGATGCTTTCGCCCGCGCCTGGTTTAAGTTGACGCACCGTGACATGGGCCCGGTAGATCGCTACCTTGGCCCCGAAGTTCCTACCGAGGAACTGATCTGGCAAGATCCCGTTCCAGCTGTAGATCATGATTTGGTAAACGCCGATGATGTAACCAAGCTGAAGCGTATGCTCCTCGCCTCAGGTCTCAGTGTATCTCAACTTCTTACAACCGCCTGGGCTTCCGCCTCTACCTACCGCGACTCTGATAAGCGTGGTGGTGCCAATGGTGCTCGCATTGCCCTTGCTCCCCAGAATGGCTGGGAAGCGAATAATCCGAAAGAGCTGGCTTCCGTCCTTGACGTGCTCCGAGGTGTACGTAAGGAATTCAATGCCGAAGGAACCCAGATTTCCCTCGCTGACCTTATCGTCCTCGGCGGCTGCGCCGCCGTAGAGCAAGCTGCTAAAGATGGCGGCCATGACGTAACCGTTCCTTTCTCCCCTGGCCGTACTGATGCGACCCAGAAGATGACAGACGTAACTTCCTTCGCGGCCCTGAAGCCTTCCGCTGATGGCTTCCGGAACTACTACCAGGCTACTGATGAGGTTATGCCCGAAGCGAAACTTGTTGATCGTGCACAACTGATGAAACTGACCGCCCCTGAAATGACCGCCCTCCTGGGAGGTATGCGCGTGATCGGTGGTAACTACGATGGATCGACTAACGGTGTTTTTACCGACAAGCCCGGTAAGTTGAGCAACGACTTCTTCGTCAATGTACTAGACCTCGGAACTGCATGGAAAGGTGTGGATGGTAACGAAAACCTCTTTGAGGGAACCGATCGTAGAACCGGCGCCAAGAAGTGGACCGGTACCCGCACAGATCTCATCTTCGGCTCGAACACCGAGCTGCGTGCCATCGCGGAAGTATATGCTTCCTCCGACGGTGAAGCCCGCTTCGTGCGCGACTTCGTTGCCGTATGGAGCAAGGTGATGAACCTTGATCGGTTTGACCTGAAGTAAAAGGCTTCCGATTAATACTTCTGGTAAACCCCGTCGTCCTTTTTGGATGGCGGGGTTTTCTTTTGCCCCCGGACTCCGCTGGTCGCTACGCGACGGGCGCTGCGTCCGGAGTTACCTATGGTTAATCGCTACGCGATAACTTTCGTTGGAGGCGTTGGAGGCGTTGGAGGCGTTGGAGG
>CAYPIM010000057.1:18835-25488 GCA_964410795.1 uncultured Lewinella sp. | reverse complement strand
AAATGCCTCTCAAAACCCAAAATCAGAGACGATTTATTCGTTTTTGACTGAATTTCACCAAAATTAGAAAAATTTCAATTTTTTTCAAGAAAACGTAAATTTCTTGTGCACCAGTGTAAACAAGCTGAGTTGAAAGGGTAAATCAGGTCGCGAAGCCGGCCGGATACATTACTCTCTTAATCGGATTTGAATTACACTACCATGAAAAACGCTCTACTCTCTTTCCTTTTTTTCAGCTTAAGTCTTTGCCTTTCCGCTCAAGCTCCTGCGGAAGACCTTCGTATCTTCCCTAACCCTGTTACGACCACCTTCGAGATCGGGCACAGTGTCCGTGTGAAAGATGTACTGGTCATCAACATGGTGGGCCGCGAAGTGAAGGCTTTTGACTTCGGCACCAAGAAGAAGTACGACATCACCGACCTGCCACAGGGGATGTACCTCGTACAACTTAAGGATGCTGATAACAAAGTGATCCATACGCAACGGGTTAAGAAGAATTAGGCTGATGAGCGATCAGTATTTAGCAATTAGCATTTAGGCTACCGCACGTTGCATCGGGACAATCACAAGGTTCGTTGTTTGTAAAGTGCTGACTGGTACGCTGTAAATCCTTCTTTGAACAAGGCCCTAAGAATAGCCGCCGGTGCCATGTCAGTGCCCCGAAGGGGTAATACTTCTAGGGATGGGTTGATCAAAGCCGAAGGCAAAGATCAGCCCATCGCGATTTTGGAGAGCCTTTTAACCACCCCACACATTACTGCCTAAATACTAACCGCTAAATGCGAATTATCTTGCGCGTAAATACCAAGTTTCAAGATCATGCAAAAGCTCCCCGTTCGAATTCTTTTAGTACTCCTTGCCATCATTAGTATCGTTTATGCCTGTGCACCTGAGGTGACGAATAAGTATGAAGCGAAATCCATTTCATTGGATCCAGCTATTGCGGCTTCAGAAGCAGTAAAAATCAGGAAGGAAGCCAATGTCGAAATTGCCGACGGATTGGCGCTCGACCTTTGGGCGGCCGACTCTATCGTGCAGGACCCCATCGCGATCAGTATAGCCCCAGATGGGCGCATCTTTTATACCCGTGCGACACGGCAAACCAGCTCTGAATTTGATATTCGGGGGCATATGGACTGGACGGTAGCTTCTATGTCTTTTGAAACCGTTGAAGATCGTCGCGAATTCCTGCGTAAAACCTTTGCGGAAGGAACCGACCAGTCGGAGGCTCACCTGAAGGACCTTAATAAAGATGGTGTACTTGATTGGCGAGATCTCACCGTTGAGAAAGAGAACGTCTGGTTGGTCACCGACAAAACTGGTGATGGCGTTGCGGACTATACCCAACGCTACCTTGAGGACTTTGGGGAAGAAATTACGGATGTTGCCAACGGGGTGGAGTTTCACAACGGAGATGTTTATGTTGCTGTTGGGCCGGATCTTTGGAAGGCCTCCGATAAAAATAAGGATGGGATTGCTGATGAGACCGAGTCGTTGGCGCATGGTTTTGCCGTACACGTCGGCTTTAGTGGCCACGGGATGAGTGGTGTAACGGTGGGCCCGCAGGGCCGCATCTGGTGGGGAATTGGTGACATTGGTTCCAACGTGACGGATCAGAACGGTAAAAACTGGAAGAATCCGAACCGGGGTGTCGTTGTTCGCTGTGACCCCGATGGTTCTAACTACGAAGTCTTCGCCCACGGCGTGCGCAATACCCACGAATTTGCCTTCGATAAATACGGCAACCTAATCACGGTAGACAACGACGGCGATCACTCCGGTGAACGTGAACGGCTGGTCTACCTCATCGATGGTTCAGACACCGGCTGGCGGATCAACTGGCAATTTGGTAAATACACCGATGAAAAAAATAACCGCTATAAAGTTTGGATGGATGAGAAAATGAGCGTGCCCCGTAACGAAGAGCAGGCTGCCTATTTTTTGCCCGCTATTCAAAACTTTGTGAATGGCCCCACGGGCTTGGTGTTCAACCCAGGAACGGCGCTGTCTCCCGATTATTACGACCACTTTTTTGTGGCTGAATTCCGGGGCTCGCCTAATAATTCGCCCATCCATTCCTTTCGGATGAAACCGAATGGAGCTGGCTTTGCGTTGGCGAATCATGACACACTCGTGCAAGGGCTACTGCCCACCGGACTTGACTTCGGCCCGGAAGGCGCGCTTTATTTCGGCGACTGGATCAATGGTTGGGGTACCAAAAACGAAGGCCGCATTTGGAAGTTGGATGTGGGCGCGGACGCAGGTGCAGAGAAGGTTTTACGGAGTGAGGTCAAGGAGCTTTTAGCTAAGGATTTTTCTAAGCTAAAACCGAGTAAAATGTGGCGCTATCTTGAACACCAAGACCAACGCGTCCGCGCTAAAGCTCAATTTGAAATCGCAGAGAGGGGTGAAAAAGGCTTTGGTGTTTTTCAGCAAGTAGCGTTAGGAAATGAAAACCAGCTGGCCCGTGTTCACGCCATCTGGGGCATGAGCATGATGCTTCGCCGCGGGTATCAGAGCGGCGAAGATGTCTTCTCGACGCTCCTCCTCGATGCCGACCCGGAAATCATCGCCCAGTCAGCAAAAATGATCGGAGACCTGAAGCAAGCTGGGCACACCGAAACCCTTCTCGGTCTTCTCGGCCATCCCTCTGCCCGCGTTCGCTTCTTCGCCATGGAAGCCTTGGGGCGGATGGAGGAGCAATCCGCCATACAACCCATCATTGCTATGTTACGGGAAGACGGTGGGAAAGACAGCTGGCTCCGCCACGGCGGCATGGTTGCTCTTGGTCGTATCGGAGAGGCCGTCGCGATGCGCAACCTTGCTGCTGATCCCAATCGTAGTGTCCGCCTCCTTGGTGTAGTTGCGCTGCGCCGGATGAAATCGCCCGAGGTAAAGGCTTTCCTTCAGGACCAGGACGAATACGTTGTGGCCGAGGCCGCTCGTGCGATCAACGATGACTACACCATCCCCGGTGCCATGTGGGCCCTGGCTAGTACCCTTAATGCGCGTGCCTGGACGAGCGAGCCGCTCATCCGACGGGCCATCAACGCTGCCGTTAACGTAGGCAATGACCGCGCCGTTAACGAGCTCATCACCTATGTAAATACTTCAGCTAACCCCGCCGCCATGCGTGCTGAGGCTTTGGCTGCTCTTGGAACCTGGGCCGATCCCTCCGTTTTTGATCGGGTCGATGGCCGCTACCGGGGAGAACGAAAGAAGAGTGCGATTTACGTGACATCGAAACTCGGAGAGATTATTCCGGAACTCATTGCTAAAGGTGACACAGAGGTACGTAAAGCAGCTATCCAGGCCACTGGCGCCCTCGAACTTAAGGCAGTAACTGACCAACTCGCCAGCCTGATGAGCCGTGACCGCGATCCCGTTGTGCGGGCTGAATCTCTGGTTGCTCTGGACAAACTTCGCGCACCGAACCTGGAAAAGCTCCTCCGTTCCGCACTTGAAGATCGCGATAACCAGGTACGTCGCCGTGCCCTCGAACTATTGCCTGCATCTACTATCGAGCCTGCATCTGCCACTAAGCTTTATCGTGAAATTATCGCGAAGGGTACCGTAGGAGAAGCTCAGTCTGCCCTGGCCGGGCTGGCAAAGCTTACCGGCGCAGAAGGAGAGGAGTTGTTGGGAGAGCTAATTGATCAAATGTCTGCGGGTAAATTACCCGCTGCGGTTCACCTTGATCTGGTAGAAGCGGTGGAAGCGCATGATGGCAACCAAGGCCTTCAGGCCCAGCTCGCTGCCTACGAGAAAGAACTTCTGAAAACGGATGAACTTGGCCTGATGGCTACCGCTCTGGCCGGAGGTGATCGAGGCGCTGGTCGTGGTGTTTTCTACTGGAACTCCACCGCCCAGTGTACCCGCTGTCACGCTATCTTTGAGTACGGAGGTAATGTTGGGCCGAACCTGGCCGGAGTAGGGGCGCGGCTTTCTTCGCGTGAGCTGCTTACCTCCATCATACGCCCGAGCGAGGCACTCGCGCTAGGGCATGAAACCGTACTCGTCACGCTTGCTAACGAGGAAATGCTTTCCGGGGTGGTGGTTAGCCGTACGCCGGAATACCTGGAGGTGAAAGTCGGTAAAACGGAAACCCGGAAAATCCCGCGCGCCGATATTGTGGAGGAGGAAACGCTACCTTCCAGTATGCCTTCGATAGAAGGAAAAATCTCCCGCCGGGAGATTCGGAATTTGGTAGCGTTTTTGGAGACGATGAAAGGGGAGGATCATTAGAGATAATCTAACGCTCCGTCAAGCAAGGTTGAACCCTTAAAACCATTCCCGGACCAGCGCCCGAAAGTTCTTCCCAACCGGAAGTACCCGCTGACTTGTCATTACCACGGTAGCGCCTTCAATGTACTTGATATATTGCTTCTGGACGATGAACGATTTATGGATTTTTGCAAAACCAGGGGGGAGCGTATCCGTAAAACTTGTTAAGGTTCGAGCGGTGAGGTGGTAGTCGGTCCCGGTCCAGACTTTGACGTAGTTGCCAAAGCTTTCCAGGTAGTGGATGTCGGATAGATTGAGCTGAAGTTGACGCTTGTCAACTTTGATGAAGAGTTGATCAGGATAGGTTGGGCTTACGGTCTTTGCTGAAAAAGGAGCACTAGTTGGACTTACATCTTTTTGTTTACGCGCAGTATTAATCGCCCGCAGAAACCGTTCGAAGCTGAAAGGTTTTAGGAGATAATCCGTGACCCGGAGTTCATACCCTTCGAGCGCGTATTCTTCGTAGGCGGAGGTGATGATTACGGCCGGAGGGTGTTCCAGGGTCCGCAGAAAGTCAAGTCCTTTGAGTCGTGGCATATTGATGTCCAGGAAGATAAGGTCAACCGCTTCGCGTTCAAGAATGGCGTAAGCCTCGGTGGCTTTGTAGCATTGCCCAAGGATGTCTAAAAACGGAACATCCTGTGCGTATTGCATGATCACCTTATGGGCTAGTGGTTCGTCGTCAATGATGAGGGCGCGTAAGGAATTCATGATGCAAGCTTAAGGACGGCGGAGAAACTATCGGGCAGGCGCTCGATGTTTATTTCGTGCTGATTGGGGAAATGAAGGGCGAGGCGGCGGCGGAGATTGTCAAGGCCAATACCGGGTGGAGGACGATTTTCTTCAGGCGCAGGGATCGAGTTTTTGCAGCGGAAAGTAAGCTCCTCCCCAGTAGAACTAAGTGATAGGTGAAGAAAGCAATCTTCTTCGGCAGGTTCTACACCGTGCTTGAAGGCGTTTTCGACGAGCACAATGAAGAGAAGTGGAGGGATGGCCAGTTCTTCGTTTTCTATCTCGATGTTGAAGCGGAGGTCAAGCGGCTTATGGAGGCGAATAGTTTGAAGGTCGAGGTAATCCTGTAGGTAATCTACTTCTTCTCGCAGCGAAACGGTTGCTGCTTTTCCCCGGTAGATGACGTAGCGCATGAGCTGGGACAGCTTCAGGATCGTTTTGGGGGTGTCAGCCTCGGCCGTCAGGCTCATGGCGTAGAGGTTGTTCAGGGTGTTGAAGAAGAAGTGGGGGTTTATTTGCTCCTTCAGTAAGGCGAGTTCTGCGGCGGATTTTTCGGCGGCAAGGGTTGTAATGGCCCGCTCCTTGCGGAACCATTCCAACGCCAAAATAAGCGGAAAGGTGAGCGTAAACACGCTGATGGAAAGACCAACACTAATATCGGAAATCGCCGTAGGAGTCATGCCCGCAGGATGCAATAAGTAAACATCTACCACGGGTAGCCAGGCAACAAGTGAGGCATGAGCTACCGCGAAACCCAATACCAGGCCAACGGCCCCGAGAAGGTAATGCACGGTACTTCGTAGCCAGAGGTTTGAGAATAGGTAGTGATGATGCACATGATACAGCAAGTAGTAGGGGAAGTAAACCAGAAAGCACTGAATTACCAGCCATAAGTATAAGGCCAAGGTAGCACCGCCACTCATGGTTTGTACCTGCTCCTGAAAGATAGTGCTTAGCATTACCATGCCTAGGCTAAGAATAAGGGTGAGTACCAAGGCAACCCGGAAGGGCGTCATCCACCGTGCCCAACTGATTTGGGTTAAGTCAACCCTTTGGCGGAAGAGTAATAAGTGGATAACTAAAAGTACCGGAATAAGCAGGCGTAAGGTCTCCTGGTTGGAGAAACTATCCGCCAGAAGCAAATGGCGGGTAAAAGGAAGGTCTTGCAAGGTTGGCTGGAAAACGAGGGCGCCGATAATGTAGCAGCCATAAACGATTGCTAGAAGTACGAGCCTGGTCTTTCTTGTCATCCACGGCCACTGATAGGTCAGTACCAGCATTGTGCCGAAGAACATGGCAAGGCTTCCGAGAAAGCGGAGCATTACTCCTACTGAGGAGGAGGCCCCGGTAGCCTGCGCGAGCACGTAGGACGCCACCAGGAGTACTACGCTCAGTAGAAGCGTCGTCTGCCAGGGTGGGGGAGGAGCGTGTTGATCTACCTTTTGGTTCATGGCTACAAATTAAGGCCTGCTCTGGCTGATGGCCGGAGGAATTATGACGAAGGGAGCATTTCTCATGATATTAGTCCGTAGATGCCTTCATCACGGTAAAGCCTGCTTTGATCATCCTTTCATTGCACCTGCGCTCCGTCGCCCTGATGTTTGTGAAGCAAGACAGGATGCAGGTTGCAGGTTGCA
>CAYPIM010000057.1:3144-18735 GCA_964410795.1 uncultured Lewinella sp. | reverse complement strand
GTTGCAGGTTATACCTCATAAGGCAACACCTGTAACCTGCAACCTGCAACCTGTTCAAACCTGCAACCTGCAACCTGTTCCAACCTGTTCCAACCTGTAAAATCTAAACCATGAATCTCCAACTGCAAAACGTTAGCAAGACTTACCCCAACGGTACCCGAGCCCTTAACGATCTTAGCCTGCACCTTAACAATGGAATGTTTGGCCTGCTAGGACCAAACGGTGCGGGAAAATCTACGCTTATGCGCACCATCGCCACGCTGCAACAACCGGATGCTGGGAGCATCCATTACGGAGAGGTTGACGTGCTGGCGGACCCGCTCGCCTTACGTAAAACACTTGGCTACCTACCGCAGGAATTTGGTGTTTATCCCCGCCTTTCTGCTGAGTGCTTGCTGGATTATTTAGCGCGCCTAAAGGGATTGTCCGACCGGGCGGACCGGAAAAGAATGATTGAATACTGCCTGGAAGTGACCAACCTTACGGCGCATCGGCGCACCGCAGTGAGTAGCTATTCTGGCGGTATGAAACAGCGCTTCGGCATCGCCCAGTTGCTGCTGAATAAGCCGGGCCTCATCATCGTCGATGAGCCAACTGCAGGACTAGACCCTGCGGAACGGCAGCGATTTCTCAACATTCTGCGCGCCATTAGCACGGAGAGTATTGTGATTTTTTCCACCCACATCGTCGAAGATATTGCAGATCTATGTACGGATATGGCGGTAATGAACCACGGGAATCTGTTACTGCACAACACCCCGGAACGGGCGATGGCTGATCTCGACGGGCGCGTATGGACAACGAACATTACTGCTGATAAACTTGCGGAATACCGGATGAGATACCGGGTGCTCTCTTCTGCCTATAACCGGGATAATAGCATGCGAATTCGGGTGGTTACTGAAGAAATACCAGCGGGTTTTTCACCTGCTTCCCCTTCGTTGGAAGACGTTTATTTCTGCGCGATGATGGAGGAAGGGGAGCTGTTGAGCGTAGACCACCAAGAATACACGAAGGGCAAATAGCACTTACCAAAGGACACACAGAGAACCAAGAACATTAAAACCACAAAGACCATGTCACTTACCATCTTTCGCCATGAATTCTTTCACTGGGCCCGTCAACCACTGCCCTGGCTTTATGCTGCTGCTCTTTTTGGTTTGTCTTTTATCACGATGTGGGGGATGGCCGCTGAGGCTACGGGCGGTGAGGATGTTGAGGTGTTGAACTCCGGTTTCCGGCTGATCTTTATGGCCAATTATCTCAATTATCCCTTATTGTTTTTACTCCCAACCATTGTCGGAGCAGCTTTGGTGAGGGATTATCAGAGCCGGATGTATACTGTCCTGTTTTCTTATCCGCTTACTAAGGCGGATTATCTTCCGGCCAAGTTTGGCGCGGCAATGTTGATCGCTGCGTTTATCGTTTTTGGTATTGGCTTGGGCTTTGCTTTAGGCGCTTCGATGCCGGGAATTCCGGAAGGGGTGGTGGTGTCGTTCTCGCCTTTAAATTATGGTGTTTTACTTGGGCTTTTTCTGCTGCCCAACCTGTTGCTGGTAGGAGCGCTGGTCTTTCGGGTAGTGGTAGGTACACGCAATGTTTACCTGGCCTTTATTTCTATCATTTTGATCGTGATGCTTCAAGCGGTTACGGGGGGCGTTCTTGGCGGTGGTGACACGGAATGGTTGGTGGGGTTATTAGACCCAACCGGAGTTGCGGCGGTGAAAGACGGCGTTCGGAATTGGACGATAGCGGAGCGCAACGTGCGAATGATTCCGTTTACCACCTTATTGTTGGCCAACCGGGCGCTATGGTTGGCCGTTGCGCTTGGTTTGTGCTGGTCGGCTTGGCGAACGTTTGACTTCAGTCAGTTTGGACGGACTGCCGGTAAGCGCAAATCGGAGACTATAAAACAGGAGGTAAGGGAGCAGATTAGAACAAAACGCCCACAGGCCATTTTGCGCTACGGAACGGGACCTGGATTACGAACGGCTTGGTCTTTGTCTACGACAGATTTCTGGTGGATTGCCCGGAGTTGGCCCTTCGCCGCGCTATTGCTTACGGGTTTTGTACTGGTGTTTGTGCAGCAGAGCCAGATGAACCCTCCTTACGGTTTTGAGGTCCAGCCAACTACAGCTACGATGCTGGCCATTCCGATGTTTATCTTCAGCTTTGTGATTAACCTGGTTACCTTTTTATACGCTGGCTTGCTGGCACACAGGGGGCGAAGTACCGGGATGGGAGACCTGATTGATACAACGCCCCAACCGGATTGGGTGCTGTTGCTTTCGCGGTTACTAGCGGTGCTAAAGGTACAGTTGTTGCTGTTGCTGATTGTATTGGTTGCTGGCGTTGCTACGCAGGCAATAAATGGATATTTCCGCTTTGAAATCGGGCATTATGTCTTCGAGCTGTTCTGCCTGCACTTTGTTCATTTTCTCATATGGGCGTGTGCTGCCACTTTTGTCTACAATCTGTTTCGGAACCTGTACCTTGGCTTTTTCGTGATGCTTTTACTGCCTTCAGCGGTTGGCCTTTTGGGAGAGGTTGGTAAACAGTTAGGGTGGTCCTGGTTGCAATCAGGTGTTTTTAAATTCAACAATGTACCGGGCACTGAGATTGGCTTTCCGTATTCGGATTTTTTCGGCTATGGACCGGGGTTAGCGTACTTTACGACCTTCAAGAGTTACTGGTTGTTAGGCGGGCTGCTACTCCTGGGTGGTAGCCTGTATTTGTGGCGGCGGGGTTATGTTTTTTCTTGGCGCGAACGCTGGATGCAAAGAAAGTTAGACGGCAGGGTACTACCGGCGGTAGTTATCGGCTGCGGGCTTGGATTTCTTGGCCTCGGAGCAACACTCTTTCACCACGATCACATTGGTGAGCACCGAAGGATTGACGATGCCACTTACGATGCTTTCCTTGCACGAAACGAGCAAGAATTCGGCCGTTATGCCAATTTGTTACAACCTCGTCTTGCCCGGGCAAAAATCAAAATGGATCTCTACCCGGAAGACCTAACTTACGCAGCGGCTGGCACCCTTTGGTTCGCTAACCGGACCGATCAACCGTTGGATACCATTCTGTTGACCACCAGCCTGAAGGATGTTGGTACGTATACCGTTGCCAATGCGCACTCGGTGCTGAAAAACGATGAAGTACTCCATAACCAATTATTATTACTCGACGAACCACTTCGGAGCGGTGATTCTCTTCGGCTTGATTTTCAGCTGCGAAACGAAGCCAATGGTTTTCTGCGAACCAATGATCGGGTAAAATCTAACGGTACTTACCTGATGGGTTATCATATTTTGCCTACTCTTGGTGTTCGGGAGGCTTACCTTTCTGACGCTGAAAAGCGTACTAAATACGGGCTGGATCAACGGCCTGTTCGAGCGTTGATCCCCACCGATACAAGTCTCCTCGGTTATGGCTTTTCAGGCAATAATATGGGGCGGATTGATTACGAAACGGTTATTAGCACGACGCTAGATCAGGCTGCTTTCTCCGAAGGAAATCTTGTGGAACACTGGCAGAAGGATGATCGTAATTACTACCGTTACCAGTCTACTGAGCCAATCGTCAACAATATTTCCTGGCTTTCCGGCCGCTACGAGACGGTAAGGGACACCGCTGGTACAATGCCGCTGACCTTTCAATACCTGCCTGAGCACGATCAGAACATTGAGCACATCCGCTATGGCGTCCGGGCGGGTGTAACGCACCTCAGTGCACTCTTTGGAGCGCTGGAACACCAGCAGCTTCAGATGGTAGAGTTCCCGAACAGCTACGGTAGCCACGCTACCTTAAACGCAAACCTGATTCCGTATTCTGAGCGTATGCTGCTGTGCGACGTAGACCACACGAACAACGAGGTGTTCAACGTGCCTTTCTTTACTGGTGCGCACGAAGTGGCGCACTACTGGTGGGGGCACCGGGTGGACCCCGCTAACGTAAAGGGGGGCAAGATGATTACTGAGGGACTGGCGGATTACCTGGCCATTAAGGTAACCGAAAAGGAATACGGCCCTGAGTTTGCCCGCGGAGTACTTAAGTTTTTTCAGGAACGCTACTTCACCGTTCATCGGAATAGGGTAGGGGAAGTACCGCTCACACTTGCTGGCGAAGGGCAAGACTTTCTCAATTACCGAAAGTCAGCTTTAGCTTACCACGCCATGAGCTGCTACCTGGGGGAGGAAAATTTTCACAACATCCTTGCAGACTTTGAGCGCAAGTACCGGTTTGCACCGCCGCCCTTTGCTACTTCACTTGATCTTGTGGAGGCACTACGCAGGGAAACACCAGACTCATTGCAGTACCTGATAACAGACTACTTTGAAACCATCACGCTTTACGACAACAGACTGGAAGATGTTGTAATGGAAGCAGCTATTGGCGGCGGAAGCAAGGTCTCGTTTGATCTTCAAGTAGTCAAATACCGTGTCGAGGGGAATGGCAAGCGAACCTATCAGGACGAAGCTAATCAGAGCATTGAAGCTAAAGACCTGACCTCTCTCCCGCTGGCGGATTACATCGAAGTGGGTTTTTATACAGGTGAGCGCTTACTTGGCCTGAAGCAGTTGCGGGTTACTGAAATAAATACCCGTTATGACTTCACATTAGACGAAAAGCCGGACCGGATAGTGCTTGACCCCAACTACCTACTCCTGGATGGAGAGCGAGCAGATGGGGTGTGGAGTGAATAGTGTTTTGTCTGACAGCTGATAGGGGCCGGAATTACGGCAACAACTAAAAAGCTAAATCTCCGTTACGCAGATTATGTACTTTATGCTATCCCTAATATTGCTGTTTCAACCGAGCCCGATGACCCTCTTCGACTTTACCCCTGACGCTGATATTTCCAACTGGAGAACCGTAGATGACACCGTAATGGGGGGTGTTTCGGACGGAAATTTTTACCTTAGTGAAGAAGGCCATGGCGTTTATTCTGGCTCGGTCTCTCTGGACAATAACGGAGGCTTTAGCTCACTGCGCTACCGGATGCCGAGCATCCGTATTGAGGGAGCCACCAAAGCTGTTCTTCGCCTTAAGGGAGACGGGAAAACCTACCAATTCCGGACGAAGACGGATGATTATGACCGGCACAGCTACGTGCGGACTTTTCAGACTTCGGGGGAGTGGGAAGAAGTTGAGATTGAACTCCGCACCATGAAGCCCCAGTGGCGCGGTCGCCGTCTTGATATGGCCGATTATCCCGCAGAAATGTTATCTGAACTCGCTATCCTTATTGGGAATAAACGGGCAGAAGACTTCAGGTTGGAGCTGGACTGGATTAAACTTAAGTAAGTAGCGGTGGAGGAATTGTATTCCGATCAGACGGTATATTTGTCCTATGCGAATCTTCCTTACCCTGCTCCTCCTAGTTGCACTTTGCACCTGCGCGCCGCCGCCCGATGAAACCGCAGAAAATGCGCCTGAGATTGTGGAAGCCATCCGTCATGAATGGCCGCGCGAGGCGCCGATAAGAATTATTCTTGATTCTGATACCGCCAACGAAATTGATGACCTCTTTGCTATTGCTTACTTGCTGAAGGAAGGTTACCCCGGTGTTGAAGTATTAGGGCTAAGTTCAGCTCAGTGGTTTCACGTCTGGAGCGGTGATCGCACCGTTTATCAAAGCCAGCAACTGAACGAAGAGCTGCTCGGCATCATGGGCCGTACCGATCTGCCGCATCCGCTTGGGGCTGACGTGATCATGGGGAAGCCCTGGGGTGACTATGACCCACGCGACAGCCCCGCTGCGCAGTTCATTATTGAGGAAGCTATGGCCCTGAACGAAGGCGAAAAACTTGCCGTACTAAGCATCGGAGCTTCTACCAATCTGGCTTCTGCCATCGCCCTGCAACCAGCGATCAAAGACCGCATTGTTGCCTACACCCTCGGCTTTCGTTATGACTTCGACGGCCACTTCTGGAACAAAGATGAATTCAACATCCGGCGTGATCTCAATGCGGCCAACTACCTCCTCAACGCAGAAGGGTTAGAGCTGCACGTGATGCCAATCTCCGTAGCCATTAAGTACACCTGGGAACGGGAGAACACCTTTCGTCAGTTGGGCAAAGCCGGAAAACTAGGCGCTTATCTACGTACTCGTTGGGAAGACCACGGCGGACCAAACGCAGAAAAGTGGACAATGTGGGATGTAGCTTTGCTTCAGGCTTTTCTGAAGCCCGAACAAGCTTCCGAGGTCAGTGTACTGACACCGCCAGAAAACACCCAACGCTCAGTTTGGATGTACGAGGATATTAAAGCGGAAGAGATGGAAGCTGATTTTTGGGACCGGCTAATTACTTCGAAAAATGCAGATTAGAACCGCAATACAGAAATGCCGTTTTGGTGTTTTGAACGTGAAGTATAAATTGAACTTGCTATGAAAGTACTGGCCGTTTGCCTGGGCAATATTTGCCGTTCTCCGCTAGCTGAAGCCCTCCTCCGGAGGGCCGCGGAAACCCGTGGCCTTGGTTGGGAAATCGCCAGTGGGGGCACGGCCAACTATCATGCTGGAAACCCACCCGACCCCCGAAGTGTAGCGGTCGCGCGTGAGCATGGCCTTGACATTACGGCCCAGCGAAGTCATCATGTCACCGTTGATGATCTGGCTTATTATGACATCATTTTTGGTATGGACCGTCAGAACGTAGCGGACTTAAAAGAATTGGCGCAAACGCAGGTGCAAAGAGAGAAGGTTCACTTATTCTTGGAATACGCAGGACTGGTGGAAAGTGAAGGCCCCGATGTTTTTGACCCCTATTACGATGATCGAGCTTACTCGGGAGTCTATGCGCTGGTAAGCCAGGCTGCGGAACGGGCCGTTATTCGTTTGTCTCAAAAATAGGTTGCTGGAGACCCCTAACTCCTTGTGTTTGCGTACCTTTACGTAGCTTTTGCTCTAGTTATCTCATGAATTAAACGCATCATTGTGTTGTTGCTTCGTCTTCTCTGTTTAAGCCTTTTGTGCTTTAGCTGCTTTACGCTAAATGGCCAGGAGACTGCCTGTGGTGATGGGATAGACAACGATGGTGATGGACTGATTGACTGCTATGACGGCGATTGTCAGGGCATTGCGGGATGCGAAGACTTTTTCTTTAACCCTCCTGTTCCGGTCTGTGGATTCATGCCACCGGAACTGGACGAAATCGAGCTCAATCTTCTTTTCCAAACGGACGAAAGCCAGTACCCGATTGATCAGCGGGCCGGTGTCGTGGTCGGTGATCTCGATGGTGATGGCATCGCAGAACTAATCAGCCGGGACAATAACCCGGCCAGAATTCAAATATTTGATGGTGCGACGGGAGCACTGAAGCAGAGTATTGTTACCCCTGGCACCCACCCCTTCGGGCAAATGGCTATTGCGGACGTAGACGAGGACGGAATGGGAGACATTTTCCATATCGAGAACAATGGAATCCTTGCCCGCTACGAATTTGGTAACCCCAACGCCGTGTGGCGGACGGCCAATGGCATCGGGGACGACAACAACGTCTCTACACCACAGATTGCAGATATTAACCAGGATGGTATCCCCGAAATTTATGTCGGAGATCGAATTTTTAATGCAATCACTGGTGAACGTTATGTAGATGGCAATGCTTCCGTAAACGTAGGAGGCTATGCTACCGGAGGTAATTCAGACCGCTTTCCCATTTACTTTGACCTCTACCAACCCGGAGACCCCAGACCCGACGGAAGTGGCACTTTTGGCCCGGAGGCAAACGGAATGGAGTACATCGCTGGGAACCAGGTTTGGACGGTAGATTTCAATCCGGCAGGAGGTATGGATAACGGTAGTTACCAGTTAGCTGCTCAGTATAATGGACCCACCAATTTGCGGGACGGCCTGACTTCTATCTCCGATATTAATGGAGATGGGCGGATGGACATAGCGGTAATGGACGCAGGAGATGTATATGCCTGGGACCCCTACACCAACGAAATTATCGGAGCAGGTTATCAGGTCCCCAATACGGGCTCTGGCGGCCGAATCAATATTGGAGACTTTGACGGTGACGGAGATGTAGAGCTTGGCTTTGCCGGTCGGAATATCTACATCGTTCGCAATTACGTTGACAACGATGGGGACGCCGATCCTAACAACGGAACCTGGGTAACCCTCTGGCAAAAAACTGGCCTGGACGATGGTTCCCAGCGAACTGGCTCCACCCTCTTTGACTTTGATGGCAACGGAACCGTGGAAGTTGTGTACTCCGAAGAAGAAAATCTTTTTATTTACGACGGGCCTACAGGAAACGAACTTTTCCGTATCACCAGCCGCTCCGGTACCCGGACGGAATACCCCATCGTTGCTGACGTGAATGGAGACGGCACGGCAGAAATCGTTGTTACTGCACAGGCACTCAATGGCCCACGATTTTCTGGCACTGGCTGGATCAGTGTTTACGAATCGGCTAACCAACCTTGGGTGCCGGCAAGGAATGTTTGGAACCAGCACGGCTATAACGTTACCAACATAAACAACGACCTCACGGTGCCTCAGTTTCAGCAGGATAACCTAAACTCAGGGCTGGGACAACGGTACAATAACTTTTTGGTACAAACAGCCATTGGGGGCGGCCCGCTGGGGGAGGTGACCTACCCGGCCGCTGATGCAGTTATTTTGGTTGAACTAGACGTAAACGGAGACCCACTAATTGACTTCAGTGGTTGCCCGGATGAAATTGTGGTTACCCTGATCGTTGACAATACCGGCGGCTCGGCTCCACTGCCAGCCGCAACACCAATTTCTTATTACGACGGGGACCCAAGTACTGGAATGCCTAACCTTATCCAGACAACGACCATCGGTACCCAGGTAGATCCCGGCCAGTCGGTAACGATTGTGCGTACCATTCCCGTTGGCCTCGTTCCGGCCGGGTCTCCCATATTTCTTAGTGTGAACGACCCTGGGTTCCCCCCGGCAGACCTGCCCTTTGAGGACAGCGACTTTCCCCTAACCGGAACCGCAGAATGTGATTACACCAATAACCTTAACCAGATTGGAAACGTCCGCTGCGGTGAGATTTGTGACGACGGAATGGACAACGACGGAGACGGTATTATTGATGAGCCCAATCTGGTGCAGACCCAAAATATTGGTTGCCCCGGTGATGTACTCAACGCGATCACCAATGACTCTCCCGGAGGGACCTATTCGGTGCGTACGGGTATTACCCCAGGCAGCAACATCGGGACTACGGTGGATGCCAATGGTGTAGTTACGCTGGGTAACAATTTTACCGGCGTTCCCGTCACGGAAACGATCCGCTATGATGATGGGATTTGTACCGAAGAAGTAACGGTGACTACGGTGGATGATGTAGATCCTACGGTGATCTGTCCGGGAAATGCAACAGTGGCCGTAGGGCCCAATTGCACCCAGGCCATAGCGGACTATACCACGCAAGCACAGGCGCAAGATAATTGCACGGCAACCAATTTAATTGCGATCACCCAAGCTCCCATGGCCAGTAGTAACTTGAACCTTGGGGTAAATACAGTTACCATTACGGCAACGGACCAAAGTGGTAACGACGTGACTTGCACGTTCACCATAACCGCAATAGACCGAATCGCGCCGGAGGTGCCCTGTCCGGTGGATGCAGATGTTGCCGTTAATGGCGACTGTCAATATATCATTCCGGACCTGACCACAGGCATTGCCGTAACCGATAATTGCTCTGCTCTGGGGAATATTTCTTTGACGCAGACGCCGGCGCAAAATCAGGTAAGGAGCGGAGACGGGACCGTTGTGATGGTCACCTTGACGGCCACTGATGAAGCGGGTAATACCTCGAACTGTACGTATACCCTTACACTTGCGGACCAGACTCCACCAACCCTTACCTGCCCCGCAACCGCCAACCAATCCTTATCCAGCGATCCCAACGGAAACTGTACCTATGAGCTCGGAGACTACCGTGGCTTCGCTACCATAACGGACAACTGTAGCACGGGCGCGGGGATCACCGTACAACAAAACCCACCACCGGGGTCTCCGGGAATGACTGGCCCAGGTACTCAGACCATCACGCTCACGGCCACAGATGAGGCCGGAAATTCGGCTGATTGTTCTATCCTACTTACCGTCTCCGACGTCACTTCACCGACCATTACCTGTCCGCAACCCCTAGCACTGGAGGTTGACGAAAGCTGTATGGCCGCCGTGCCTGATTTAACCGGGCTGGCCATCACCAGCGACAACTGTGACCAGGGAGCAATGCTTACCGTTACGCAGGACATACCCGTTAACACTCCGCTAAGCGGAGATGGGACTACCCAAACGATAACACTTACCGTAGACGACGGTAACGGACTTACTGCGATGTGTACGACCACCGTTACCCTGGATGACGTAACGCCTCCGACAGTGACCTGCCCCGATGCTCAGGATGTGGACTTGGCCGCAACCGGCTGTCAGGCATCCTTGCCTGATTTTAGTACAGAATTGATCCTCGATGACAACTGTGAAGCCTCCGTTAATCTGGTCGTTCAGCAAATGCCTGCACCCGGAACCACTGTAATGGGCGCCAATACCGTAGTACCGGTGACCTTCAACGTGGACGACGGAAACGGCAACTCCGCCACCTGCCAGTTCAACGTTACGTTGAAAGACGTAACCGACCCAGCCCTGACCTGCCCCACACCAGCACCACTGACCCTGGATGGAGATTGCTCTGTTGACCTCCCCGACTTTACCGGCCAGGCTTCGATTATGGATGATTGTGCCATGACAGCAGGTATAAGCCTGACCCAAAGCCCCGCCGGAGGAACCTCCTTGAGCTTTGATGGAGACCAGCGGATGGTGACCATTACGGCCGATGATGGCAACGGGAATACCGCCAGTTGTACGTTCACCGTGACGGCCGAAGACGTAGAGCTACCTTCCATTGCTTGCCCTGCGGACCGCGACGAACCCGTAAGCGCAAACTGTGATTTTGAAATCCCTGATTACACCGGCGAAGCAACCGTTAGGGATAATTGTTCTGCTCCGGCAGCTATTACTGTCACCCAAAGCCCCGCAGAAGGAACCATCATTCCTGAAGCGCAACTCAACCTGCCCCAAACCATTACCTTGACGGCAACTGATGCGGCGGGTAATGTGCAAACCTGTACTTTTGAAATCACTCCAGTAGACGAGGCTCTGCCTTCCATCGTCTGCCCACCAACACAAACCATTCTGCTCAATGCCGCAAACTGTGACGCTACACTTGGTGACTATACCGGAATGGCTATGGTATTAGACAATTGTACCGATCCCGGTTTCCTCGTGTTGACGCAGGACATCATGCCGGGTACCGTTTACAATGGCCTAGTGCCTCCCCAAGTAGATGTAGTGCTAAGCGCGGAAGACGAAAGCGGCAACTCCGCCAGCTGTACCCTGACCGTACTCATCCGTGATGAGGTGGACCCAACTGTAAATTGCTCCGCCGCGAACCAAACCGTTGCACTGGACGAGAGTTGTAATGGTGAAATCCCCAATTTAATTCCGGATTTAGTGACCGATGATAACTGCTCATCAACTGCGCTAACCATTACCCAAGACCCCGCGCCGGGCGCGCAATATGGAGGAGACGGAACGACCGTAGATGTAACCTTCACGGTAGCTGATGCCAGTGGCAATACCGTGACCTGTACAGCAACGGTTACTTTCGAAGACCAATCTCCACCGGACCCGGTAATTTGTCCCGATAACCAAGTACTTACCGTAGATGATGTTTGCGCGGTGCCTTTCCCGGATTACACGGACGGAATTACGGTGCTCGACAACTGCCGCGCGGAGGCCGATATTATCATCACCCAGTCGCCTTCTATCGATTCAATGGTGATGGACAATGGTAACCCCGCTGTACCAACTATTATCACCGTCACGCTTACCTCCGATGATGGCAATGGTAATACAGCAGCTTGTATTTTTGAGGTGACGCTGAACGATGATATACCGCTGAACCTAACCTGCCCTGGTGGCCAGATCGAAATTGCGAGTGCTGATGATTGTACCGGTCTTTACGATGACTATACTGGCCTTGCGCTGGCGGTAAATGAGTGTATGCAGCCAGCGGCGGGTGTTACCTACACCCAGTCTCCGGTAGCGATGACCCTGATCCCCGCCAGCCAGTTAGATGACCCTCAGATGGTAACCATTACTGCGCTTGACCTGAACGGTAATTCATCAATGTGTTCGTTTGAGGTGACGTTGGTAGATACGCTTGCACCTGTCGTTACCTGCCCGCTGACCCAAACGGATGCTTTTAATGCTGCCTGTGGATTTGTCGTTGAAGACTACCGAAGCCTGGCGATGATTGATGATAATTGTGCCACAAACAACGAACTAACCATCACTCAGGACCCGATGCCAGGAGCAGACTTTAGCGGGCCCTCTGTTGACCAAACGGTGACGATCTCCGCAATGGACCCCAGCGGTAACCTGGCGCAATGCACCTTTATCCTGGCAGTTCGCGATACAACCCCGCCGGTAGTGACCTGCCCCGATCCGGATACTTTACTGACCAATGCCCGCTGTGAAGTGACCATCGGAGATTACACTGGCATGATTGTTGGTCAAGACAACTGTACTGAGCGGCAAGACTTGATAATCGCTCAGGTTCCGCCACCCACGACGGTTTTCAGTGGACACAATATTACAGAAACGGTAACCATATCCGTGACTGATGGTAGCGGGAATACAGAGACGTGTTCCTTCACGGTGACGGCAAAAGACGAAGTACAACCGGTGATCTTCTGCCCCGGAGATCAGGTGGTGAACCCGGATGCGAACTGTAATGCGCTCCTCCCAGATTATCGGAGCAGCGCTAAAGTGACCGATAATTGTGCGGATCCAGGAGCGATTACGGTGACGCAACGCCCAGCTCCCGGTATGGTGACCCTCAACGGTGAAGGCGACGCAACGCAGGTAACCCTTATTGCTGACGATGGCAACGGCAACCTGGACAGCTGCACCTTCATTGTTACTTTAGAAGATGACGTGCCACCGACGATATCCTGCCCCGCTGATAAATCCATCGATCTCGACGAAAACTGCGCCTACGACCTTGAAGACCTAACGGTGCAAGCAGATGTGTTGGACAATTGTACCGCACCGGAAATGATCATTGTGACCCAGAACGTTGGCATTGGTCAAACCTTTACGGGCGACGCGACTGAAATTGTAGTGACCCTTACGGCTGATGATCGTAACGGAAATACCGCACAGTGCCTGACAACAATCACGCTAGAAGACAATACGCTGCCGACGATCACCTGCCCGGATGATCAGATAGTATTCCTGGATGAAGACTGTAGTGCACGTGTACCGGACTACCGCGATGCAGTCGTGGAAGATAACTGTACTGCACCGACTTCGATAATTGTAAGTCAGGTATTGGCGGCTGACACCCCACTGATGGGCGACAATACTACCCGCACCATTACACTGACGGCTGACGATGGCAATGGCAATACCACTGATTGTTCTTTCACCCTGATCTTGCAGGACAATACGCCACCGACGATCAGCTGCCCGGAGAATCAGGAAATATTCGTAGACGGTAGTTGTACGACGACGCTTTTAGATTATACCGGCCTGGCAAACACTGCCGATAATTGTTCCCCTGCACCTGCGATCTCGCAAAATAGCCCTCCTGGAACGCTTATTAACGGCCTTGGTACGGAGACGGTGACCCTGACGGCTGATGATGGTAATGATAACACTACGGAATGTACGTTTACGGTGACGTTGACTGACAATACGCCGCCGGAGCTGGTTTGCCCACCACTGAGCGTGGTCCCGGCCGATGCTTCCTGTGTGGTGACCATTGCTGACTACCGTGACAGTATTACTGTGACGGATAATTGTGGTCCGATGAGTGTACAGGCGGGGGCGCTGACGCTGGTGCAGAGTCCGGATGAAGGAGCAATGATCAACGGTCTCGACGCTGAGCAAATAATCACCATTACGGCTACGGACCCAAGCGGAAACATGACCGAGTGCATGATCACCATCGAACTTACGGATACGACCGCTCCGACGATCATCTGCCCGAACGACACAACGCTCGCCGTTGGTGCCGGCTGTGCGGTCATGCTCCCTGATTATACCTCGCTGTCGGAAACGATGGACAACTGCGAAGGCACCGGAGCAGTGACCGTAACCCAAAGCCCGGGAGCCGGAACGACGGTAAGCGACGAAGCCAGTCTGATCACCATAACCCTGACGGCAACCGACGCCAGTGGCAACACCATTACCTGCGATTTTGATGTACAGCTGATTGACTCTATCCCGCCGGTAGTCATTTGCCCCGCCGATGATCTAATTAGTGTAGATGGTGGGTGTGAGATCATGTTGCCAGACTACCGGACGAGCACCGGGCCAACGGACAATTGTACCGACCCCAACGCGATTACTCTGGAGCAACGCCCCATACCCGGCACACTCCTGAGTGGGGACGGTACGACCCAGGAAGTAACCATCATTGCTACCGATGAATCCGGCAACGTTGACAGTTGCAAACTAATGGTTACACTGGAAGATTCAACTGCCCCAATGATTACCTGCCCGGCCAACCAGGAATTGACGGCAGATGAAGACTGTGAGGTCGTCATCCCTGACTATACCGGAGACGCTTCCGCCAGCAGTGCCTGTGACCAAAGCAACATCACAATCACTCAAATACCGGCAATTGGGACAACCATCAGTGGCCACAACGCTACGGAAACCATTACGCTGACCGCCACGGATGGAAGTGGGAACTCAGTGAGCTGTTCTTTTGTCGTGACCCTTCTCGACCGGGAAGCGCCGGCGATTACCGTCTGCCAAAACGATACCATTGGAACGCTCACTGCTGGCTGTAGTTATACTTTACCCGATTACTGGGACATCGGACCTGCAACCGCTGAGGATAATTGCCGCCCTACGGGAACAACTTCTACTACGGCAACTGGAGACCAAATCATCTACACCCAAACACCAGCGGCCGGAACCGTATTGATGGATGCCTTCACGGTAACGACCATCACCCTTACGGCCGACGATGGCAACGGGAATACGGTGAGCTGCGACTTTGAACTCACCCTGACCGATACCATCAGCCCTACGATTATGTGTCCGGCGGATACTATAGCCAATCCTGATATAGGCTGTGATTTTGTCCTTGAAGACTACACCAACCGCGCGGAGGTTGGTGATAACTGCACGGGGAATTCTGCTTTGGTCGTAACGCAAATGCCACCAGCCGGAATGGTTATTAACGGCCAGGCGACCAGCCAGGACATTACCCTGACCGTTACCGACGCCAGCGGGAATATGACCTCCTGCGTCTTTAACCTAATGCTGCAAGACACGATCTCGCCGACCATTGATTGCCCTGTGGATAAGGTAGAAAATCTTGCGGCAGACTGTTCCTTTGAGGTGCCAGATTATACGGGGGAGGCCGTTGCGGATGATAATTGTACGGACCCAATGGCCGTTGCGGTAACCCAGGATCCTGTACCCGGAACAATCTTTGATGTCCAAAATGAAGGCGATTCCTTCACCGTAACCCTTACGGCCGACGACGGCAACGGCAATACGACGAGTTGTAA
>CAYPIM010000057.1:0-3044 GCA_964410795.1 uncultured Lewinella sp. | reverse complement strand
ACCGTAACGTTGCAGGATACCATTTCGCCGGTAATCACCTGCCCGGCCAACGAAACACTACTGACCAACGGAAGCTGCGAAGTGTCCCTACCCGATTACCGGCCACAAGCTATGGCAACGGACAACTGCACCAGTAACGGAAACACCACGGTTACGCAAGACATTGCGCCCGGTACCGTCTTCAGCGGGGAAGGCACCACGCAAACCGTGACCCTGACGGCCGACGACGGCAACGGGAATACAACAAGCTGTACCCTGGAAATTACCGTAGACGATAACATACCGCCGAGCATCGTTTGTCCGCCGACCCAAACCCAGTTTACGGATACTGACTGTATGACTTCTATCGATGACTACACGAGCCTTGCGGTAACAGCGGACAATTGTGACTCTCCTCTCCTTACCTCCGGGGCGGCAAACATCACTGTTACGCAGTTGCCCGCAGCCGAAACGGACTTTACCGGCGTGCAAAACGTAGTGGTTACGTTAACAGCTGATGATGGAAACGGGAATACGGCGAGTTGTGATTTTACTTTCTTCGTACGGGATGACACGAACCCCGTGGTCATCTGTCCGGAAACCCAGGAAGTTGTTGCGGATGCAGACTGCTCCGCTCTGATCCCTGATTACCTCGCTCTTGCTACAGCGACGGACAACTGCTCCGTCTTCGGAGACCCGAACGGTAATGGTATTGCTTTAAGCCAGATAGGGCCGACGATGGTAACGGGCTATGATCAGGAAGTGACGATCACACTGATGGCAACTGACTCTAGCGGAAATTTCAGCACCTGCGATTTCCAAGTGGAGCTTATTGACGAAACGAATCCTATGATTGTCTGCCCACCAACCCAGACACAGTTTGCCAATGATGGGTGTGATGTAGTGCTGGACGACTACCGTAACCTGGCCGTCGGTATGGATAATTGTGACGACGGCACCTCGGATCTGGCCTACGTACAAACACCGGCCGCCGGTTTGCCTTTGAACGGGGATGGGACAATGCAGACGGTAACAATTGAAGCCACAGATCGCAGCGGAAACAGCATCAGTTGCGACTTTGAGGTGATGGTGGAGGATACCATTTCGCCCTCCATCATGTGTCCGCAGCGGGATACGCTTAGTGTGGACGGTTCGTGTGCAATTCCGCTTGGCGACTACACCGATCAAGCAACGGTAGCGGATAATTGCACCGCCCCCGGAAGCATTGTTGTTACCCAAAGCCCACCCGTAGATACAATGGTGATGGGAGATGATACGGAGATACTGGTTACCCTGACGGCTGACGACGGAAACGGAAATACCACCAGTTGTACGTTCATTGTTGCCTTGCAGGATACCATTATCCCGACCATCATTTGCCCGGGCCGCCAGGTACTGATGACCGATGAAGATTGTAGCGCGCTGATCCCTGACTATCGCGGTCTTGCCGACGCGGGAACACAGTGTAATGTGGGCGTGATCACGCTTACGCAAGACCCGCTGGAGAATACCGAAACGATCACGGGCGATAGCACCATCCGCGTGGTGACCATCACAGCTACCGACGATGCGATGCCGCCGAACGTGATCAGCTGTACGTTCGAGGTGATTCTGGTGGATGACACCGACCCGGAGATCACCGTTTGCCCGCCGGATGAGACCATCTTCGTAGATGAATTTTGTAACGTGATGATCCCTGACTTCCGCCCCAACCTGATGGGTTCGGACAACTGTGAAGCATTTCTTGATATGGAGGTGTTGCAAACGCCGGCGCCAGAAACGGTATTCAGCAATGATGATACGGAGATTGTTGTAACCTACACCCTGGATGATACCAACGGAAACACCGTTAGCTGTATGGCAACGGTTACCCTTCAGGATACCATTAGCCCGACGATTACCTGCCCAACCGATCAGATCATCTTCACGGACGGAAACTGTGAAGCATCACTACCGGATTATACGGATGCCGAAGTAGCGGACAATTGCACCGGGCAAACGGGACTGACCACCACCCAGGTGAACCCTCCAGGAACGACCCTTAGTGGGTTCAATGACACCGAAACGGTGACCCTTACGGTAGACGATGGCAACGGAAATACCGCAAACTGCAGCTTCGTGGTGACCCTTGCGGATGATGATGCACCGGATATTACCTGTCCGCCCAGCCAGGAAATTGACTTCGCGGTAGACTGTGGTTTTACCCTGCCGGATTACCGTGACTTGGCCCTTCTGGACGACAACTGTGCCCTGAACCTGCTTTCGGTAAGCCAGTCGCCTTCGCCTGATTCTATCATCAATGACCTGAATACGACGACGGAAATCGTTCTGACCGTTACTGATGCCGGAGGCAACAGTACGAGCTGCACCTTTGTCACCACTACGGTGAGCCCAACTCCTCCGCCCGCTCAGACGACCGTGATGCTGGTCGTAACCAACCCTCCCACGGGCACCGGTACCGTTGATCTCCGTGATGCCTTCGATAATGCAGCGGTAAGCAACCTCAGCAATATCGACCTGGACGGTATGCTCGACCCCGACTTTGATCCCTTCCTGGTCACTTACTACCTTTCCATGGCCGACGCCGATGCCGAGGCGAACGGCATCTCCCCCACAAACTATGATCCTGCGGTGAACGGAGAAGCCGTGCTGGTCCGGATTGAAGATCCGGCTACGGGCTGTTTTACCATCAGTCAGATCCTCATCGAGGTGCGGGAACCTGGGATCAGTGAAGCCGAAGACGTTGTCCAGTGCAATAGGCCTGGTGCCACCGTCAAGATTGACGGTAGGCCCGTTCCGGGCGGTATGGGGACGGTAATCGTTCAGCACGTGTGGCGGATCGCCTCGCCAGGAACTACCGGCATAACGGACGCTAACCTCATGCAGGCGGATCAGCAGATAATAATGATCAATACCGACGGCTTACGCTCAGGTACGCTCATTCTGGAATACCAGTTCTTTGAAGATTATGGGGACGGGGCTTTGGTGCCCAGTGTGCCTAAGCTAATAGAACTGGAATTGCAGAATGTTGGCAGTGGTAGCTTCTTTTGGGATGGGAATTAGGG
>CAYPIM010000056.1:13350-30594 GCA_964410795.1 uncultured Lewinella sp. | reverse complement strand
CGATGTAGGCGGCCCAGTGGAGGCCGATGCGGCTCAGGCTGTCGTACTGCATATCAAGATAAGTACGAGTAGCGGGGCTGAAGAGTACCTGGTTACCTTCTTTCTGTGCCATTAGGGCGTATTCGGAGTGGTTCCAGAGCTGGGCGACGCTGCCTTTGGCAAGCCCGGCGAGGGCGACTTCGTCCCAGCCGATGGATTTTTTGCCGTGCGATATCACGATCTCCTGCGCGCGGCGGATCAACTTTACGTAGTCATCGTGCGGGGTGACGGCGCTTTCGTCGCCGCCAATGTGGAAGTACGGGCCGGGGGTGATGGCGGAGATTTCGCCCACAACGGCATCGATGAATTCATAAGTGACTTCCTTATTCGCGTCCAGCGTACTGAAACCAACTTCAGTGCCGGTGTACGGGTCTCGTGCCTTGCCGTCCATGTTCAACTCGGCGTAAGCGTTCAGGGCGGCGTTGGTATGGCCGGGCATGTCGATCTCGGGGACAATGGTAATGCCCTGCACGGCGGCGTAGCGCACAATTTCTTTGTAGTCCTCCTGGGTGTAATAACCTCCTGGCGTGCCGTCTACTTCAAACTGGCCGCCAATTTCAGCCAGCCCAGGCCAGGATTTGATCTCGATGCGCCAGCCCTGGTCATCACTCAGGTGCAGGTGCAGGTGATTGATCTTGTAGGTGGAAATGCGGTCGATGACCTGCTTCACCGTATCGACGCCGAAGAAGGTCCGCGCAACGTCGAGCATGTAGCCGCGGTAGGCGTAGCGGGGCTGGTCGGTGATGGTGCCAGCTGGTAGGAATAGGCCGCGTTCGGTATCGGGGCTGAAGGCCACGACTTGCTCCAGGGTGATGGCGCCATTGAGGAGGCCTGCCTGGTCTTTGGCGCTGATGTTCACCCCTTCGGGAGCGATTTGAAGAAGGTAAGCGCCGTCTTTTAATTGTAGGCCAGGGTCCATGCTCGTGGTGAGGGGCAAGGCCGGAACATCCTTGCCTTTCAAGTACGCCATTGCACCTGCGTCCGCGCCCTCATTCGCGTGCGTATCGTCGGGGTTTACGTACAGGTAGCCATCCGCGCTGGAAACCTCCACGGGCAGCGGAACCAATGGTAGGTCACTCAAAGGCGGCATGGCGGGTGGCGGGGGAACGTCGTTTCCACAAGAGAAGAACAGAAAAACGAACAACAAAGGCAGTAAATAGCGCATGATCAATATTTTGGACGGGGAAGATACAATTTAGCGGCGCGAGCGCAGGTGCAGTGGAGGTTTTAGTGTGTATACAAGTTTTATAGAAGGGAAGACACTCCTCCTTACTTGATAGTGAATACGTTAAGTCATGATTAAATCTTCAGCCTCTAACGCTCGCGCAACTTTTTTTCATCAGGTCGTGGTTATATTAGCCAATAACGGAGTTGATGGGTTAGCAAATTTATTTACTCGCCAATCCTTCAATCCGTCACTAAACCTCTGAATCATGACTTCAACTCCACTAACCGAAATGAAATGGCGCCGCCTGGATGGCCGCTCCATCGATCTGCCCATCGCCGAAGCGGTGCGTACCACCCTTGTTCGGGAACAGGAAGCGGGGCATAAGCTCAAGGTTTGTATTGGTACCGATAGTCAGGTACGGGGGAAGTTAACAGAGTTTGCTACCGTGATCGTTTTCCTGCGCGAAAAGAAGGGCGGATTTATGTTCATCACTAACTACAAGAGCGAGCAGAAGATGTCTATCCGCGAGCGGATGATCCTCGAGGTAGGTCGCTCCGTAGAGATCGCTTACGCCCTCTGCAACCTGCTGGATGAGCACAAGGTCGAACTTGAAGTTCACGCTGACATCAATACCGATCCTTCCTTTAAGTCCAACGTTGCCCTGAAGGAAGCAATGGGGTATATCCTCGGGATGGGCTTTGTTTTTAAGGCTAAACCTAATGCTTTTGCTAGCTCTGCTTGCGCTGATAAAGTCTGTTAGGTTAGATTGATTGATGGCCCAGAATAGACCCGTATAGCAACTACTTTATTGGTGATAGACTACCGCGCGAGCGTCCCGACGATCTCGTGCGGTAGCTCTATTATCACGAAGCAGTCGCGTAGCGAATCTACTAAACTACCACATCTATCAATCTACTTTACTCCACCGGGGCCTTCTAAAGTACAACCAAGCCACAATAAAGATGGCTATCCAGTAAATGATTTCCACGGACCAGGCCAGGACCATTGTACCCCAGGATGCACGGACAACCAGGAAGATGAGCGCCACATAAGCTGCAGCAACGATGCTCTGTACTTTTAGTGCCAGCCTGGTTTCTCCCGCTCCGATGAGGCCATTGAAGAAAATACTGCCAAAGCTAAAGGTGGTCAGGATGCCCCAGAGTACCCAAAAGATGGGATAAGCGGCGTCGATGAGATAAGCCCGTTCGTCTCCCAGGATAGGGTAGAGGAAATATTTAGGGAAAGCGAGGAGAGGGAGAATCATCAGGGTCGTTATACCCAGGCAAAGGATGGAGGTTTTCCAGAGCACTGGCCGGACATTTTCTGATTGCCCTGCCCCAACGAAGTAACTCGCCATGGTATTGATACCCGTACAGAAACCCCAGGCCGGAATACTAAGAATAAGGTAGGCGATGCGTACGATGTTGGTCGTGGCCAGCGCCCGCTCTCCGAAGTTGTCAACCAGCCCAAAGAAGATAAATCCACTGCCCAAGCCGACAACAGACATCGCGACAATGGGAACCGAGAGGCCAACGATTTCACGGATGATGACCGGATCCCATTTCGGAAGTTTAAAAATGTCATAGACTCGATTTTTTCGGTCTAGGATCATATAGACTACGAAGACCAATAAGGCTATGTATTCCGCAATTGTACTGGCCAGGCCTGCTCCGGCGATGCCCATTTCTGGGAAACCGTACATCCCGAAAATCAGGGCTCGGTCCAGGAATATGTTGGTTGCTGCCAGGATGAAGGTATCCACAATGATGAAGACGGGGCGGGCAATTCCGGTGTAAAGCGCAATACAGGCAACTCCGAAATAACTTGCGAATACACCCCATTTTCGCATTTCCAGGTACTCCATCGCTTTGTAAAAGATGACGTCAGAATCCACCAGGCTGGCAAATAGCCAGTAAGCTCCGTAGGTCATAAATAAAAAGAGGAGTACCGCAAGCGCAAGCTCAAAATAGACCGTTGAATAAAATACCCGACCGACCTCTTCGGGCTTTTCCTGCCCAGCCCGCCGGGCCATCAGGATCTGTCCGCCCCGGCTGAAGCCGAAGCCAATGGCCGCCACTATGAGGTAAAATGCCGCTACGAAGCCGATGGCGGCAAAGTCTTCTTCGTCTTTGTAGTACAGGAAGACACTGTCCGTCATCGCTACCACGTTCTGTGCTGCGCTACCGATGATAATGGGTAGGGAGACCTTCCAGATGTCGCGGTAGGAGGTGGTTAATTTCACGACGTAAAAGTAAGGTAGTAATGTAGTAATGTGGTAGTGTAGTGCTGTAGTCGCTGCCGCACGGCTTTGGCTGGCAGGCTTATAGTAGTAGTCTGGTAGTATTGTAGTACTATAGTCGCCGCTGTATGGCTCTGGTTAGTAAGCGTTTAGAGCACTGGTGTTTATGGCTTTATCCGTTTGTAAACGTTTATAAACGCAAGTATTCGTTTAAAAGACGACTAATTGATCTTTGAATCCTGATGTTTGAGTATTCCTAAAAAGAAGATACGCTTAGACATGGCAAGATCAAATTTTACAAAGTGGCTGGCTTGGCAGAAAGGATTCCGGCTCGCGATATCGCTTTCAAAGCTTGCTAGGGTAAAGTTTCCAAAAGAAGAAAGGTTTGTTTTAACCGATCAAGTACGTCGTTCCTCTCGATCAGTATGCAGTAACCTCGCCGAAGCATTTGCAAAGCGCCGATACCCGAAGCATTTTGCGGCCAAACTGACGGATGCTATGGGCGAGAATTATGAAACTCAGAATTGGCTTCATTTTGCTTTGGCAGAAGAATACATCAACGAGGAAATGTTTTCAGCATATATAACGGCTTCGGAAGAAGTCGGGAAACTCCTTTCTTACATGGATAATAGACCCGAACAATTCCTTTTGCCCAAACGGCATAAATGAAACTGAAGTCATACGGTAGCCCCTACATTACTACAACACTAGATTACTACAAGACTACCTCATTCCTCCCTATGCCGGAGCTTCAAAGCATCCTCCCGGAGGCGCTGCAAAAACGGACTGGCAAAGATGAAGTCCTCCAGCGTCTCATTATCACTTTCAAGGACTTGAGATTTGTCTCCCCGCCAGGCGACGTGGCCGTGTTTCATCAGCAGGATGTTGTCCCCAATGCCCATTACGGAGTTCATGTCGTGGGTATTGATGACGGTGGTGATGTTGTTGCGGTTAGTAAGGTCGCAGATCAGTTCGTCGATCAGGATGGAGGTCTGAGGATCGAGGCCAGAGTTGGGCTCGTCGCAGAAGAGGTATTTGGGTTCTAGTACCATCGCCCGGGCAATACCGACACGTTTCTGCATTCCGCCGGATACTTCGGAAGGGTAGCGATCATTTATGCCTTCCATATTCACCATTTCGAGGCATTCATCTACCCGCATTTTCTTTTCCTTGATCGAGCGCCGGGTGAACATGTCCATCGGGAAACGAATGTTTTCGCCCACGGTCATGGAATCAAATAGTGCGTTGCCCTGAAAGAGCATCCCAATCTTCATGCGGATCTGACGGATTTCCTTCTTGTCCAGTTCGAAGATATTAACATCGTCGTAGAGTACTTGCCCTGAGCTTGGCGTGAAAAGGCCAATGAGCAGCTTAAGCAAAACGGTCTTGCCCGCACCAGAGCTGCCAATGATGAGGTTTGGTTTGCCAGCGTAAAATTCGGTAGTGATGCCCTTAAGCACGTGGTTCTCCCCGAAGGATTTTTCGATGTCGATCGTACGGATCATAGCGGATATTCTAGCGTTCGCTTAAGTAAGCAGTAGGGCGATGATGAAGTCGAAAAGGAGGATTAGGACGTTGGAGACGACTACAGCATTAGTGCTGGCCTCGCCCAATTCGATGCTTCCTCCCTTTACGTAGTAGCCAAGGTAACAGCTCACGGAAGTGAGAAGGAAGGCGAATACGGAGGCTTTGACGAACATCATGAAGACGTAGCGCGGCACGAAGTAGGAGCGCAGCCCAAGGACGTATTCCGTGTGCGAAAGCGTACCCGGCAGCACTGTCGCTACGTAACCACCAATGATGGAAACGAAAGCAGAAATGGCGACCAGCAGCGGAATTACAAATACTGCAGCGACCAGCTTCGGCATGATGAGGTAGGCGGCCGTGTTGACGCCCATTATCTCCATGGCGTCAATATGTTCCTTTTGTCGCATACCACCAATCTCGGCAGCCAGGTTGGAGCCAACCTTGCCGGCTAACACCAAACACGTAATTGTCGGAGCCATTTCGATGATGGTGATGTCACGTACGATATAACCGATGTAATAGGTTGGAACGAAGCTATCGCCCAGCTGATCGGCAAACTGCACGGCGGTTACCATACCGATGAACATCGAGATCAGGATTACAATGAACACCGAGCCGACGCCTATGGCGTCCATTTGGCGGATGGTTTCCTTATAGTACATTGAAAACCGCTCCGGCTTGGCGATGGCGTTTTTCAGGAGGAGTACGTACTGCCCGAAATTGTAAAGAAAAGTATCTATCAGCATGCTTGGCCGGGTGAAGTGATCGTTGGCTGGTGGGGTAACGTGTTGGGCTAGGATTAGGTTTGCCAAGGGCGAAGATACGGTGTTTGCTGGTGCTTTTTTTGGGCGCCGGTGCGCGGGTGCAATGCAGGTTTTTAGGCTGGCGGATAAAGCAAAATGTTAAGTAGTACGAAAGTTCTTTTTTTTGCAGTTAAGTAAACAGTTCCTACCTGAACCGACCCCGCTGGTCGGTGTACCTTTAAGCCCCAATATATATTCAAAACACCTATGTTGAGACTGTTTTTTCTACTCCTTATCCTCTTGCCCTGCACCTGCGGCCGCGCCCAAAAAATCTCTGTTTCTTTCAAGAATTATGACACAGAAGCACCCGTTCAAAACGCTTTTTACCGCACCAGCGACGGGCAGTTCGGCACAACGGGAGACGAGGGCGAGGCAGCGTTTATCTTTAATGGTCAACCCCTGACCCTCATCATTTCTCACCTTACTTACCGTGATACCAGCCTACAGTTGGTTGCTGGGCAAGTAGTCTATTACATTAAGCCTGAGGTGGCGGAGTTGCCCGCCGTCAGTATCACAAGTGGAAAACCTCGTCGTTTTCGAAAACCAGATCGACTGGTGAAAATGGCCCTCCGTGCAATACCCGAAAACTACCCGGTAAAGACCCAGCAACAAACCGCCGTTTACCGGGAAGTATTCTTGCGAAAAGATCAATTGGTAAACCTGAACGAAGCTGTAGTCGACTTGGAAACCACCGGCTACGACACTCGCCATCGCCACCGCAAGGCATGGTCTGCTGCGTGGGACAACAACGTTTTTCGCCCCTACCGGTTGAAGGGGAGACAAGAATTTCTCGGCGTCCATTTTCCAGAAGGTACCCAGCAGTACGCCGCGCTTAACGACCGGTGGCGGGTACTGTACTCACGTATTTCCCTTGGTGCTGAACCCGACAATTGCCTAACCCATACCTCAGGTGGCGCACTGAGTTTGGTAGGCCTGGATAAGGTCCGTCTCGGATACGATTACCTCTCCTCCAAGGGCATGAAGGATTATGATTACGAACTGGTGGATACCGTACTGATGAACGGTGCTTTTTGCTACCACCTCACCTTCAAACCGGATGACGATAAGCAGACTAAGTATTTTGCCTTGCCAAAGACTCAGCCAACCGGCGTGTTCAAAGGAGACCTATACCTTGCACTCGATGACCTGGCCATCGTTGGATTTGCTGCAGAAAACGCCAAAGACATAATAACTAATTATGGCAGGCGTGCCAGAAGATTGCCTGCCGGCACGGTACAAGCTAAGGTCAACTATACCCGCAGCCAACAGGGCCGCTGGCGGATGGCGGATGTGGTTAGTACCGTACGGTCTCCGGTGAATCCGGCTATTACCCTGAAGCGTAGTCTATACCTTACGGGGGGAAGAATACCCACATTCGCTACGGGAAAACGGTCTTTCTGGGCAAAAAACGACCATTCCACTAACTTGTATAGCGTGACGAAGGAGTATGATTCTGATTTCTGGGAAGCCTTCAGTGAAACAAGTCTTTATGGCAACGCCCGTAAGCTTACGGGGGATAAAGCATGGCCAGAAGAGACGGTTAGCACTTATTTTTCCGCCCCTTTCAGTTTCGATACCATCTCACTACCGGTCGCAGTGGCCTCCAAGACGTTAAAATACATAAACTCTAAGAAAATTGTAGACAAGTATGCCTGGATTGCGGACCCTGCGGACTCCGCAACGACCAACTACCTGGACTGGGAGAATGATTTCTACGAACAGTTTTTTCGTTGGAACGCCGACGCGGTAGACCGGGTACACGAGCAGTATTCCAGGCCCGCTCAGGGACTTCCAAGTATGGAAGAGCGGGCACCGAGCATAGATACTCTGCTGAGAAGAGTGAATGGAGTGCTTGGGTTCTACCGTAATGACCTCGCTGGAAAAGATGAGTTATTGCAACCGTTAGATAGTCTTCCGCTTGGTTACCGGTTAACGGACTACGAGTGGAGTAAGGATGGTCGCTACTACAGTCTTATGCTGGAAAACCGTAGATATGATAAAATTATTCGAATTTATAACGCGACGGGGAAGTTAACGGAGCGGGCGCAAGTCGATGATTATCTCCGAAGGGGCGATACCATTTTCGTAACCACCAATAATGCAGAGCTGCGCACCGAGGGCTTTGCCCGGTGGACGCCTCAAGGAGGTTGGGTAGAACTGTTGCAGGAGGAAAATCCCACTTTCGAGTTCCGTATGGTTAATGCTCCCTCTGGCGAACTCATCCTTCTCAGCGAAAGCCTAAATACCGCCAAGGTATTTAGCCAGCGGGCTGGTACCTGGCAGGCGGAGGCGGAAACAATGCCTGCTTTATTAGGTGGGACTGGAATGCGCGGCCGCGGGTGCAAGGAAGAGGGCATCGAAGCGGATTACCTATCTGACTGCCGTTCAACTCAACTCGGCACCTGCGTCATCGCCTTAAAATCTGGGAGGATGCAAATATGGCTGAAGCCCACCGGAGCACCGGATTGGAAACAAATTCCTCTACCTGGAGACGCGACGCTGGTGAGCTTTGGCCGTACGGAAGAAGGAACGCTTAGCCTGGAAACGGAAGGACCGGGCTCCTACGGCCAAAGCTACCGTCCCAACTTCAGCACCCTTGAATTAGACCCAATTACTACGGATTTTGCCCCGATCTATCTACCTGAATTTCAAGACAGCATCGTTTGGGTAACCGCAAGCGACGGAACCAAAATCTCCTGTCAACTACGCTGGCGTACTGATCAGCGCGATAAACTTCGTGGTACGATAATGAAAGTTTACGCTGCTTACGGCAACCCTTACATTGCGGGCCAGAACTCAGAAGACGTCGCCCTGATGAACCTTGGGCACGCAATAGTCTACGTACACGCTCGGGGAGGTGGAACCCAGGGGCCGGAGTGGCAGGAGGCCGGTAGGGCCGCCAATAAGCCAGTAGCGATTGCGGACTATCTGACGGCGGTACGGCATTTTTATGACCGCCACCCTTTACGAACTACACCGATCTGTGGCTATGGGCAGAGTGCTGGAGGAACAATTCTTGGTGCTGCGGTTAATCAGGCTCCGAAATTGTTCCACGCAGCAATTTTTGACCACGCATACCTGGATGTAGTTAATACTATGTCCCGGCCGGAGCTTCCACTAACCCGTTACGAATACACAGAATGGGGAAATCCTGAGGATAAAAAGATCAGACAGATTCAGCGTAGCTATTCCCCTTACCAGAATATTCGTGCTCAGGTATACCCCGCTATGCTTTTCCTGGCCGGGCATTACGACCAGAGCACTCCGTACTGGCAGATTGCAAAATTTGTCGCGGCTGTGCGGAATGTTAATCAAGATAGTGCGCCGGTCTTACTGCATACGGCTCCGCTGGGTAGCCATCCGGGAACACCTTTTGGCCCCGGACCGTTACGGAGTAGAGAGGCAATTGCCTTTTGGGAAGTAGTTGTAGGAAAGGAATAAGGACGTGAGAATTTTGTTCGTGTCTCCCACTAAAAAGGCGACTCGCTCTTTACTCTTTTCTTACCTTATTCATCCACTGTTCCATCTCCCAGAGCATGTGTAGCACGGATTCCTCCGCAGCGTAGCTGTGGTCTTCGTGCGGGAGCAGGCACAGACGGGCCGTTTTGCCGAGTGCGTTAAGTGCGGCGAACAAGCGCTTGCTCTGAACTGGGTAAGTGCCGGAATTCGCGTCTTCTTCTCCATGAATCAAGAGTAAAGGCGCGTTGATCTTATCTGCATGTACGAATGGGGAGAGTTTGATATAGGTCTCCGGAACCTCCCAGAAAGAGCGTTCTTCGGCCTGAAAGCCGAAAGGTGTCAACGTCCGGTTATAAGCACCTGAGCGAGCAATACCGCCCGCAAAAAGATTGGTGTGCGCTAGCAGGTGGGCCGTCATGAATGCGCCGTAACTGTGGCCGCCAACGTAGATCCGATTTGGGTCAGCAACGCCCATCTCCACCAGTTTCTCAACAGCGGCCCTGGCGTTCATCTGTACTTGCTCGATGAAGGTCTCGTTGGGTTCCTGGTTGCCTTCCCCAACGATCGGCATCGAGAAATCATCGAGCACCGCAAAACCCGCTGCTAAAAAGGGTAGGGGACTGAGCGGAGAAATACGCGTGAACTGGTGTGGGCTCGTTGTTACCTGCCCGGCTTTGTCGGCGTCCTTGTATTCTTGGGGGTAAGCCCACATGAACACAGGGAGCGGCTTGCTTTTGCCTACTTCAAAGTCATGAGGTGTATGCAGGTCTCCCCTTAGCTGAATACCGTCCTCACGCAGGTATTCCAGCTTTTCGAGTTGAGCGTCTCGGAGCTGAGGATAGGGGTGGTCAAAGTCGGTTAACTTAACTTCTTCGCCGGAATCAAGGTTGCGTAAGAAAAAGTTTGGTCGCTCAGTTGTTTGTTCGCGACCCATAAAGATCCAACTAGGATCCTCATCAAGAAAATAGGCTGGATACTCAAAATAAGGAGGAGAGGACTGCCAGATACGTTCAGTCTTTCCCGTTGCTATCTCGTAGGTGTCAATAAAAGGGCGGCTACCTGCTGGCCCATGACCAATACCTGCCAATACAAGCTTGGTACCTTTTTCACGGGTCAGCAAAACGGTGTGGTCATTACGTTGCGTGATGGTCATAAAGTTGCCGGGGTCATTGTAATCATCTTCCCAGTTTTGATCGAAGATGATTTCAGCGGGCCGGCCGGGCTCGTCTGGCCACCAGCGGCGAGATACCTGGCGTCGGTCTTTGTAGTTCCAGTCAATAAAGACTGCCAGGTCTCCCCGGCACCAGCGAAGGGCACCGTAGCGCAGCGGCATTTTTACACTAGGTTGGGGTTCACCAGTGAAGGGCGCTTCCAGGTAAAATAGTTGGTCGCGGAAGTCGGCTTTGTTGCGGCTATCCCCTCCATCTTGCGCAATTGTCCAGTACAACTGGGCGGGGTGGTCGCTTCGCCAGTTGTAGCGGCGCGGGGTAATGGCTACGGCGTCAAAAGGAGCTGGAATATGCTCACGGGCCGGGCGTTCAGCTAAAAGCTTTAGCAAATTGCCTTCTGCATCCAGCATTTCTACCCGGTCAGCAAATTTTTCGAAAGGGACGTTGAAGCTGAAGGGCTCGGTAACCCGGACGGCGAGAAAGTACAGCTTATTAGGACTCGGCTTGACGCCAGAAATAATGCCCGGTTCTCCCCACGGCTTTTCGGTTCCGTTGCTAAAGTCTGCCAACCATATCTGCGCTGTGGCGTAATGCCGAAATACCTCAACGTCGTGTTGGCTCTGAAGGAGATTAGTATAGGTACGGTTACGGCCTTCTTTCCCACTTGTATCTTGAACGTTAGGCCCAATGGCTTGGGCTTCTTTTGGTGGTTTTTCTGCTCCCTCGATCCGCCGCTTTGTCATTACTACATCATCAGTAACAAACTCAAAGGTGTGACCGCCAAGGCTATTGTTCAGGTTAGGAGGGCCTAAAGGCGCGCATTCTAGCGTGTTCGTAGGGCAACTCCAGAGTTGGAGGCCCGTAGGGGTGTTGAGGCAAAAGGCAATTCTTGTGCCATTGGGAGACCAGGTGAAAGAGCGAAAAGTTGCATTGCCTGGAATACCTTTAAAAGGGATTGTTTTTCCAGTGCGGAGGTCTTGTAGCCTTGGGGCATGGTAACCTCGGTGACCATAGGGCGTATAGGTAGCTGGGTTTATCTGACGGCCTGCCAGTTTTAGCTTTGGCTCACGCAATTCTTCAATAGAGGGGTAGCTAGGCCTTTCCGCAATTAACATCAGATTTCGGTCAGGTCCGAAAAACAGCAGCGGGTCGGGCTTCAGGTTAACGAGTGCGGCAATTGCCGGTGAGGGGGTTTGGTAGCGCAAGGGATGAAGAATGAAAAAGCGTAAAGGTAATAAGGCGCGGGCGCAGGTGCAATGAATTAGGTGCCACCCGCAAGTTCACAACAGGAATAACTGGGTTGGAAGGGGCAAACCGGTCTATATTCCTAATCTAAAGCCTTAGTCTTCATCATAAGAAGGGTCTACAGTATCAATCACAACATTACTAAAGGAGTAATCTGAATATTTTTCAAGGTGAGTGAACTCAAGTCGATCCGGCCAGTTGTCATCCGGAATCCATTCTTCAAGTAAGGTTTCTAGTATAGAGAGGTAATTGTCCTCAATCCAGTCGTCTGCTTCCTCAATGTCGTCAAAGTCCGGAAGAAGGTATACGGTACTCAGGTCCGAAGGATCATCAAGGTCGATTTCATCAGCCAGGGTAGGGTCCTCACTGATCGCCCACTTCAAGAGCGCCTCACTGGGCGAAATAATTAGGGCAACGCGGTTGATGTCGTAGAGTTCCATGTGAGTGTAATGTGTGTTATCTTGTTGCAACACCAACGCGCCGTTTAAGTTGAAAAGTAACGCAAGCAGGCTACACCCAGAGGGCCATCTCGCTTAAAGGCCACCAAAGCAAAAGCGCCTCTGCATCGTTACCAGCTAATGAAATCATCTCTAAGCGACCTTGCCTGGCACCAAGGTGATTGTAGAACCCTATAGCATCAGTATTCCCGGTAAGGACCCAAAGGTAAATCTTATGGTCTGGCTTTTCTTGAAGCAAGAGGGCGGCACTTTTTTGCATTAGAGCCTTACCAACACCTCGGCCTTTAGCTTCAGGAATCACGTGTAGATTGTCCAGGTAATAACCAGCTTCGAGATCAAGCGTGGTTTCTAAGCAGCAAAAGCCCGTGATGCGCTGTTCGTCATGAGCAACGATGGTTTGAATCTTATCAACTTGCTGCCTTAGCCTTGTCTTCCAGAAGGTATCTCGCTCTGAAGGGGCTACTTCGTCAAGATAACTGTCTGGTAATACTTCCCGATAGTGAAGTTGCCAATTGAGGGTATGGATGGCTGCGATAGCAGAAGCATCCTTTATTGTGGCCGGACGAAATAGCATGGCGAATCGAAGTTGTCGGACATTATGGCGAGATTTATGACAAAAAGGCTGCGCGAAAATTCAGATGCCTGAAATACAGTGTATTAGTCGCACTGGCAACCAACCTCTCCTAACAATTCACGGTGTTCACCCAGTAGTTGTTGGGTTACTTCATAGAGTTGCTCGTACTGCGCTGCGAAGAGATCGGCTTCCTTACATGGCTTTTCGAGGTTTCGACACTTATACTGAAACAACCTACGAGAAGATTGAACGAGCTCGGTAAGTTCAATGGCTCGATGACGAAACTGTGCCAAACGCTCCTTTTCTTCCGTACGGCGCTCATTATGAGCTAGTTGTGCAAGTAGTAGCTCGTTAGGGTCGCTCAAGTCACGCCTGGTGATATCTTGAGGGTGTACTTTCAGTAAGTTGCTGATTCTTAATAACTTACAGATGCTTGGCTCTGCTGAACCGCTCTCGTAGCTGGCAATATTTCCGCGGTTGAGATTTACTTTCTCTGCAAGCTCAGATTGAGACCACCCTTGCCGGTTGCGTAGTACTTTAAGATTGGATGCGATAAAGTTAGGCAGTGCCTGCTTTATGGTTTTTAGAGCTTCCTTCGTTTTCATACAAGTCTCGTGAACTGATTTACCCTATGTTTACAACTCATTGACAAAAATGGTTGATTTTTGTCAAATTTTTTTACGTTTGTCACGTTTTGGGCAAACATTGGCACACCTTTTGTACCTGTTTACTGTACTTACGGACAAAAAGACTTGCGCTGATTGTCGTCAAAGCTTACCTTTGTAAAGAATCTTTACAATTGTGACCAAAAACTAAGAAAATGAAAGCTACAAAGAAGCAACAGAAAGAAATTCAGGACCTCCTGAGCACCATTACAAACAGCCTTCGCGCTTTCAGCCTGAAACTTACTGGTAATATGAATGATGCGGAAGACCTCTATCAGGACACCGCTCTACGAATTATGACCAACGCTGAAAAGTATAATCCTGGAACAAATTTCAAGGCCTGGGCGGTTACTATTATGCGTAATATCTTCATCAATAACTACCGTAAGAAAGTTCGCCGAAACCTGATCATCGATCAGACTCCGAACAACTACTATATTAATAGTGGTAACAAAACTGTCTTGAACGACGGGGAAAGTGAGGTGACCTTTAACGAACTCCAGGAGTTGGTGGACCGTTTGCCCGACGACTTCCGCGTTCCTTTCCTCATGGCTTATCAGGGCTATAAGTACGACGAGATCGCGGAGCAGCTTGGTAGCCCGCTTGGAACCATTAAGTCGCGTATCTTCTTTGCTCGTAAAAAGCTCCAGAAAATGTACGAAGAGGTGATGCGTGAGCGCAGTGTCGCCTAGGCTATAATTCTGAGAAATTATCAGCCATAAGTTCTTCTTTAGAAGGCCCTTAAGTCATTATTGTCTTAGGGCCTTCTTTGGGTTAAGCCTTAATTGTATGCGGATTAACGGACAGATTTATAATGCCAAATCACTATTTGTTGTAACTTGTATGCTAACTTTGCGGTCTTTCTTGATCCTGTAAGTTTTCTGCTATCCATGTCTGATATTGTTGCTGTTTTTTGGGACTTTGAGCACTTGCACCAAGCTTTAATGTTTGATAAGCATGGACATTCGGGGTACAAAAAAGCTAATGGCCGCCTCCAACCCAAAATGGTGAATGTAGAGGCCATTATGGATTATGCTCGATCTTTCGGGCAGGTGCTTGCCAATGAGGCTTTTGGAAATTGGCACTGGATGTCACGTTATCGCCAGCCGCTTCTACTTGAAGAAACTGCTCTCTTTCACGTTTTCCCGGAAGACCCCTACGCTCCCGCTGATGTTTTCCCTTCCTTGGTCGCCAGGGTGAAACGTTTTATTCAGGATAATGAGGACGTGACTAAGGTTGTTCTGGTTGGAATGGATGATGACTACGTTCAACTCTCCGAAGATCTCAAAGCACTGGGCTGCCATGTCTACGGAGTTGGCACTGATGCACTGAAAGACGAAGCTTTGCGAAAAGCTTGTGATGAGTTCAAGGACTATTATGATCTGCCTGGAAACAAACGACCATCGCCTAGTTCTGGTAACCGGAGTCAAGATCTGCCGAAGTACTATTTGAGGGTTGCAGCACAGCAAGGGGTACGGATGCCACCTCCTAAAATTATGTGGATAGGTATAGACATTTATGCTTCCTTCCTGAAAGACTTTGGGGAGTTTCACTCCTTTAAAGAGCTGGACGAAGAGTGCTACGACCAGTTATCTCAAGACATTCCCGGGGCTACGATGACTGAGGTTAAAAAAATACGTCAGGTCCTTTTTAAATGTTACCTCTTCCGGCCTAGTGATGATGGCCTGATCAGCTTCCAGGAAGGAATTCAAACCCTTGCTGATATCGAAGATTGTTACTTTGAGCTAATGCTCAAGCGCATTGCAAATAACTTGCGAGAACCTGTTAATTACAAAGCACTTAGCCTTGCACTTACTGGTGTGGAAGAGTCTGCAGAAAGGTTAGAGAAATTACATGTAGTTGTGAATAGTAAGGCTGGAGAAGAGGAGCAGTAACTTTTGGAAGAGGCCAAATACTTCCGAACTCTTCAACTTGTAGCTCCGTTAGACAAACCAGGGTGTCATTTTCCTGGTATAAAGTAAGCATGACCACAACCATCGTGTGCATCTGTATGTTCCCAGCCTACCCAAAAAACCATAATGGCAAAATTCAGCATCGACCTTCAAGCTGGTAAGGTAAAGGAAGACAAGGCAGTTAGTTCCGTTGGTAAAACGATTGTTGGTATTGACCTCGGTACAACGAACAGCTTAGTCGCCATTGTTGCTGACGGGAAAGCAGCGGCAGTGGCCGGAGCTAACGGAAAGAACGTTCTGGTGCCCAGTATTGTCCACTTCGCCGAAGACGGAACCGTTCTGGTAGGGGACGAAGCTCAGCCTTACCTGACGACAGCTCCCGAAAGAACGATCTACTCCGTAAAGCGCTTACTTGGCAAGAGCTACGGCGACCTTTCTTCGGTCCAGAGCCGCTTCGGCTATCGAATCATCGATGAAGATGAGGATCGGTTGGTGAAAATTGCCGTTCCGGGGCCAGATGGTAAGGACAAATACTACAGCCCGATTGAGTTATCGGCGGAGATATTAAAATCCCTCAAAGCAAGAATTGAAGCTGAACTGGGCAGTGAAGTCAGCCGGGCAGTAATTACGGTACCAGCTTACTTCAACGATTCTCAGCGGCAAGCTACCCGTGATGCGGGCCGTTTAGCGGGCCTTGATGTGCTACGAATTGTGAATGAGCCAACGGCCTCAAGCCTGGCTTACGGCATTGGCCTGAAGGACGAAGATGAAGGCCGCACCATTGCCGTTTATGACCTCGGTGGTGGCACGTTTGATGTTTCCATCCTTCGGATTGAGATGGGGATTTTTGAGGTGCTCTCTACCAACGGCGATACTTTCCTCGGCGGCGATGACCTGGACCAGGCCATCGTGGACCACTGGATCAATGAGAAATCACTTAAGATTGATTCGGCAGAGAAAAGAGGCGAAATTCGCTTGCTGGCCGAGTCGGCCAAGAAGCGCTTGTCTGGCGAAGACAGCTTTACGACGGAGTTTCACGGCACTACCCTATACCTCGATCGGGACCAAGCTAATGTGCTCTTTACCCCGCTCGTAAAACGAACCCTTGCATCCTGCGGCCGCGCCCTCAAAGATGCCGAAATAACAACGGACGATATTGACCACGTGATCATGGTTGGCGGTTCCACGCGCGTACCGCTTGTGCAAAAAGAAGTGACCAATTACTTCGGAAAAGCGGTGAACAACACCCTTGATCCGGACCAGGTCGTCGCCCTCGGCGCCGCCATCCAGGCCGATGTACTGGCTGGCAATCAGAAGGATGTCTTGTTGCTGGATATTACCCCGCTGAGCCTTGGCATTGAAACCGTCGGCGGCTTAATGGACCCTATCATCGCCCGGAATTCCAAGGTTCCTACCCGCGTTGGCCGCAAGTACACCACCAGTGTAGACGGGCAGAAAAACCTGAAAGTCGCCGTTTACCAGGGCGAGCGTGACATGGTCGCAGACAACCGCAAACTGGGTGAATTCGTACTTGGCAATATCCCTCCCATGCCCGCCGGTATTCCCCAGATTGAAATCCAGTTCGGCCTTGATGCCGACGGCATCCTGCGGGTAAAAGCGATGGAACACCGTAGCGGCCAGAGCCAGTCGGTTACCATCAAGAGCCAGTACGGCATCAGCGAGGAAGCGATGGCTGAGATGCTGATCGATAGCCTCTCCAACGCCGAAACGGATATGAAAAACCGCGCGCTCGTTGAAGCCCGCAACGAAGCGAATAATGTGCTGCTGAGCACTAAGAAATTCCTGGAGCAGAACGCCAGTTGGCTAGAGGCAGAGCAGGCAACCAGCATTGTGGCCTACGCCGAAAAACTCGCCGCCGCTGTCGCTGGCGAAGACAAAGACACCATCAACCAGCGACTGGACGAGCTGAACCAGTTTACCACGCCGCTCGCGCACGAGGCGTTGGACCGGAATGTAGCCGCTGC
>CAYPIM010000056.1:0-13250 GCA_964410795.1 uncultured Lewinella sp. | reverse complement strand
GCGGCTACTGCAAAGCATTCCAATTCCGCCAATCAGCATAATTCCACGATCGCCAATCGGTATTTTGGTATAGTTTCGCATCTCCTTTGTAGAGTTTCATTACCTCTGCTTCCGGGTGGTTCAGCAATAAAAAAGTATTGTCGCGGGGCAGGCGGCGTAGGTACTCCCAGTCTATTTCTTCGGTGGTTTGAGTGCTGATATTTATGCGGGTGATCACGTTCGTCCAGTTCACTGCGGCGAAAAGCAAGAGACAAAGCCAGGCAGCCATCCCGTTGGTGTGGAGTAGATAGGTGAGGCTGAGTTTATCCCGCACTTTTCGGAAAAGAGTAAACAGGCCAAATAGGATCAGTAGTAGAACAAAGGCGATGTAGACGCGGCCAAAAGCAAGGCCGTAGGCATCAACGTAGTGCCAGTTGCGGACGCCAACGGAAAGCGTAAGTAGGGCGTTTTGCGCTATCCATAGTTTGGCCAAAGGGGCCAACCACGGCGTATTTTTCAGGAAGTTTAGGTTCCCCCGGAAATAGTACAGCACCACCAGGATGGCCAGTGCGATAGAGACCACCAGGTTCCAGGTCCCGTTGTGTACGTAGCTGCTCAGGGTAGCGGCGGAGAGCTCACCAGTTTCCAACCAGACGTAACGCAGGTCGGTCGCGTTCACTACGGCGAGCAGTAAGTTGAGTAGGCCAAAAGTGAGTACGGCCTGCAGGTATTCCCCCTTGAGCGCGAGCATTTTTGGAGGGCGCGGCCGCAGGTGCACAGTTTGGTAATGAGATTGGTTGGAGTCCTGAATCCGTTGTTTGCGCTCTCGCACCAGTTCGTCCTGAAAGCCAAACTGCTGCTTCACCAAGCGTGATATTCCCTCACGGGGAAGTACGAAGCCAAGAGTGAGGAAGCAACCGAAAAACGTAAGAATGAGCGTCCAGTAAACATCAACGCTTACCGAGAGATCGTTGAACGAATTCACGAACAGATCAAGTCCGGCGGCAAATTTGTCATTTCCTCCGGCGTACAGTAATAGGAAGGGAACCAGCACGAAGGCGGGAACTAAAGCCTGCTTCAGCCAGGGCCAGGCGGGCGAAGAAGCCTTCCGTTCCCGTTGTCGGCGGATCGTCCGCCAACGGCGGATGGCATTGATTGGAGTCTCGAAGATAGCCGAAACTCCTAGCACGAGCCCATACCAAATAAAGCGTAATTCCCGTGCCTGAGTGAAACCAAGTACCAGGAAGTAAGTCACGTGATGCGCAAGGATCGCGGCGTTACTGTGTACAATCACCACGCAGCCTGCTGCGAATAGTAAACCACCAACGGACCAGACGAAGGCTTTATGTTGCGCCAACTCCGGGCGTACAAACAAGGCCAGACTGATTAGAAGTGCGTCGAAAAGAACGACATTTAAGCCGACCTCTCCGTGAAAGAAGAAGAAGGCGTAAGCAAGGCCGAGGGTAAGGGCCGCCAGAAGAGACTTTTTTTGATTTGTCATTGGGGAGGATTTTTAAGGGTTAGTGGAATCTTCAGAGTAATTCGAGATCGAAGCACATCAGCCAAATGAGTAGTAGGCTTCCGATGAGAAGAAGTAGATAAATGCTGAGAGCAAGAATGATTTTTTGAAGCGATTTGATAGTTCTTTAATTTTCAAAGTTTATGTGCGTGTTTGATTACATTTTGGGCTATAGTCTTTGGCTGTTTAGGAAGTGAAAAGTTGAATGTTCTCCTGCTCTTTTACGCTTTTGATCTCTTGATAGCGACCTCCGGTGAAGTCTCGGATAGTCCGCCGCCAGAATGCGACTGCAGGGAGGTTAGTTGTTGATTGCCTGATCTCCCATTTTCCCGGGAGGCTGCTGAAAACCACTTCAGCTGCTGCAGCTCCGACCCCTTTTCTACGAAACGGTGGTGCGATGTAGAACTCCGCGATTGAATGGTTTGCGGCGAATGAGTGATGGATGATCCAATCGTTTACCAACACAAATCCTACTACATCCTCATCGTGCTGAATGAAGAACGGCGCGCGTTTCTCATCCGTCCAGTAGGTTGCGAAGTAGGGATAGTCGAGGCGTTCCTCTCCGTTGTCGACTACTACTTTTTCCGGATCGATTTCCCGGAAGTAATCAAGCATCATTGTCCGCAAAACTTCTTGCGCTGTTTTCTGTATGGGGGTCAGCTTAACGGGCATGACTTGAGGCTTGTGTCTTAGCGTTTAGTAATGGTTCTCTGATTAAACCAGTTCATTAGTTGTCCACCAGTTTGATAAACTCTTCAAGCTCGGCAAGATGTGCTTCAAAAGCTTCCCTTCCTGCATTTGTGGCCCGGTAGGAAGTCTTGGGTTTATCATCAACAAACTTCTTTTCCACCTCAATTTGCTTTTCTTTGACCAGGGCTTTGAGGTGGCTGGCCAGGGAGCCATCGGTTAGTTTTAAGCTTTCTCGCAAGGAGACAAAATCGGCCCATTCGTTCACCATCAAGATGGCCATAATGCCCATTCGGCTGCGGTGATTGAACAGTTTGTTCAATCCGCCAATGGATACTTTAGTTATGGTTGGTGCATTTTTCATGTAAGGTCATATTTGCGGTACATCCAGATGCCGTAAGCAATGTGCAGTACTCCGAAGCCCATTGCCCAGAAGTATAAGCCGTACCCGATGAAGAAGCAGGAGATTAAGCCAAGGGCAATCTCCATATAGCCGAGCCAGGAAAGTTCCTCGCGGGCGTAGCCGCTACCATTGAGTAAGCTCAAGCCGTAAAAGATCAGCGTTGCTGGCCCTATGAAACCGCCATGCTCGTGGTAAATCAGCGCGAGGCAAAACACACCGCCTACCGCCAAGGGGAAGAACAGATGCCAGGCAAGTTTATAAGTCTTGGTATGAAACAGCTCCTGCCCCAGCCGCTTTGCTCGCTTAACGGTAAAAAAGTAACCACAGGCGATGGCGCCCAACAGTACACCCGCCGCCGTGATGGCCAGAAAGGGTAGGGGGGCTATCCCCCAGGGATGGTCAGCGGTTAAGTATACCGACCTGCTGATGAAGAGCAAATCTTCGCCCCCAGCCCAGCGGTAAGCAACAACTAATAGGCAACCGACCAACGCAAAAAGCCCCGCGCCAACACCCGATAAACCACTCAAACCCATAAAATAACGGCTACGCTCCATTAAGGAGCGGATTTCACGCAGGTCACTGATGGGGTTGGCAATGCTCTTGGACATGGTAGGACTTTGGAATGCAAAGTTAATGTGGATAGGCCATATTTGCAAGAGTAGGGTTTCGTGCCGGATAGATCCGTCTGTCCGGCAACCATGCAAAAGAGCGAATGTCCGAATTCCAACAAGGCTTACTCTGTGCCGGATAGATCCGTCTGTCCGGCAATCATACATCCGAGAAAATATCCGAATTCCCAATAAGGCCTACTCTATGCCGGATAGATCCGTCTGTCCGGCAATCATACATCCGAGAAAATATCCGAATTCCCAATAAGGCCTACTCTATGCCGGATAGATCCGTCTATCCAACCAATATTCAACCGAGGAAATATCCGATTTCCAATAATGAACCGGTTTATACCTTTCTGATCCTACCTCAGGCCACATTGAGGCAAAGCTGGCGGGAGGACCTTGCAATGGCTTAGTCCTCCACCTAAAGGCCCACCGGTACATCAAAGCCCGCACTAGAAAATATCCAAACCCCCAACACTTATCATGCAACTAACCCCGAACTACACCCGTTCATCAAAGCATCACACCAAGTATTCCCCAATGACTAAAATTGATAAAACCCAGGTACTCGCCCGTAAGACAAAGTTAGAAGAATGTAAAAGACACCTAAAAGAAGAATTCGTTGGTATCGATAATATTATCGATAACTTATTGGACTATATTCAGATTTGGTACCTGATGCCGGAAGTTTTAAACCGCCCCATCATCCTTAATCTTTGGGGTATGACGGGGGTGGGGAAGACCGACCTTGTTCGTAAGCTGGTCAAGTTCCTCGATTATCAGGATCGCTTTGTCGAGGTGGAACTCAGCAATACTACCGCCAGTACCTGGACGTCGACCGTATCCCGTATCCTGTCGGAGAACGATCTTGATGATGAACAGCCCGGGATTGTACTCTTTGACGAAATCCAGCGCTTTAATACCCTCGACAATGATGGGACTCCCCTGAACAAAACCCAGTTTGCCGACTTTTGGGAATTACTCAGCGATGGCCGCCTGAGCCGTAAGACCAAGCAAAACGTAGACAACTTCCTGTTTAACTATACCGCTACTAAGCAGGAAAATGCCGCTGCCCGTAAGCGAGGAGAAGAAGTGGAGGACCAGCAACTGAGCCCCTGGTCAGCCAAGCACTTACGTGATACCCTAGGTCTGGACCAGTCGATCTCTGAACTCACCCGCCTGGACGAAGACCAACTCATTGAGTTGGTGCTGGACGTCAAGCGCCGGAAGAAGATTTACGAACCGGTCAATTATTCGAAAACCCTGATTATTATTTCAGGCAACCTCGACGATGCCTTCAGCATGGCTTCACAAACGAGTGAAACAGATATTGATGCAGACATCTACCATGCGTTTACTAAGAAGATTACGGTAGTGGACATCAAGAACGCACTTTCACGGAAGTTTCGCCCTGAGCAGGTGGCTCGCTTCGGAAACATCCACCTGATCTACAATTCATTGCGCCGTCGTGATTTTGAGAAGTTGATCGAAAAGGAAGTCGAACGGGTGAAAGCAGATGTTCTTCAGAAAATTGGCTTAAAGGTCAATGTTACTAAGAAGATAAATCAGTTGATATACCGTAATGGCGTATTTTCAGTACAAGGTGTGCGGCCGGTCTTTAGCTCTGTGGTTGATATTTTAGAATCGAACCTGAGTCAGTTTATGTTCGAAGCCATCATGAAAGATGAAAATGAAATTACGGTAGATTACGATGAGGAAGCCCTGGCGATAAAGGCTTCTTTCGGAAATCACAAAATTGCCATACCTTATGTTGGCCGTATTGACAGTATTCGCCGTAGCAATCAGGAAAATGTAGTAGCCAACATCTCTGTGCACGAATGTGGTCATGCGGTGGCGTATATGCACCTGATGGGGCTGGTGCCGCTACAACTGAAAAGTAAAATTGCAAGTAGCCATGCAGGGGGATTCACCTTCCCGCATCAGTTACACCTCACAAAGGAGAACATTCTAAAGAAAATTCGAATCTACCTGGCTGGAGGTATTGCGGAAGAAATAATATTTGGCCCAGAGAAAGCCTCCACGGGGAGGAGTAACGACCGAGAAGAAGCAACTACCCTTGCTATTGAGTTCGTCCGCCGTTTTGGTTTCAACGAGCGTTTCCAATCCGTGGTCAATCTCCAGGCAAGCCACCTTACAATGGATACGAAAGACACCGATGCTGTAGTGGAAAACATGATGGTAGACCTGGTTCGGGAAACCCACGATATTCTTGTTCAACACTTGCCGTTGCTGAAAGAGCTTAGTAAGGAGCTAGCCGCTAAGGGAATTGTCGACGCCCCGGAGATGCTTCGTATGGCCATACAGCACGGATTACAGGTAGAAGTAAGGGAAGAAGGTTACCTGAATGTTGATGGTTACCATGCGCTGCTGCACAAGGACGATTGATGTACTAAAACTTCGCAGTAAGCCCAAAACCAACATCAATCCCCGCAGCACTAACGCCACTTGCAAAAGTCCGGTAATGCCGGTCCAGTAGGTTTTCTCCTTTGAGGCGAAAGGTGAAATGATCATTTAGTAGGTACTCAGCATATATGTTTGCTGTCCACCAGCCGTAGGAGCCGGTGTAGTTAAACTGTCCGTCGCTGGCCAGTGGGGTGAATTCTAAGTTGTCGGCAGTGCCAGTGCGGTCGAAAGTGTAACCGGTTGCGGCTGTTCCAGAGATTTCTCCGACCGCGTAGTCATCGGGCTGTTTACTGAGTTGGTACCGAAGGCTCAAACGTAGGTTCCACGGCATGCCCGTTCTGTCCGTCCAGCCTAGCGTTATGTCGCCGTAAGGTGGAGGGATATGATCTTGCGGAAGGTCTAAAATAACGCCATCCGGAGCGAGTTGATCGCGGCGACCGCGTAGGTAATGGAAGGAGCTGGACAGCTGCCATCCACGGAAGAATTTGAGCGATAGGTCTATATCAAAGCCATACACTCGTGCACTTTCGGCGTTGGCATTGGTTTGAACGAAGAGGGTATCGCCGAGGCTAACGAAAGACTGGCTGCCGTCGGGTAGGTTGCCGTCCCGCCGGATGATGGCATTGTTGAGCCAGGTGTGGTATGCCGTGGCCCCGGCGCGAAACTTGTGTTGCCGATCTACATAGTTATACCCGGCTTCCAACGTGTTTGAGCGCTCTGGTTGAAGAGTTGTGTTTGGCACCAGGATAAAGCCATTGCGTTCCCGGAACTTCGCAAAGTCGTCGATGTTTGGTGCGCGGAAGCCCTGGGCAAAGAGCAGGCGATAGCGGTGTTCGTTGCCGTCGCGGATCAGGCCCAGAGCAGTAGTGACTGAGCTTTCGATATTACCTACACCAGCGAGGTACGCACGTGGCCAGGCTACAGGATCGTTGGTGCTGAACCTGGCCCGCAGACGTTGCCGGTTCCAGCGTAGCCCGCCACGCAGTTGCCACCCTTGTCCGAGCTCGCGGTCGGCTTCTGCGTAGGCACCGCCGGAGATCAGACTGCTGCCGCCGCTCGGGTAACGGGTGCTCAGGCTGGTTTCGTCGATGGCTCCACTGTCTACATTGCGCAGAAAGGCCTGGCTGTTCACGTGGTCGTAACGCAAGTCAAAGCCGTAGCGTAGTTTTAAAATCTTCAGTTCAAGCGCGAAGTCCGTTTGAATATTTGTCGCATTCACCTGCTCTTGGTTGTTTTCTTCCTGCGCAGCGTTAGCGCGGCGGCGGATACGATCTTCCCCAATCACCTGATGGCTCAGCAGATAGTTCGCGACGTCAAAAAAACGAGTGCCTCGCCGGTCGCTTAGTTTTATTGCGGCTAGTGCACGAGTTTGCGGGCCGTAATCCCACCTTGCCCAGCGCAAGCCTCCGTCTCGTAGTTCGGTTAGGGCGTCGTAACGAGGGACGTTCGAAGTAGTGGAGTACTGAAAGTTGGCGCTTAGCTCCACAGCATGATGCAACCTGAAGCGAAACTTCTGCAGCAAGTTGTATTGCTCAAAAGCGGTGCCTACCTGCACGTTTGGTTTGCTATTGCGTACGGTTCGGTCTTGTCCGTCTCGGCGCTCCAGGTATTCGCCGCGTAGACCAAAGACGGGAAACTTCGAGGACCTTTGGGCGCCGGAGCGCAGGTGCGAAGTGAAGTTTGTGGAAATCAGGGTCAGTGCTGCAAAGTTTTTCTGATGCTGCTGAATCTTTAAACTCTGGCCAAAGGCCCGAGCCGCAGAGCTTGCCTTCATTGCTCCTTCAAAACTCCACCTTGCATCCTGCGGCCCCGCAAAAGAAGGTTGCTGCGTTCGGAAATGAACTACGCCACCAACGGCATCACTACCGTAAGCCAACGCGCCTGCGCCGTAAATTACCTCTAGTTTGTCCAGCGCCAGCGGGTCAATCGTAATGGCGTTCTGAAGATGCCCGTTACGATAAATTGCATTGTTCATCCGCACGCCGTCTACTACCAATAAAACCCGGTTGGCCTCAAAACCCCGAACTACCGGGCTCCCGCCACCGAACTGAGATTTTTGGATGTATACCCCACTCAGATTAGCGAGGGCGTCCGCTGTTGTTAAAGATTGCACCTGTGCAATTTCTTCTTTACTGATGGCTTCATTCTGATAGGGCAAGTCGCGGGCTACTTCATCCCTCCGGCCAATAACCTCGAGCGGAATTGCGTACTCCATCAATAATAGCTGGGCGGTCATTTGATACACGAAACCTTTGGCTGATAGCTCGCCATAGGTAACCTCTGTGATGCTGTAACCCGTATAACGAAGCTCAATCCTTTGGGTGTCCGGAATTCCTGTTGGAAGTAGGATTCGTCCCGTAGAATCAGTGTCCAGTTCTTGGTTTTGGGGCTTTAGTACTCCTTTCCCAAAAGGGAGTTCTGTACCCTCCCCATCCGTTAACAGCAGTGCCGTCTGAGCAGCCACCTTACCGAATACCAATAAAAAGCTGAAAAGCAAAAATTTAGACACGCTCTTAGTTTTTAATCAGCGCCAGGAGGCTTTTATCGGATGAGCTGAAACTGTCCTTCCCGTACTTCCACCTGCTCGGTATCTGCGAAACGAAAGACCATTCGGTAGAGGTAAACATCAGTATTTTGAGGAGTTCCGTCCTTGGTTCCATCCCAGGGTTGATCTGGATTGGTGCTTTCAAAAACGCGCTGGCCCCAACGGTTGAACACGATAAGGGTATAACTTTCCGCCGGGCAGTTACTGTAAAGACGAAATTCATCGTTGACGTTGTCGCCGTTGGGGGAAATTAATTCGGGAACCTCCGCCCGACAGTCGCAAAATTCGGCAATGGGACCGCTGAAAACGAGTTCCGTCGAATCACCACATTCACTGAAAACGATAACTGGTATGTCGGTTTCAAATACTGCTTCCAGGGTGCGGGGGTTATCTGTATTTCCGTCGGCGTAGCGGACGGATCCAATGGCCAGAGAGCCAGGGTTGTTTACCTCCAGCGTGATGTCTTTACCGTTACAGATTTCTCCTTCGGCAGTCACGTTAAGTACTGGGCGGAAACGATCATCTTCGGGGAAATCAATGATCAGCGGGTATTCAATTTGACCACAATTTTCATAGGTGACTTCAATCTGGTATTGCTGCCCATCTTCCGGTTTATCGAGGTTTACGGTATCGGTTACGGAGAGGAATTCGGAAACCAGGATGGGGGAGCCTAAGGGGTTGGTCTGGAAGAGGGAAATTTTCACCCCATCGTACGTTGCGCTCACGTCCAGATCAACGATACAGCGCAAACCTTCACACCCTAAATCTTCGCTGTCAATAACAATAGGATTGATTCCGGTTTGTTCGTAAACCACGCTTTGACAGTCTACTACCGGAAAGCAGTCATCAGTAATGGTCACACAGTAAAGGCCGGCTTCACTAACGGAAGTAGTTTCGGTAGTGTCTCCCGTAGACCAGCGATAATTCATCTCTCCTTCCCGTGCTGTGAGTATTTCCTGATCATTGTTACAGGCGTTGATGGTGAGGGTGTCCAGTCGTATGGTATCTGGCTGAGGCTCTACGGCAAAAATGGCATCGACGAATTGTGGTAGAGACTGGGAAAAGAAGTCTGACCCTTCTGAATCTGGTATGTCAATAAAGAAGCGATTAATCGTCGGGTTCTCTCCGGAGACACAAGTAATTTCACTCATTCCGAGGCGGGTGATGGCGCCTGGGTTGAAAGTTTGCTCCAGAAAGTAGATGTTTCCGTTGGGCCCTATTTGAAACGGAGCGGTAAGGAAAACGGACTCGCCGGTAGGGAGTTCTACTTGCCCTAAAACCAGCGGATTGGTGAGGTCACGAAGATCATACCGTACAAATACTTCATCAAGGACCGGGCGGTTTTCCGTGGTATAAAGGAAACGACTATCAGGAGTAAAGCAGGCCGCCTGGTTGGAAACACCAGCAATTTCAACGGGGTCTGAAGCAATGGTGCCGGTTGCATTGTCAAAACTGTACAGCTTACGGTCGTTAAACATGAAGAGCCCGTTGGGTGAAAATTCGATTTTCCCGGATACCCGGCTTACGGGCGTTTCAACTGGTGCTCCCACTCCGGTGGCCGTCAGTGGGACAACGATGAATTTTGCGTCGCTGATGTCATCACTGTGGCAGATGATCCAGTAGCCAGAGCCGTCCGCCATTGGCGTGGCGTCTAGAGCCTCGTAGGCTGGGGTATAGACTCTTTGGTCGGCAAGGCGTACACCACCCAGACCACCGTTTAGGTTCATATCAATGATGAAATAAGATAACCCTCGGCCTACAGGTTGGCCTGGCACCGATCCTCCGATGTCAAATTCTGACTCTTCCATGGTGAAGAGGTAGTAAATGCCTGCTTCCCCAGCGGGGTCAGGCATGGCAATAGAGCTCTGGCGTGCACTGAATCCCCCGCCTTCTTCTCCGCGCATATCGTACATCACTTCATGGTTTCTGTTCCAGATGATGCCGGGGCTTTGGCGCAATTCGAGGGGTTGGCCTTCGTCAAAAGGTCGTCCGCCACCGTTGGTATAAAAAAGGAGTTGGCCGTCGGCGTCGCTCATGGATACAATACCTTCGATGGCCTCCATCTCTGAGGGCGGATTGAGTACAGGAGTACCGGTCGCAAAACTTACAGATAGTTTATCGCCGAAGTGCCAGTTGTTAGCTTGCGCTACCTGGGCGGTCAGCGTTGTCGCCGTTACCAGACATAGCAGTATGGTTAAAAGCCTTGGATTTTTCATGTACTCTGCTCTTGGGATGAAAGGAAAACTAAATCTAAAATATCTGCTGTAAAACCTACTCTAGGAACTGTTATTCTCCCTCTACTTCTACTACCGTTTCTTTGGCCGGCGAAGGCGGAACGTCGTTCTCTTTTTCTTCGTCCGAAGGTGCGGGGTCTTTCTTAAATACAAAGGGAAGCATAATGAACATCCCTGCCATGATAGCCATATCCGCAATGTTAAATATACCGGTTTGGAGACTGTCCGTGAGCTGAATGTGTAGCATGTCTACCACATGACCGTAAAGTAGCCGATCAATGATGTTACTCAGTCCTCCAGCAACAATCAAGGAGAGAGCTAAGGTCTGCCAGCGATTAAGATTTTTCTCCCTGAAGATAAAATAGAGCAAACCTACCAGCAGGAGGGCAGGAAGAGCATTCAGGAGGATGGGCTTTAAGACAGGACCGAGGTCTTCACCCAACGAAAGGAATGCGCCAGTGTTCTTCGCAAAGGTCAGGCTGAACATTTCGTTGAGATAATAAATGGGAGGTTGCCCTTCGAGATGTTCGATGGCAAGGGCCTTGGTCCATTGGTCTAGACCAACGGTGACCAGGATGGCTCCTGCGACAATTGCGATGCGGTTGTTCGTTTTACTCATTTGAATTTGGGGTAGAATGAATCTCTGAAAGGCTGCCAGGTAGGGCCAGGTAAGATAGCTTGATTGTTTAGGGCGTTAGCAGGGGGATTTATTTAACAGAAAACACTTCTGCCAGTTTCGCTTCTAAAGCTTTACCCCTTAGATTCCGGGCCATAATTTTGCCTTCGCGGTCTAACAAGACGGTCTGAGGGATGCTGGAAACACCGTATTGCCTGGCGTACTTACTTTTCCAGCCCTTTAGGTCGGAGATGTGGAGCCAGGTTAGTTTATCATCCGCAATGGCCTTCACCCAACGATCCTTGGTTTTGTCGAGACTCACGGCGAGGATTTCAAAGCCCTTGCTTTTGTAAGTATTGTATAGCTTGACAACATTGGGGTTCTCTCGGCGGCAGGGGCCGCACCAGCTGGCCCAGAAGTCGATGAGGACTACTTTCCCTCTCAGGCTTTCGAGGCTGATCTCTTCTCCCTCTGGAGTAGGTCCGGTGAAAAGTGGAGCTTCGGCTCCAACGGCGAAGGTGCGCAGTGTTGCTGCTTGTGCAGAAATTTGGGCTACCTGACGGGGGTACTTCGCTTTGAACTGAGCCTCGATGGCATCGGCCAACTTTACGGTTGCGGGGTGCTTCTTAGCTGCCAGAGAAGAGAAGCCTCCGCTCATGGCGAAGAACTTAGCTCGGCTACCCTCCGGCCAGCTTTTATAGATGGCGCCGAGGATGTCTGCAAGTTGTTCGCCGGGTACAGCTCCCACCAGGGTATTCGCAAAGTTGCGGTTGCCTTCGTACGTCCAGGGCAAGTCGCCATAGCCTTCATCTTTGAAGTCAACGAACTGAAAGTAAGTATTTACGAAGTAATCTAACTCGTTCTGAAAGCGACCTTTGTTTTCGTTCAGGTAGTTGAGGTAGGTGTTCAGCGTTACTACGCGGTGTAGCAGAGGGTCCTCTTTCTTGGTTTGCGCCAGCAGGTCTCGCTTGGTGTTGTCCAGTTTTACCAGTCCTTCTTTTTGCGTGGCAATAGCGACAGAGTCTTTACTTGCAACAGCCTGCTGATAGGTCCGCATTGTTTTCTTGAATTGCTGGTTGTTGGCCTGGAATTTTAGCTTCAGCTCCTGATAACGCTGGTTGATCGGTGAATCTGTTGTCTTCGCGCTGCGGAATCTTCCGCAAGTTCCAGCGATGCTCATCGTTTCACTTCCTCCGATGATGACCGGCAATACATCAGAAGGTTTACTACCTACGTACCGGAAAACCGGCTCTTCGATCGTAGCGTCCAGATTGAAATTGCCGTCTACGCCTTTGGTAAAAGTCTCAATGGCTTCAAAGGTGACACCGTCAAAGGCATATAGGTTTATCGTTTTACAACCGGTAGCTTCCACACTAATGGTGGTCGTTTGGCCAGCCAGGGGCAAACTTAGCAATAGGAAAAAAAGGTAGGAGATCGTTTTCATTAGTACAAATTTACGAAATTGAGGCGGCCTTGACCCTGCCAGCACCACCATTCGACGGTAAAACGACTACATTGGGCGTAAAACACCCCAATCTGATCGTAGTAAAGGAAACCTGCGGGTTGGGATTTTGTTAGATTTCCGTCTTAAGGCCCGTGCATTATTCTCTTCTGAGCAATAGCTTGCAACTACCCTAAAGACCAACGAACCAAAGAATAAAAGACTAAACCATGTCCAAATCTCGCTCTCCTTTTAATGGTATAAATGGCATTCTTGGCCTATTAATTGGCATTGTTGTCCTGTTTGTAATGTTTAAGGCCGTCAGTATTATTTTCTGGTTGCTGTATAAGCTTGGCTGGCTGTTTTTTATTGCCTCTCTCTTTATTGATCGTTCGGTCTTTACCAGCTTTGCCAACAGTATCAAAGGCTTGTGGCAGCGCAACTTGGTGATGGGGTTGGTGGTAACCGTACTCTGTATTGCGCTCTACCCACTAACTGGTTTATACTTGCTAGGTACCGCCCTTTTCCGGAAGAAGCTTAAGGAGAAGGTTGCTGAAGCAGATGCCCGAAAGAATGGGCAATGGACAGAATTTGAAGAGGTGCCACGAGAACCTACAGATATTGACGTAGACTACGAAGAGCTCCCTCCACTTCCTCCTCCGCCAGAGCCACTGCGCCCGACGGAGAGCAAAGACACGAAGTACGACGATCTTTTTGAGTAGCACGGCGCGGCCGCAGGTGCCGAGAAGGTTTTTTGGCATTGGTCAGGGGCCGGAGCCAAGTCTCTT
>CAYPIM010000055.1:0-30807 GCA_964410795.1 uncultured Lewinella sp. | reverse complement strand
AGATTAAAAATGCCCTGCCAGCTTTGCTGGTGGGGCGTTTTTTGTTGAGGTTTAAATTGATCGACGAGCTTACAAGTTTTGTGAAGATCTGTGAGGTCTCGGCTTTTGATGGTCTGATTACAAAGCACCAGCTAGTTTAACCCCAACGAATACTAGTTGTCGTCATTGCTAGTAAGGTGAAGGACTAACTTAGTCAGTAAATAATTCAACATGCGCTTTCTCTTTATTCTCCTGACGTTTTGTACCGGGTCCCTTTTTGCTCAACACCAACTCAATCCTGAAATACGCTACGTCTGGGCGGAATCCGGCTTAAGCTTACGCGTAGCGGGAAAGGCGGATGCTGAGCGAATAGGTGTAGTTCCTTATGGAGAAACAGTTCGGATTACGGGGAAGCTTGGTCAAAAGAGTAAAATTCTGGCTTTACCTGCGGTTACTTACGAGTGGGAAGATGAAATGATAGGTGAAGAGTACATAATGAATGAGCCATTCCTGGAAGTTGTCTATAAAGGAGATACAGGATACGTTTACAACGGATACCTGGGCCATTACCCTACGCCACAGGAAACAAGTTCTTTTAGTGGAGCTAGTCTAGACAAATGGCTGACGAGGCTGACCGGAGTACCCGATACCGTTCTTCACGGATATAATCCACTGGAATACGATAGGTTTCAAGGCATCTTTCATTACCGCAATGGAATAGTCGCCACGTACAGAGATACTGAAGGCGGCGGAAACAGTCTGTTCGCTTTTCCTGTTGGCTCAATAAACGAAGGCTACCTTATTGCTGCTCGCTTCATGGGAGTAGCGTACGCTGTAACGGGTCGGGAAGAAATTCTGATAGGGCAGGATCATCTACCTATGTTATTGAGTGTTGAAGACGATGGAACTCTCTTTTTTAGAGGCAGCCATGAAGAAGTGAAGATCTATGTACAAAACGGGATGCTATTCATTTACTCCGCTGGTTGGTGTTGATGCTAAGAAGTCATGATCAGGGCTTGTATGCTTTGCATAGCCTCTTTTCATTACCTTGGAGGAAAACCACCCATACCATGAAGTACACGCTATACACATTTCTCTTTGCAATAATATTAGTCTCCTGCGAAGCCCCTGGCCCTGCTACTGATACCGAAGCGAAAGCTACCGGCACAGAAGCCGGTGTATCTGACGCCGAAGAAGTGGACGAAAAGCTGGAAGCAATCGCCTCGGACGAAGCCCTAATCGCCACCGCCCTAATGGCCGCACCCGAAGAAAGCCGGGAAGGGGCAAAAGTGATCGGTTACAATATGGCAGGAGAATTTGTCACCCTGAAAGAAGGCACCAACGAATTCATTTGTCTCGCTGATAACCCTAAAAAAGACGGCTTCAGTGCCGCCTGCTACCATCAGGACCTGGAACCGTTCATGGCCCGGGGGCGTGCATTGAAGGCCGAAGGAAAGAATGCGAACGAGGTGTTCGACATCCGGGAGGAGGAAGTGAAGGCCGGTAAGCTCTCAATGGGAGATTCTGGTAAAACGCTGCACATCTACTTCGGCAAAGACACTAACTACAACCCTAAAACTGGCTTGGTCAAAGGCGCAAAGTATCGCTACGTGGTGTATATGCCATTCGCTACGGCTGCATCCACCGGCCTGCCGGAGTCTCCCATCGCCCCCAACCATCCCTGGATCATGAATCCGGGAACCCACCGGGCACACATTATGATTTCTCCGTTGGAGTAGGGAAGGGGAAAAGAAAGGGGGAAGGGAAAAGGGAGTAAAGGACGCTCGCCCCTTACTCCCTTCTTCCTTTAACCCTTTACTACTCTTCCAGGTCAAAAATGGAATCGCTCTCCCCCTTGTCCACATTGTCACGAAGGCGATCCATGGCGTCTACGGACTTGTCGTAGAAGTCGCGGAAGACCGGGTAGAGGCTCTTGCCTTGTTCCCAGACGGCAATTCGTATTTGAGTAAGAGGCTTGTAGGTTATACTACTTGTGCGGAGTTCATCGGAGATAATCCGGCTCTGGTCGCCAAAAAAGACGAGGCCAGAAAAAATGAAGGTGAAGAACAAGCCGGAAAGAACACCGCCTAAAATCTGGTTGATGAAGTTGATGTTGATGTTCTCCATAAAGCTCGTAAGCCCTTTTGCCACGATGCGGAAAAGGACCAGCGTCATGACAAAGACCGCGACTACACCAATGATGAAGGAGCCGACGGAGGTCAAGGCCGGTGCCCAACCAAAAATCATATCTCCCAGGATGGGCCCAAACTTCATCGCGGCAAGAACGCCGAAAACGTAGCTCGTGAGGGTGAGGACGGTGGAGATGATTCCTTTACTGTAGCCGATCCAGAAGCCGTAGGCCAAAAAGATCAGGCAGATTATATCGATTGCCATAGGGTAAAGTTACGGAGAAATGAGGGGCATACGGGCTATATGCTTAGTCGTTAGATTAACGACGGCTTTTGGGGGACGGAGGTTGCACACGCATCTGCGAACTAAAGGGTGAAGGCCAGGCTCACCCATTCGGGATGTTTTTTAAGCTTACTCCTGAATTAAACCAGTTCTATACCGTATCCCTTAGTACTCAAACGCCAGCTTTTCGCTTGGATATTCAAACAGGTTGTCTTCCTTGATCAGTTTGGCGACTTTCTCCGGTACGAGGTTTTCCCAGCCGTCTTCGCCGGATTTGATCATCGTAAGCACATTACGGGAATAGATGTGGAGATTTTCGGCCTTGAAATTATTGATGTCAACAATCTGTCCGCTATCAAGGAGGTGTTTGTAGAGGAACTTCACGCCTTCAGGAATAGGAACGTTTTGGGCGGTCACCAATTCCTCAGAGCCTTCCTGTTGGGCGGGGTAGACGTAGAGGTTGACGTTGCGGGTAAAGATTTCACCAAAGGCTGCGAGAAGGCGGCCGTCCTGGTTGTCGCGGTACTTGGAAGCGATGAGTTCTAGTAGGTCGTTAACGCCGAGAACAATACCTACCGGACTTACTTTATACAGGCTCAGGTACTCAATCAGATCGCCGTACTTATGGTAATTAGAGATAATGACCGTCTGACCAATTTCGTTCAGCAGTTTTGCGCGGTGCAGGAAATCTCGTTCGTTTAGCTCGGCGGAAGATTTCAGATTGTCCAGGGTGAGTTCAGTGAGCAAAAAACATTTGGTGGGATCTAATTTGCTGGATTCACGAAACTGCTGGTAACCGGAACGGAGCATGTCTTCATTCACCAGGGTAAGAGGACGGAAACTGCCACGAACAACCATTACGGACTTGCGGTACAGAAACTCAGAAGGGTGGATGGAACGGCCACGGGGGTCGAACATAGTTACTTCGGTAAGGCCGTGCTTTACCAGCCAGAGGCTTAGCAAGCGGTTGTCAAGGTCCTTGAAATTCTCGCCTTCAAGGACGATCATATCGATGGCAACGCGCCCTTTTAAACCATCCAGTAAACTGAGGATAAGCGTTTCCGGATCATCATTATAATGGTAGGCACCGTAGATCATGTTGACCCCAAGAATGCCAATGGCTTGCTGTTGCAACTGGTTGTCGTTGTCAAGCATCCGGACGTGGAGGAGTAAATCATTAGAGCTTCCGGATTCAGGGTCTAATTGAAAACGCAGGCCCATCCAACCATTACCACGAATAGTACGACTGTAGTTGATGGCGGCGATGGTATCAGCAAAGACGAAGAAGTTGGTGTCCGGCCGGTCGTGGCGCAGGCGGTCTACCATAAGGTCATATTCGTGATCCACCATTTTGTGGATACGGCTCTCGCAAACGTACCGACCGCTGGGCTCCACGCCATAAATCTGGTCGGAGTAAACCTTATCGTAGGCGCTCATGGTCTTAGCGATCGTTCCGGCGGCGGCCCCAACCTGAAAGAAGTAGCGGGCTACTTCCTGGCCGGCCCCGATTTCGGCAAAGGTGCCGTAAATCTTAGGGTTCAGGTTTATTTCGAGAGCCTTCTGGTCGGTTTCTAATAGTTGACGCATAGCGTATGGAATCTACATTTATTTGGCGCGAACGCAGGTGCAAGGTAAGGATAAAGGAGCGAGGTGACCTCATGTAGCATCGACCTTCAGGTCGACGAAGCCGTCGGCCTGAAGGCCGGAGCTAGCTATGTCGAGCCAAAGGTCGACACTACATGCCCCTTATCGAACTTTCATCCCGATTGGTCGAGCGAATGATGATAGTATTACTTTCAAGACTACTTTAGTGGCAACGAATCACCCATTAATCAACACCATTAAATCACTTAATTATGAAATTCAACACCAAGCAAATCCTTTTCGCGGCCTCCGCAGTCGTATTACTGTTACTCGCGGCCATGTTTAATCCTTTCTCCGTTAATGACCAGGGCTACCGGACGGTGGTTCAAGGAATTACGGGGCAAGAGTCCGTACGGTTCCAACCAGGTATGTACTGGGCAGGCTTCTTTAGCAAAACCACTAAATACGCTGACGTTGTGACGGTACAGGTGGAGCGCCCCGAGAAGCGGAAGGAGGACATCAGTTACTTCTCTGAGCCGATTCGTTGCCAGTTTGCTGATGGTACTTACGCCAATCAGGTAGGCTACTCCGTAAAGTGGAAACTGCCGAACAACGAAGAGCGGATGCTCGCTATCCATAAGGACTACCGTGAGCAGACCCGCCTGGCCGCCAGTCTTGCGGACTACTCCAAGGAGTGTGCAAACTACAGCTTCCAATTGATGGACTCTGAGAAGCACTACAGCGGAGGTAAGTCTGAGTTGGCCGAGGCTTTTAAGTACCAGCTCCGCAACGGTCAGTACATCATAGAGCAGCACGAAGAGATGCGTATTGACTCCCTGAGTGGAGAGAAGATTCGTAGCTACGAGAATACGCCCCGGAAGAACACTGACGGTAGTTTTGCCCTCGCTAAGAGTGATGTTCAGCAGTACGAGATCGTGCCTAACTTCGTTGCCATCACGCTGGTAGATTACGAGAGTGTAGTAAATGAGAAGCTGAAGGCTAAGGTAGAGCAGAGTACCCGTGAGGCGATCGCCAAGCAGGAACTCGTTACCGCCCAGCAGGAAGCCCTCACCGCCGAGATGCGCGGTCGCCAGAAGGTCGCAGAAGTTCGTGCTACTGAGGAAGCTGCCAAGATTGAGGCTGAAATCCGCGCCCAGGCTGAGACGGCGGTAAGCAAGGAGCAGGCCTTGCAGGCAAAGTACCAGGCCGACAAAGCCCTCGCCGAGGGTAAAGCAGCCGCGGAAGTTGCCCGCCTCAAGGTAAGTGCCGGTCTTTCCCCGCTGGAGCGGGCCCAGATCGAGAAGGAAACCCGCATCGGTGTAGCTGCAGAGCTCGCTAAGGTAAAGGTGCCCCAGATCGTGATCGGTGGTGGCGGAAACGGAGCCAAAGGCGCTAACCCTATGGACGCGATTGGCGTGAAGATGCTGATGGACGTGATGGGTAAACTGGAGAAGGAGTAAGCGGGGGAATTCTATTACTCAACCGGAGTAACGGCCTACGCCTTTACCCTGTTTCAAGGTCGGCTCCTTCGGGAGCCGGCCGCTTTTGGTGGAGAAGCTCCCTCCTCCTCCGTTAATTGTCGGCTAACGACCGGAGAATGCTTCGGCTGGGCGCAAGGATACCTTGGCGACTCTGAAAAGCCTTATCTTAAGGTAAAATTATTTTCCCATGCGCACCTTGCTCTTAACCCTCCTTCTTTGCACCTGCGGCCTCGCCCTGAATGCCCAGCAAATGAATAACGTCCGGCTGGATTCTATTTTTCAGAGTGTACTGGACACCGTAACCGGCGAACCTGGCCGCTGGGAACTTACCCTGGCCGAAACGAAGATGCTTTGTCTTACCGACGAGCGCCATGATCGGATGCGCATCATTACCCCCGTACAAACGCTGGAAGACGCAACTCCCGGTGAGGTCTTTGCCTGTATGGAAGCGAATTTTCATACCGCCCTTGATGTGAAGTATGCAGTGGCCGACGGGATGATCTGGGTAGCTTACATCCATCCGCTCAGCCCTCTTACGGACGAACAGTTGCTCAGTGCACTGGCCCAGGTCCGAAGTGCAGCGGTTACCTACGGAACCATTTATACCAGTACGGATTTAGTGTTCCCCAAACAGAAGGATAGAGAGGAGCAGGCGCGAAAGAAGAAGGGGCGGCGGCTTTAGACCGTTTTATTCTTTAATCACCTTGAATACCCTTGACCTGCCATTAATACTGGTACGAAGGAAATACATTCCGACAGGATAGCGGGAGAAATCGATGGTAGTTTGTTGGCCTCCAATAGTTGAAGTATAGAGTAAACTTCCCATCGCATCGTAAATGGTAATCCTATCATTTAGCGAAAATGAAGTTTGACTTGTTGTTAGTAAAACGTCAGCAACCGTAGGATTTGGGAATATGTTGACGGATTGGTCTCCAGTGGCAAATTCGTCCGTATTCGTTGAAAGAAGACCATCAGAGCATTCATTTGAAAATGCAGTACTTAGCTCTGTGCTTGGAGTTAATACTGCGGTAGAGTCTTTACAGATGCATCTTCCGTCGTTGAAGTTGTAAGTCATATAGGGGGCATCAGTTTCAAAAGCCTTAAAAGTACATTGTTCTAAGGTCAATGAGTCACTGGTCAGCATTTGCATGGAATGATTCCAGTTGGTAAAGAGGGTGTTGCCGCCACTCCAGTGGTTCAGGCCTGGCGCTTCCGTGAAGTCGCAAGGTTGAAAAAACAAGAGATATAATGTTCCCGTTCCCGCCTGTCCTACTCCTCCTCCAACGTTTACGGCAATGGTTCCGTCTCCGCGTAAATCACCGATGAAGGAGATAGACCGGGAAAAACGCTCTTGCGCGCCTACGTCAAAGTCTAAATTGAAACCACCCTCGAATTCGTCTATTTTGGTGTACGTTTTTACCGTTTTATCGTTGTTGAGGTAAAGGATGTACAGATCTCCGGTGCCTTGCTGGTTGGCACCGGTTATTAAATCAGGGACTCCGTCTCCATTAAGGTCTCCCGGAGCACACATGGCGTGCCCGAGTTGGCCTCCGAAAGACCCGTTAGGGTTTTCATCCGTTGCTAACACATCCGTGAACCCGCTCAATCCTTCTGTTATTTTTGTCTTTGTTACCACATTAAAATTGGTAGAATCAAGCGATAAGATCCATACTGCACCCTTACCGCTGTCGGACATAAAGGCACCAACAGCCATCTCCAGGGTGCCATCGTTATCGATGTCTCCGAGTATGGCTACTTCTCGTCCTCCAAACATATCGCGGTTTTCTAAGCCGTCACCTAAGCCCCCTGAAGTAGAGCTAATGGTTACTGTGCTTCCAGGAACTACCCGTGATGCCTCGTCGAAGAATAAGATGCTTATGGCACCGCGGTTTGTTCCACCATCATCTGAGTTAGGGTCGCAAGCAACCAAGTCAATTTTACCATCATGGTTTAAGTCTCCAACTGCGGATAGACCTTGCGCAATGATGCCGGTGTTTTTAACGTAGTCCTTTATCGTTCCGTCGCTATTTAGGTGGATGATGTAGAGTGCTCTGTTGGTTGAGGAAGGAGCTGAAACAGCGATGTCCGGAATGTCGTCATTGTCATAATCTCCTATTCCTGCAACGCCGTAGCCAAAGAAGTTGCCTTGTTCGAGTGTTTCATCAAATCCACCTTCCAGCATGGAAATTTTTTGATTGGAGGCAACCGTACCATCATTGTTCATGAAGAGGATGTATACAGCACCTGCATCTCGCTGTCCGTCGTCGTCAGAGCGAGCACCAACAACCAGGTCAAGAATGCCATCTCCATTAATGTCTCCCGCAACGTCATGATCACGACTGAAACGGTCTCCTGAATCAAGGTCCGCAAAGAACCCACCAGAACCTTCTTCAATTCTGATAAATCCGTCAGGTCCGAATTGAGTTATTGTTTGTGACCTTGTGTTACTGGAGAATATCAGAACGATGGCAACTATTGCATTGATAAAGGTAGTGGGATGCATATGCTTTGGTTATTGGCGATCTAAACCGTTACTATTATTGAAATTGGCCCGTTGAAACGTTGATGTATCAACGCTCCAACGAGCCGGGAAAAAATCTAGGTTAACTCTAAATGATGGACATCGGGTTTCACAATATTTTACGTGTACTTAATTCAGAGAAGGAATACGTGAGGTTGTCCATAGTGTGGTTTTAATCACAGAGCTCCCGTGCAGCCTCCCACTCTTCGTAGCTGGAGATAACGGTTTCTTCTCCGCTTTCACGGTGGATGATGGTTACAGGGTAGACGATGCTCGCCTCCGCATCATCTGGCAATACGCGCACGGCGATGCGCCAACCGACCCGGCTAACGATGGTGCGGTCAATACCATTGATTGTTACGTCAATGGGGAACAATAAGCGGTAACAAGAAGGGCCTCGGTCATCGTAATCTCCCCGGTTGCGACAAATACGACGAATGCGTAACAGCTCACGGTCGCCGTTGATCGTTTGTACCCGGCCGGAAGCCGTGTGGGTGACTTCGATGGGGTATACGATGCTTACACCTCGGGGACGGAAATCCCGGTTTGCCTGTAGCAACTCCACTCGATTATCAACCGTGAAGGTGGTGTCTCCGGAGATGACCTCAATGGGGTAGTTGATGGTAATGCAGGGCGTTACGTCCACATCATCAAAGTCTCGGCAGTGGCGGTAGAGGCGGCGGAGGGCCGGGAAGTTATTGATGGTGACGGTATTACCGTTAGCCAGTGTTACATCAAAGGGGTAGACGAAGTTGGCGCGGGCGCGGGTTGAAATGATCTGTTGGTAGGCAGCGCGGAGGTCTTCAGCGTCTCCGGCGGTGATCAAGGTTCCGTTCCGTAGCTGAACCTGGATGGGGAACACGAAACGGAAGCAGGGGCGGCGAAGGCGTTGCTCCTCTTCGGTGGCATCCGGTGGAGGAGGTAAAGATTCGTTGAGGACGTCGGGCATTTCGTCCTCAGTAACGAAATCAGGCGTAATGGCATCCTGAGCGATCTCGTTATCGCAACTCATGAAGCCGAGCATAAGGCTGAAAGCCAGTAAGTAAAGAAGGGATGTCTTTGGGAATACGAACATGGTAGTTACATGATTTGATGGAAGTATTTTGAATTGGTTTAATACTTCCGGTGACGTTGAATTGGCCGCTCGAAAACGACGGTGATTACGGGGTGATCAATTTCCGTGTTGCCGTCGTTGCGGTTCGCTATATCAAATTCCCAAACCTGATTTTACCCTACCTTGGGCAACGATAAAAAAATATTTTTTTCAAGATTTAGCCTGAAATAATGGAAACCAATGCGCCCGTGGGAGTCTGTGAAGATGTTGTGTATTCTTCTGTTTATCAGGAAGTTGCTCCGAAATTGAGTAGCCTGATGTACTACCGGACGGGGAGTATAGAAAATGCAGGAGATATTGTGCAAGAATCTTTTCTTCGCCTATGGGAAAACTGTGCTAAGGTGCTTCCGGAAAAGGCGAGTGCGTGGCTTTTTCGGGTTGGAGAGAATATTTTTTTCAAGCAAAAAAAGCGGGAGAAAGTTGTGCTGAAATACGAGTGGCGGCAGCGGGGGCCGGAACCTACTTATGCGTCTCCTCAGGAGGAGCTGGAGGAAAAAGAATTTCAGGCGCAGCTGGAGGCTGCGCTTGCGGCCCTGCCCGATGGCGCCCGGGAGGTGTTTTTGCTCAACCGCATGGACGGGCTCAAGTACCGCGAGATTGCCGAGTTGCTTGGCATCAGCCAGAAGGCGGTGGAGAAACGAATGCACCGGGCCCTGGTTAGTTTGCGGGAGCTACACGCGGGGATTTGACTTTGGAACCCTCTCACTCAAACCGTCAGAGAGAAAAAACTTTCCCAACGAGGTAGGGTAAACCAACCTTAAGGGATTCTAACCATATATTACACCATCATGGCAACGCCACCTTTCAAGGATGATACCTTTCTCGCCCGCTGGCTCAGCGGCGAACTGTCTGCAGAAGAAGAGCAGGAGCTGCGTGCCCGTCCCGATTTTTTGGACTACGAACGAATGGTGGGTAAGCTGAATAAAATGGCTCCGCCGGCGTTCGATGCTAAGGACGGGTTCGAAAAACTAAAAGCAGAACGCGCTAAACGGAGCACTACCATTACTCAAAAACCTGCACTGCACCCGCGTCCGCGCCTGATTAGGCGACTATTGCCCTGGTCCGCTGCCGCTGCCGTAGCCTTACTGCTGACCGCCTGGTTCGTATTGTCTCCTGACTCGGGTAGTGGTAAGCAAAAACTTGAAGATGGCTCCCTGGCCCGCGTAAACGCTGGTAGCGACTTTGGCTTTGATGTAACTGATGAAGAACGCTTCGCTACGCTAGACGGAGAGGCGTATTTTGAGGTAGAAAAATCGAGTGTTCCGTTTGTAGTGAAAACCAGTTTGGGCGAAGTACGCGTGCTGGGCACTTCCTTCAACGTATACAGCCGTGGTGGTGAAATGGCGGTAAGTTGTACGTCCGGAAAAGTAAGTGTACGTTTCAACGGTGATGCGAACGAGTATCCAATTACGAAAAACCAATCCGTGCGCCGAAGGGGAACTGAAACGGTGGAGCGCGCTGATACAATCAGCAAAGACCAACTTGACTGGCTCTCCGGAAAATCAGTCTTCATCAATCGGCCTTTAGTAGAGGTTTTGGATGAGCTTGAACGGCAGTACGACCTTGACATCCGCCGCCCCGCGGCGTTGAATCAGCAGAAAACCTACACTGTTACCCTTGAAAACGATGATCTGGACCAGGCGCTGCACGCCGCTTTAGATCCGATTGAAGGCTTTGATCATGAGTTGAAAGACCGTACCGTCACTTTTATCCCTACTGAATAGTACCCTATGCGCCTGGTCGCAAGTCTAACACTGGTTTTACTGATGTCCGGGCTGTTTGGTCAGGACCTTGCGGAAGTGCGCCTTAGTGCGGACTTTACCGGAAGGCCCCTGAGCGAAGCCATCAGCCACCTGGAAAAGAAGTTTGACCTCAACTTTTCCTTCCCTACGGAGGCCATTAGGGTAAGTACCGTCAATTGTCGGTTTGAAAATGCCGAATGGGGAGAAATTGAGCAGTGCCTTTTTGGCGCCAATGAACTGCGGGCAACCGTGCGGCAGAATGGCTACGTTACGCTAAAGCCGCAATCATCCGGAACCCAGAGGTCCTGGGCATTACGCTTTCAAATGCTTAACCCTGAAGGAGAGGCATTGCCCTTCGCTCCGGTACAGTTTTCTTCCGGTGCCGGTATGACCGATAAAGACGGTTTTTTTACCGGAACGCTCTCGGGGGCAGCTACGGATATTGTTTACCTGACGTACCTCGGTTATGAAAGTGCAGAAATGTTGTTACGAGACTTGATCGCGGGGAGTCCCGGTATTGTTACGCTCAAGCCAGCGGTAATTGATCTGAGTTCGGTTTTGGTCTCCGAATACCTTTCCGATGGCATCACCGTTCCGGAAGATGGATCTTTTGTTCGGATAGATCAAAGTCGTGCGCCTACAGTTCCGGGCTTTGCTAGCGGAGAGGTTTACCGTACCCTTTCTATGCTGCCGGGTATTTCGAACATAGGTGAAACGGCTGGAGGGTTGAGCATCCGGGGAGGAAGCCCGGATCAGAATCTGGTGCTGTGGGACGGAATTCCCGTCTATTCTTCCGGGCATTTTTTTTCGATGATCTCGCCCTTCAGTCCGGAATTGATCGATGAGGTTAACGTTTGGCGTGGTGGTACGGGCGCAGCCTTTGGTGGCAGGGTAGGTGGTTTGGTTGAATTCAATACGGACCGTTCTGTTGTTGAAAACTTTAGTGCCGGAGCGGGTTTGAGTTTACTTATGGCGGATGCGTTTATTAAGGCTCCGCTGGTAAAGGGGAAGTCTGATTTACAATTAGCGCTCCGGGCCTTACCAAAGGTCTTCAGTGAAGGCCCGGCTTACAACGGATACCGAATGCAAGTACAACAGAGTGAAGGGTTTGCTCGAATTCTCGAAGCGGAAGCTCGGGGTTTATCGCAGGAAGAAGATTTTAACTTCCGTGAGTTCAACGGGCGGTGGCGGTATAATTTTAGCTCCGACCACGCTCTCACGGTGAGTGGGTTTACCCAGCACGACGACTTTGGTTACCGAATAGGGTTGCGCGGCGGAGATCGCTTTTTTACCGACGGCCTGGTTACAAAGAACGACGGCATTAGCGGAGAATACGTGCAGCCCCTAGGCAAGGGTAAGGTTCGGTTCCAGCTTGCACACTCGGTCTTCAGTGGGACAGGAGGAAGTAGTTTTCAGAGCGGCCGTACGGGAGTTATGAATCAGCGCAGCAGTGAGATTCGAGAAAGCTCGGTTCGGCTGGAATATAGCCCGGAGGCCTTTGCCGTAGGAAACTTGCAAGTTGGGCTGCAAGCACAGAATTTTCAGCACGAACTGGATTACCGAACGGAGAACACGCTAGCGGATAGTTTGGGCGAATTCTCCTTTAGTGAAGGACGAGCAAATGCGCTGGCGGCCTACGGAAATTACCGCTTAGGGGGGAGTGGGCCGTTGTTTATGGAAATTGGACTTCGTTTACAGCACTATACCCCTACCTCAAAACTATACCCAGAGCCCCGCTTGAACGTAGGCTATCGTTTGGGTGAAGATTGGTTGCTGAAAGCTAATTATGGTGGAAGCCATCAATTTACCCAGGAGGTCGTACTGTTGAACCCCCAGCGTATCAGCGCAATGGGATCTTTATGGACCCTGGCTGATGACGGACGCTTGCCCGTTGCTGCTGGCCAGGAAGGAAGCCTTGGCCTGAGCGGAGAGGTGGGAGATTGGTTTTTTGACGTTGAAGTTTACCATAAAGAAGTAAAAGGAATTACTACCCTAAATTCATTACTGCTGCGGGAAGGACTGACGAAGGGAAGTTCCCGAGCCACTGGCCTGGACCTGCTGGTAAAGCGGCGTTGGGCCAACTGGCGCAGTTGGGCGATTTATACGCTTAGTAAAACAGAGTGGCAGTTTCCTGATTTAGGCGCGAATTATTTCCCCGCAGATAACGACCGGCGGCACCAGCTGCAACTGGTGCATACTTATTCCAATAAAGGCTGGTCGGCGGCTGTCGGTTGGCGGCTTCATTCCGGACCCCGTTATACGGCGCCTGAAGAGGTAGAAACCCGTTTGCGCCCTGGTGGTACCCGGACGGTTACCCGGTTGGAAACAGGGCCGACGAATGCGGCCCGGTTACCCGCCTTTCACCGCCTGGATGTTTCCATATTTCGAGACTTCTCGCCAAAAGGGAAACGATGGTTCGGCCGCGTTGGGCTATCGGTACTGAATTTGTACGGAAGGGAAAATATTTTAGAGCGGCGTTACTTGGTTCGTGATAGTGAGGTGCAAGGGGTAGGCCGATTCAGGCTGGAAGAATTAGACCGGTACGGATTAGGTTTTACGCCTGATTTGAGCTTGCGGATTGGGTTTAGGTAGCTGACACCTATAGAACTTGCAACTCTGCATCCTGCTGTTCCTTATTACCTTCACCGCCATGTCCATCCGAACTCTCCTTCCCCTGCTCTCCTTAGGCTTCCTCCTTTGCACCTGCGGCCGCGCCCCCGAAAAAGCTCCTGTCCTGCAAGCGAGTTTTCCCGTTGAAGTGCCGCCGCCACCGCCCCCGCCAGCACCAGTGTATGATTATGATACGAGCCAGTGGACGGAGATGGTGCGCCTGGATTCTACCATCCGCCTTGACATTCGCTATGCCACCGACAACAACTTCATGAAGCAGGTGATTTACGACTGCGGCCGCTGTTTCTACCGTCCGCAGGTAGCCCGTGCACTCCTGAAGGTGCACCAGGATTTGAAGCCCAAAGGGCTGGGCCTGAAGATGTACGATTGCTATCGCCCGGGGGCCTACCAGCAGCGGCTGTGGGATGTATTGCCAGACCCCCGCTACGTGGCGAACCCTAAGCGCGGAAGCCTGCACAGCCGCGGTGCTGCCGCCGACTTGACGATCGTGAAGCTGGATACTGGCGAAGAACTTGACATGGGGACGACTTACGACTTCTTCGGCGAAGCTGCCTACACCACCACCACAAACCTGCCGGCGGAGGTGATGGCCAATCGCAAACTGTTTCAGGCCGCAATGCGCAAGCGTGGCTTTCTTACGATCCGAACGGAATGGTGGCACTTTAATTTTGGTGGGCCGAGGTTGGAACTTAGTGAGTGGGTTTGGGCGTGTGAGTAGCTCGTCCGCCGAGCGGGTAAACGGGGTAAGCAAGATAGGCGAAACCACAGAAGAACAAAGTACACAAAGACCAAGATCGACTATCTTCAGTCAGTTGATAAGCATATCGCAAAGAATAATCCCCCACGCCTAAGGGGAATCCGGGAAACTGATATTAGCCAACCCACCTCATCACTTAAACAACTTCCGCCATCCGTATCCGCAAATCAGTTCTCCTGCCGCCCCTTCTTCCTTTACTGCTCTTTACCGGATTGGCGTTGCGGGATCCTGCTGCTTTTTTGGTTCAGGCGAAAGGCTGGTCTGACTGGATCTTGGATCATTTTGAGTGGATGTTCAACTGGTCAATTTTTGCTTGCCTGTTGCTGGTAGTGATTGTTTATTTCAGCCCACTGGGTAAGGTGACGATCGGAGGGGAAGGCGCGAAGTGTTTACTATCTCCCTGGCGGTGGTTTGCGGTAACAATTTGTACGACGGTGGCAGCGGGCATTCTGTTCTGGGGAACGGCAGAGCCGATTTTTTACCTAAGTGGCCCGCCGGCGGCGGGCGAGGGAAATCCGGCGGTCTTTGCTATGAGTGCGATGTTTTTGCACTGGACCCTCACGCCCTACGGGATGTACACTTTCGGGGGCTTGCTTTTTGCGCTCGTGTACTACAACCGTCGGCAACCGTTTGCGCTAAGTTCGATGTTAGAGCCCTTATTTGGGACTGGTGTTCATAACCGGATCGGTGCGCTATTAGATGCAGTTTGCCTGTTTGCACTAGTAGCGGGTATGGCTGCTGCATTGGGGGCGGGGGCGCTGGCTTTGGTAGGCGGTACAGGGCTGGCGGCTACGCCGCTAGCGCTTGGCCTTATTGTTCTGATCATCGTTGCCGCCTTTACCGTTTCGGCGGTCTCTGGTTTACAACGGGGTATTCGAGTACTTAGCAGTATTAATATTGTTGGATTCTTTGTGCTGGCCCTGTTCGTTTTTCTTTCCGGACCTACGGCTGATGCGCTGTCTTTGAGTGGCGAGGGTGCGGTGGATTATGTTGTAAATTTCTTGCCCCGAAACCTTGGCCTGGACCCCGGGCTAGGAGTGGATTGGCGGCAAGATTGGACGTCTTTCTACTGGGCAGTTTGGTTTGCCTGGGCGCCGGTTAGTGCGCTCTTTCTTGGCCGGATTGGGGTGGGGTACACCGTCCGACAGTTCATCCGGGTAAATCTTGTGTACACCTCCTTGTTTGGCGCTTTTTGGATGGTATGCTTTGCTGCCGCAGCCTTGGTTACGGATGCTGACGGTGCACTTACCCTTGCATTGCAAACCGACGGAGCACAGGCGGTGACTTATGCACTACTTGAAACCTTGCCGTTGGCAGATTACACTCCTTTTATCTTCCTGATACTGATTTTCCTTTCCTACGTCACGGCGGCGGATTCTAACATTACGGCTATGAGCGCACTCTGCGTAGAGGGGGTGACGCCGGATAAGCCTGAGGCTCCACTGTTCGTCAAACTACTTTGGGGTGGGCTCATTGGCGCATTGGCCTGGGTGTTGGTGGCTTTCGCCGGGTTGGATGGTATCCGACTGATTTCTACACTGGGTGGCTTTCCCGCAATGTTGCTGTTTGTGGTGGCGGGGCTTAGTTTAGTACGCTTGGTTTACGATTCCTTTTCCGGCGTGGACGCAGGTGCAAAGAAGAGTTAATAAGCAAGGAGGAGATAAATTCAGTTTTTTCGCCCCTAAAGGGCTAAAACCCGATTCCATGAACAACAATTAGTTCATGTCCCGCATTTTAACGACTTTTGGAGTCTTATTAGAATAACCCCATGGCACAACCAAATTTTAAGTCCGACGTAGAAGCCGTCGATGCATTAGCAAAAGCTTACCAGGACCTTCGCGCCGAGATTGGCAAAGTGATCGTAGGTCAGGAAGATGTAGTAAAGAACGTATTGATCTCGATGTTTTCCAACGGGCACTCCTTGCTTGTCGGTGTTCCCGGGCTGGCCAAGACGCTGCTCGTGTCTACAATCTCCGAAGTGCTGGATCTTGACTTCAAGCGCATCCAGTTTACACCAGACCTGATGCCTACCGATATCACTGGCTCAGAAATTCTGAACGATCAGAAGAAATTCGACTTCGCCCAGGGGCCAATCTTTGCCAACATTGTGCTGGCGGATGAGATCAACCGTACGCCCCCCAAGACACAGGCCGCCCTGCTGGAGGCGATGCAGGAACGATCCGTTACCGTTAACGGTGTACGGCACCTGCTGCCAGCTCCATTCTTTGTACTTGCTACCCAGAACCCCATTGAGCAGGAAGGTACCTACCCACTACCCGAAGCCCAGCTTGACCGCTTTATGTTCAATATTCCGCTGGACTACCCAACCTACGAGCAGGAACTTGCGGTAGTAAAAGGCACCACTGGCGTCAGTAAATCAGAACTGAATACGATCCTAACCGGCGAAGAAATTCTTTACTTCCAGCAACTGGTACGTAAGATTCCGGTGAGCGATAACGTAGTAGAATACGCCGTCGGCCTCGTCTCCAAAACCCGCCCCAACACGGAGCGTGCTACGGCCAACGTAAACGACTACATCAGCTGGGGCGCCGGCCCGCGGGCAAGCCAGTACCTGGTCCTTGGCGCGAAGTGCCACGCTGCTATCTCTGGTAAGTACAGCCCGGACATTGAAGATGTACAGGCAATCGCCAAATACGTACTTCGCCACCGGATTGTCCGTAACTATAAGGCGGAAGCAGAAGGTATTACTGAAGAGCACGTAATTGAGGCGCTGTTTTAAGAGCATTTAGGGTTTAGCACTCAGCATTTAGACTGCCGCAAGTAACAGCTGCAGCCTAAATGCTGAGTGCTGAACCCTAAATGCTATCTTCCACCCACCACAACTACGGGTTAAATCATCTGTTCAGTAACTGAATAGAACCAATTTTATGAAACTTCGCTTTCTGAACTATCTACTCGTCGGCTTTCTGGGGCTGACTATATTTTCTTGTAGCTCTGAAATGACGAGCAATCTGAGCCCAACGCCTGCGGCATTCGGTAAAATCAACAGCTTGTATGTCCTTGCGGACAGCACACTGTGGATGGACGATGCCCGGGACTCCGTGGCCTTCTTCTTTGAATCACCTTACCTGATTCTGCCCCAACCGGAACCGATCTTTGACGTACGTCACATCGAACCCTACAGCCTGAAGGAAAACCCTACGCTGCAGCAACTGCGAAATTATGTTGTACTGGCTGACCTGAGTCAAAAGGAAAGCCCAACCACCAAAATGGTGCTGGAAGACCTGAATGATGCTAAAATCCAACAGGTAAAAGAGGAAGGTTTTGGTACCGCCGTTGCGCGCAACAAGTGGGCGACCGGTCAGCAGCTGATTTACCTCATGGGGCGTAACCATGCCGAACTACTTGCTGGCATGAGCACTACTTACCCCGCGGTAGTAAAACGAATCGCCGAGCGGGAGAACGAACGGGTTAAGATCACTACTTATTTTCAGGGCATCAACCGAACACTGGGAGAAACGGTGAAGGCGCGAACCGGCGCTACGCTTGACATCCCTGGCGGCTACGATCTGGTTCCTGTGGATTCGGACAACTTCGCCTGGCTTCGCAAGGAGATCAAGAAAGGAAGTCTCAACATCATGGCTACCCGTGTACCATACGAAGACCAGTCTCAGCTCTCCAAGGAAGGCCTGAAAAGTATTCGGGACCAGATTGGCCGTGAATACCTGAGTACTACCCTGGACAGTACCTTCATGAAGGTGAACGACCGCGATTTGCCACTCTTTGTAAGCGCCACCGAACTCAATGGCCATTACGCCCTCGAAGGGCGTGGCATTTGGGAAATGGAAAACGACTTTCTCGGTGGACCGTTCGTATCTTATTTGATCAATGACGAAGCGCATAAGCAGCTCGTACTGGTGGACGGCTTCGTTCTTGCACCAGGACGCAAGAAGCGGGAGCTGATGGAAGAGTTGGTTCAGGTACTCCAAACCGCTGATGTGCGGTAGGTGCGCGAGTGTTTTATTGGTACCCAGCAGCCCCGCCAGCGACAGTGTCGTTGGCGGGGCTGCTGAATTTTTATACTATGAACAGAGAGAAAGCAGCTCGCGTACTATAATGAATCGGCCAACCTTCAGATGTGTTTGAGGCATCTTTGGGATGTGAAGGGAGGAATACAATCTCCCAGGCCCTTTTTATCAATCCCTATTGGAAACTAATTAATTCAACGTTTCACTTCGCCATTCCTCAGAAAAGGGCAGTTGCTTGATGCCCAAGCCTGAAGGCGCCTAAAACTTTAACTAATGAAATACCTATTGTATACCGTTTTTCTACTAGCTACCCTTTCCCTCAATGCTCAATACGAAAAGGGCAACTGGTACCTCAACGCAGATGCCGGGCTCCAGACGGTCACCAGCCGCCTTGGCGTTGGGGACTTACTTGGGTCTTCATTCTCAGGAGGTTTTTTTCTGGAGAATAACCTGATGTTGGGCGCGCGGCTGGAGCTTGGCTCCCTGCTGGAAGATGATCTTACAACTACACACTACCGGATTGAACCGTTTGTGCGTTACTATCTCCCGACGGATCGGGTGCGCCGCCTGCGGTACTTTGCCGAAATTGGAGCTGGCTTGCTTTTTGAGCGAAATTTGCAAGTAAATCTGCGTGGAGGGATTGGCGCTGAGTACCAACTGGCTCCGGGTATAATGGCTACGGCGGGGCTGCGCTACAATACCGTTGGCGAAAACCGTCCGTCTGGCCTGACGCTTGATTTTGGGGTTAATCTACTTTTTGGGGATTTGGAGCGCACAAATCAAAAGGGTATCGGAGACCGAAAAGGTACGTTTATGCTCGACGCCTCCGTTGGACAAATAACTCTGGGCAAGCTCGACGATGTTAGCCTGGTTTCAGGGGCTATTTCCCTCAACGGTGGCTACTTTCTTACCAACAAGCTCCTGCTGGAAGGTGGGGTAAGCTTTTCAGCCAGCAATGTAGAACAAACAATCGGGAGAGAATTTTTGAGCCGAAGTAACCGCTACTCCGCCAACCTCGGTTTGCGCTACATCTTCAACGAAGGAAAGAAGTTTCAGCCCTATTTGGCAGCTGGCCTCCGGTACGACTACGTCAGTCAGTACTACGAATCCGAAGGCCTTAGCCGTGTTTTAGATTATAATTCTAGTGGCCTGTCAGCAGATATGAAAGCCGGATTCTTATATAATTTTAACGACCGGGTGGCTCTGGATGTTAATATGGGCTATAACCCAAATATCAGTGGGGGGAGTGGACAGTCTCGGGTTTCCGGCGGTGTTGGCTTAAAGGTGTTTTTAGGGAAGCATTGATTTTGGCGCGCACGCAGGTGCAGTGCAAGGTTTAGGAAGAACGGTTTTGCTAGTAAGCCTTGCTCTTCGAAAACCTCTCATTGTACCTGCGGAGGCGCCTGAAAACCTACCTACTCCAACTTAAATGAAACCTCCTCCGTAAACGGGGAAACCTTGCCGTTGGGGAAGATGGCTCTAATCAGGTATTTATAAGTAAGCCTTTTACGCACAGCATTGTCGGTGTATTCGCGTAGGTTTCCGGAGATTACTTTTAATAGCGATACCGGATTGTCTTCCTCTCCTTTGTAGAGATGAAACTCCCGTGGTCTTTCGTCGTACGACCAGGTTAAACGTATCGTTTTGTTCTCTTCGCTTGCGGAGGTTGCCGTTAGGTTTTCAATGGGGGAGCGAAGCCCATAGTCGCGTACCCGCTGAGAGATTGGTTGGCTGCGTTCGGAGACCAATCCGTCATCGTCCGTAGCGATGAGTGAGTAGGCGTAAGCCTGGCCCGGAGCTACGAGGCTGTCTACGTAGCTACGCTGGAATGCCTCGGCTGAGAACTCCAGAATGGGTGCCCAGTCGGCACTGTTCTCAAGTTCCCGGCGGTAGAGGGTATAACTTGCTACATCGTTGGAAGGGCTCTTTACCCAGCGGATACTTATCTTCTTTCCGTCGTTTTTAGCGTCAACAATCTGTGGAGCTGCTGGCGGGTAAATGTCAGGTTTCTTAAGTTCAAGGATGGGGGTGAAGTTTGAGCTGTTGCCCCTGAAATCCACACTACGCAGCTGGAAATAGATGGTCTCGTAGGCTACCTCAACTTTGGTGGTGTCAAGATGCGTAGGCCCTTGAAGCGGAGTAGGGGTGATCATCGCTAGTTCGGTGTCTTTGAAGTACCCTTTAAACAAGTAGTACCCCTTTAGGTCTGGCTCGTTGCTGGTGACCCAGCTGAGGTGGGCGATGCCTAAAGAATCGATATATCCGGTGAAGTCCCTGGGGACAGCTGGTGGGTCATCATCGTAGGCAAGCACCAGAGACTCAAAGCTGCTGTATACCGTTCCTACAACTGATACGGCCTGAACGCGGTAGTAGTTGGCGCGGTACTTCATGGGAATGGATGCCCGGCGGGCAGACGGCTCAATGCCTTGTAATGCTATCTCGTATTCACCGTCAAGGGAATCTTTGTGAATAATTCGGAACTCTTCTACAAGTGATTCTTGATCTTCATCAAAATCCCAATCGATAACAACATAGTTGCTGTCTGTTTGAGTTGTTTTTGTTAGTAAGGGGCTGTACTGTATGTCGTTAAGGCCACTACCTGTTATTTCTCGATAGGCTTCGCTGGCACCGCCGAGGAAGTTGTAGCCGCGTAAGCGAAAGGTGATTTTGTCGTCGTTGTTCTCCAGGTTGTTGGTATGATAGATAGACTTTAGTGCATCAGATTCCAGATCCATGGTGTCCTGGTCGTTGATCAGGGGAAGCTCAAAAAGGTCTGTGAAATCACCGTCGTTAACGGACTTTTGAACCATCCAGCCGAAGTAAACGTCTCGATACTCCAGGGTTCGCCAGCTGAGTTCGACCCTTAGGTCTTGCCAGTCGGCGTAAAACTCCGGTAAGATGGGCACGGTGTACTCCTTGAGGTTGAAGTCAAAGTAGATGGTATCTCCAGAGGGCGTAGGGTAGAGCTTCGCAGCGTAGGTGCTTACCCCAGGATCGATGGTGAGCTCATGGCCCATTCCACTATTTTTGATGGCAGGCCAAGAGTAATTAAGGACATAGTTCGATACCTGCCAACGATTTTCTAATTCTTCAGCGGGGCTGTCTTCGTATTCTTTTGCCAGAAAGGTTTTCTCCCGGAAGGCAGGGGGTAATTCATCTACGTAGACCGCCGCAAGTGCGGAGGAATCCCAATTAGTGGTTTCAAGGCCTGTCATCCATTCATTCAGCGCCGTTGGGGCAACGAGTTTTTGATCGATAAGGCGGAGCTCTGGCCGGGTGGCGGGGCCGGATACCGCATAAATATCCAGGGCCATTTCTGCGCTAAGTATTTGATCGAATGCTTCCCAAGACTGTGGTTCCCAACGGAAGCGGAGTTTATCTCCTTCCTTGCTTCGGTGGACGATGTACTCCTGTGCAGATAAGGAAACGGGCGAGCCGAATGCGAGGATGGTTAACCAAAGGGAAAGAAGAAAACGAAAACCCAAAAAACCGATGTTCATACTATAAATTTAAATGCTCTTAGCCTTGGGTGTAAACAAGATGCCTGATGGGAAACTGGTTTCTTATCCCTTCCATTGCACCTGCGCACCGCCGCCCAAATGTATTTACAACTGAATTGGTGGCCCGCATTCAGTTCCGATCTTAACCTTCACGTTTACATCGAAGGGCCCGATTCCTACTACGATATGAATTTTCATGTAGGTGGGTTTGGGCAGGTCGCCTTCAATCAAAACACCAAGGGTAAGACTTTTTCCGATACCCCGATATTTGGCGTGCCCGTCGATGTAAGCATACAGCCGGCCCGTTGCCCGCCAGCCTTTATGTCCGTGGGGACTACGGTTGACGTAGCCACAGCGGGTGTTACGTTTGTACTTCAATAAGCTGACATCAAAGCCAGCTCCGATGTTACCTTTGAAGCGGTTCTTACTGTATTTACCCTTTTTACGAATTCTTACGTCGATGTACGCGATGGCGTAAGCGCCGAAGGCGAAGCCCGTACCGAGCGCTGCTTTGCCCGAAAGCCCTGAGCGGTTGTTGTTGTTTGTACTGCCGAAGAAAGCTGCAACAGCGGGGTGAAGTGGTGGAGGCCCCGGGATGTCATTACCAATAAGGAAGTATGCTCCACAAGTAAGCAAAATACTACTGCTCACCTGAACGGTTACGCTAATGGGAGGCAGGGGCTGCCCGTCGCCAGCAATGATGGCATCGTTGTGGTAACCTCCAACGTAAAGGTGCCATTTATTCTGCTGGGTACTCATCAGAAAGTCAATCCCACCTTCACCCTTTACGATGCCCTGTGCAGCATCCAGTTTACAGCGGAAGGTGCCCTGGATTTCAAATCCACCTTCGAAATTGAGCCGGAGGAAAAGGGAGGCCAGAATAGAACCTACCGGATTTTCGGTGGCCGCTTCGTCGTCACCCTGAACCTGGCTGGCGGTCTTTTCAAGGGTTTTGACTCGATCTCCAAACCCTTCCGATAAGCCGCCGAAGGCTTGGTCAATTTTTGGACTGACGATCTCCACCTGGCCATAGAACATTATCTCTTGAAGTCCGCCGTTACCAAAGACCAACTCCAGGGTGGCTACACCATCAAGTGTTTCGGGGCCCGGGTTGGGAGAGCGCAGGGCAATCGATGCTTTCAAACCCAGGAATACATTGTCGTCCGGTACGTAACGGACCCCGCTGGGCAAGGTGCCAAGGCTTCCGTCTCCCCCATTGATGAGGTTGGCAGATTCCATCTTCATGTGGTAATATGCTCCGCCACCGAAGCCGTTGATGTCGATTACTCCAGGGACTAATGGAATAGACATCGCCTCCATTTCAAACATTCCGTCTACGTACCAATAGCGATAATCCACCTTGCCGAAAATGGCATTCAGTTCAAGCGAGAACATTGGTGAGCCGGGATCTGGTCCGATTTTTACACTCAGCGAGCCTTGAAAGCCTTTACCGTAGATGGGGTCTTCGTCAAAGACATGCGCATAGCCTATAATCTCAAGACTAGGGAGGCGCAGTTCGGCGTAAATACTGTTGATGGTGAAGTTGTCAAACTTCCATTTATCGGCGCCTCCCTCATCCACCAACAGTCCGTCTACGGAGAGGCTGGTGCCGGCCGCGAAACCGTTGTCGGACGAGTTCATCAGATTGAGTTCTACCGTTACGGTGAAGCGCATTTTATCGTTGCCGACCTTTTTCAACTCAGGGTCCGCAATCGGGAGCGGAAAGCCAAGGAGTTTAGGGTCGTGTTCAAAACGGACGAAACCGCCAGTCAACATATCAAACTTCGGGCTGGCGGTGGAGAGTTTAATGCCTTCGAAAGTGAGCTTTGCGGCGGTGAAGCTTAGTTTGCTTTCTTCGACCTGGCTGTCGTCTCCATCTGCCGTAGAAGTGTCACTTGTTTTCTTCGCCTTTATGGCCGCGAATCCGTAGAGTAAGGCGGTGGGGACGAAGGTCTCCGGGGTTGAAGTGATGTTGATATAGCTGGCAGAATCAATACCAACTTCCGCCATCTTTAAAACGGGGAAGACCATATCTTCTTCGGCGGTTACGGTAACGTGCCACGTCTTGTCGGGAACATTTACAAAAGCATCGTAGCTAAAACTGCGTCCTTCTTTTGCAATAGGTATAACAAGCTCACCCCCAAAGCCGAAGCCGACGAGTTGATTGACCCGGACTTCGAGCGAGAGAGAGGTGACGGAAAACTTCCAGCGGTCCATTTTGGCGCCATCGCCAAAGTTGAGTACGTTTTGGGCATAAAAAAGACCACTTACACCCTGGCCATCGATCAGCAGATTGTCTACTCCAATTTTAGTTCGGCACCCTGCTACTGCGGCAGTTTCCTTGGGCTCTGCAAAGACGGGGAATTCAACATTGGGAAGAGGCGAAACGGCTGCTGCATAAGGTATGGGCAGGCGTTTTGCGGGGGCGGCTTTTTGGGGCGCGGCCGCAGGTTCCGTGGAAGTTGGAGGGAGCAGGGTAGGGGGCATTGGTATTTCCGGAGGGGAAGGCCCTCGGAAATTAGCAGCGGGTTCCTGGCCGGTATCCCAGCTTAAATCGGGAGGAGGTCTGCTTAAATGAAGTTCTGTACCTTCTGAATTCAGGGCATACTGGTTGTCGCGGTCTAAGAGCAAGGAGTTAAATCCACTCCTATTATCATTGTTACCGGCTGGCGGGCCACCAGCACAGGGCTGGCTCAGTTGTTTAGGTAAGGTTACTTCTAGGTTCTTGATGTATACACCGCGCCACAGATTGGGATTGCCAGGAGGGAGATAGGTCTCCAGATAGTTTGGTGGGAACTGAACATTGGGGCTATTGCGGTAGTCGCTGAAGTCAAAAACGGCGTTGGAAAGGTTAAACGCAACGTCTGGATAAGAGGCCAGGGCGAAATTTGGCAGACTAATCTCTACCAGCATATTGTTCCAGTCGTTGATGATGGTTTGGATGCTTCCCTGGACGCGACCAGTGGGGAGGGTATCTCCGTTAGCTGCTACGGGGACGATCCAGTCGCGGGAGAAGAGTACGTCGGCCTCGACGCCCATTTCTACAAAACCATCGCAGTCTATGACAACATAGGTGCCTAGGTTTTGAGCACTGGTTCCTGAGCCATGTTCGTGCCAACCTCTAAGAATGAGACCGAATTTACTCGGGTCGGTGGTGCCGATTGGTATGTCACTATAGAGGCCTATGGTAGCGTCACCAATAATTCCCCCGTCGTGTGAGAACTTGAGGTTTGGCGTACCAAAATAGAGCTCTACATACTCGCCGGCCAGGCTTTCGTATCCACCACCTTGTTGTCCTGATGCGTTATTTGCTCCTTCGGTTGCCGCAACTGTCTTCTGTGGTAATTCCATTCCCACAATGACTTCCAGTTGAGCGTATTCCGGATAGAGGCGTAGATCATCAAAAGAAATAGAGACGGGAATATTACTGATGGTGTCGGCAAGTACAACCGGGAATTCAATCCACGCGAGAGAATCCAGCTTTTGGATGAACCGACCAAGAGAGATGGCGTTACGCACCTTCTCCTTTGCCCGGAGATAAGCTTCTGAACGTTGTTCTAATACGATCAACTCCTGAACGAGGTTGTCATTGTTGGGTGGAGGCATACTTTCGCTGCCGTTAAGATCAAAGACCTCTTTGGCAGGGTCAGGACTTAAGGTCCGCAAGCTATCAGACGGCTCAGCTCCCAATACCAGGATAGGCAGCAGCAAAAAAGAAAAGAACGTGAGTAACTTTCTGGCCATGGGGAGATGCTTTAATAGGTTTGGGTAATGATGCGGTAGTCGTTTCGGTTGTCTTTGATCCATCCACGAGCTATTTCTAATGCTGAGGGGTAATCAGTAATGTCCAGGTCGCCGCTGGCGCTAACTTTCAACGGGAAATTCTCTATAACAGGCGCTACGGCTTCTAAGAGGCGGTAGGCACAGTTGATTTGGCCTTTAGTGTGGGGATCTGCCACAGAGCAGTTCTTTTTATCCATTAGAATCTGGTCAAAAAGAAAATTAATCACTTCTGGCCTTCGGGTATATAGGAGCTTAGGCAGCAGTCCGTAAACAAAATCATCGTCTACTTTAACCGAAGTAAGGAGCTTGTTTAGGCGGTTGATCCGGCTTTGGTCGCCTATCCTGATCATTGCCATGTCGTAGTCGTTGCGGTCGCGAATGCTGCGGCGGTATTCATAGGGGACGGCATGGAGGGCTGCTTTTCTGTTTAGCCAGCCGGCTAGGAGGAAGAACTGGTTGCGGAGAACAGTACGTTCATTTAGTATTAAAGAGTCAATAGTTTGCAAGTCCTGTAAACTAATTTCCTTAATAGATGATTTTTTCAGTCTATTATTTGCCGAGGCTAGCCTAGAACTGTTTGTAGTCAGTTCTGAGCTGAATTCAGGTAATATTTGCCCGGAACTTATGACGGGAAATCCTGAAACGAGCACGAGCGTAAGGCATGCTCCCAAGAGTATCTTACGGACTGGTTTTAGCATAGCTGCAGTTCTTCTGGTTGTTCGGTTATGTATATATGAGAGCAGGTGACAATAAGACTCCAAAAGCCAGGCAATGATATTGTATAGATCCCCGGCCCAGACTGTCCCGTTATGATGTCGGACTTCTTACCATCTTTTCCAATTAAGAAAACTGGAGCTGAGACTCCTGGGTTTTGCAACAATTCAGGTATGCCCGATTGTAGCTGTATTTTGCTAATGTTGGCACAGTGAATGGTTCCGGTTATTTCTATTTGATCCGCATTTTCAAGAACTCTGAACCTATAGTTTACCGATGCAGAAGCCTCTTCGGGGGACCAGTGGAAGACACTGTCTTGACTACACTCGTAAATGTAGTTGCGCACTATGGATTGTATATCACTTTTACTTTTTGGACTACTGTATTCAGGCTTATCGGAAATATTTCTGAAGTGAGGACTGTCTAGTGAAGCAGTATTTACTTGGTTGGAAAGTATTTTTAGGGTCCCGTTCCTGGGGAGCAGGCAGGAATAATACTTCGATGCCTTTGAAAGAGGACTAAAAAGGTGTCCTATTTCTTCTGACTGAGTATAGCCCGCTCCTAAAGACTTATCTAATTTACGAAAAGAAGCTCTTTGTGCATTTGTTTTGGCTAACTGGTTTTCTGCAGGTAATTCTGTAAGTAGTCCGTTGTCTAGTTCTACTTCTTTGTTCTGCTTGTAATTCAATTCAGAAAAAGAAGAGAAAGATAAATATCGTTTATCCGAAATTATTAATGCTTCGGTTCCATAAGGTTCAAAGAATAGTTTGATCCCAATAATTTTTTCAGGTGTTTCTAATGGTTTTTTTGAAGAAGAAGCTTTTGTAGGTTTGTTGTTCCCTTCTTTTATCTCCGAAACGTTAGCGTGAATTTCTTCCGAAGACTGGAGCTGATAGTTTTGTAAAAGATATACCAGGTCTTCAAGTTGCTTTCCGCCGAAACGTCCGTTTAGGTTATTGATGAGTCTTTCCAGGTCGCCCATCAGCCCGTTTTGATAATTTGCTCCAACCCACCGTTTGTCTTGCTTAAGTAATATGTAATGTTTTTCGATTCCTTCTCTTATGGAGGAGATGAACTTATTGGAGCTAACCTCGAGTGCTGTTTTATTCTGTTGAGCAAACAAGAGGGCGGATAAATAATAAGCTGAAAGCCATGTTCCCACTGAGTCAGAAGGTAAAATCAAGAATTGACTTTCTATGAACTTCCAATAATCATGCGAGTCTGTTGTTTTTACAACACGTAGGATATTTTGGAAGACCATGGTCGGGTCTGTTGGCATGAGAACATGCTTATTCCCTAACTCGTGAGGGGAGTCACCACGTAAAAGCGGGCCTAGTTCCTTTTTAAGGACGGCTTTATGAATGTCTTCTTGGATATTCAATTAATTAATGACTTGGGTTCCAGTAATATTTGCTTGAGGTATTTGATCGGTTACGGCTTCAAGTACACCTCCGGAAGTTCGTCCTCCTGGAAGCCATAATGAATTTGCGCCATCCTCGTTACCGCTAGGCAGCCTCAGATTGAAATTCTCGGGATTGCTGATATCTATCCGGTAGATTCCACCTTGCCCTTGCCAGCCTCCGGCAGGAATACCGAGCAAAATTTCTACTTGGGCAATATCGCCTGCTGCCTGCGTAAGAATTTGAGTTATATAGGCATTTGTTGAAATAAATAGACCGTCAGGTCGCCCGACTAAAGGTTGTCCTTGAATGTAATTGGTATATGTTTGCCCCGTTACGAGATAAGAGGCATTCCCCTGGAACTCCTGGAGATGGCTCGTTATGTATCCGGAGGTTAGATAAGTTGAAGGTGCTGGTCTGGATCCGTGCGGGATCGCTGCAATCCCTTCGCGAGAGTACCCCGGCTTGAAGGCGAAGAACCAGTCAAGCTCACTAAGCAACTGAATTCTTTCAGCATTAGTAGCCGCGGCATAAGCAGTATTAAAGTCTGAAACCTTAGCGGGGTGTAATAGGACTTGTTCCGTTAAGGCTTCAACATTGTCCATGTTGTTTGCCAAAGAAAGGGTGCTTGGGTCACCAGGTATATAAAGGTTACCCCACGAGCTCGAATGATTGATGTTAGGATTGCTAACGGAACTATTGAACTTCGCTACATCGGTGTTAGGGAGGCCTTCAATGAATTTTGAAAGCTCTTCCGCTTTGTCAACGGCCAGCTTTTCGGTCTCCTTTACAAGGTCGAAAGTTCCACCATTGCCTACAATCCGTTGTGCATTGAAGTCTATATAGTTAGGGATGTCGTTCAGGATGTTTAGCTGCACCCCATTATTATCTTTGACAACGTAACTACCGTCAGGCTGTTTCTCGAGATTCCAATCTTTTCTGTACCGGGCTGAATTTGGGTACGAAGCTCCGTTGCCTCCGTAGACAAACTTGTCATTACTGTTTTTTCTCCATACGGATACCTTTAGGTTCTCCCCACCCGTAGTGGTACTCATTTTAAAGGACTGACCATAGAGGTTAGGCATGTTAAGTTTCCAGGATTCTCCTGCTACTTCCAGCGGAGTAGCCCATTGTACGGGTACATCGGTTAAGCCAGCAAGTCTATAGCCCACCAGTCGGCGATGGTCCAGCGTCCATAATTCCCCATCCGCCATATTACGCCACACTTTGATTGGCGGGAGGCTGGCCGGATTCAAGGTGCCATTCAGGTATTCATAAGCATTCTTTAATGCAAAATAGAAATCACTCTCAACATTACCTGTGTGATTAGAGATTGATGATTGCATTGATTTTATTGGAGTCGGATCTAAAGTTGCAGGGGCTCCAGTAAGAGGTATTTGAGGGGATATTACCCTGGATATTGTTCTGTTAAACTTGACGAGCGTATTTTGATCAAGGAAATGTTTAGGGCGGAAGTAGTAAAGGTTATTATGCTTTATTATGATGAAGGGCTGATCTACCGCCTGGAATCCCCCGGGGAGCGTTCCTGTCATGGGAAAATCACCCGTAAGTGCTACCGCGCCATTTTTCATTTGGAACTTAGGAGCTCCTGTTGCATCGAATAGGAAGCGTGCTTTGGTTGCGTCCTGGCCTGCTTCTTCGAAAATTTTCCAAGTTGCAAGCTTATACTCAAGAGAAGCGGGGTTGTTGTCTACGAAGGCCACGAACTGATTGAAGTTGCCACTTTCAAGGTGGTTCCAGAGTTTGGTTTTCTGGGCTTCACTCCAGGTCGTTAACATATTGTCAGTAATACCAAATCCCCAGCAACGATTATTCGTATTATGAACAAGTACTGCTTGGTCTGCCCCAACGTAAAAATTGTCGTTATCAGAGACATCAAGGTTATAAACCGGCAAGGTGGTATCCGCTGAAGAAACAGAGGTTACCGTTAGTAAAGCGCCAGATAGCGCCATGATCTTCATCCCCCTGCGAATACTGTCTGCAGGGATATACCGCTTTAGAGACGGTACAAAAAATGGGTGAGTGTTGGTTGATAACCAGTTAAGACTATCGGCAAAGATTTGAGTGAAACGATACCATTCTCCTTTCGTCCTTTTTATTACCGTAGCCTTTGTTACCTTCTGAGATGTTTCGGAATAACTAAATACTTGATCCCCCGGTTTGACCCATGCAATTTCTTTCGGGCCATCTGGAGTATGAACTAATGTTTCAGCGGGGAAACAGGCTCCTACGCCGATTCCACAAGGGCTACAGGTGATTCCGAAGCTGCCAGTTGGCGATACTTCCTCCAGCGTCTGGGCGGGTAGCAGAGGCCCGTTGTCAGAATAGGTTATACCTGACGGGCTAACCTCTGCAATTACGTCGCCGTTATACTTTATTTCATAAACCGCAACACCACCAGCCTTTGGAGTAACCGTAGTGTTTGGAAGGGTGATTACCAGTTCTTCTAGCCATTCCAGAAGATTCGTCGAGATATTGTCAAGGCCAGAATTGTTTGCATTTAGCCAGAATTTAAAATGATGGTTTAAATCCTGACGTAGGAAAGGTAACATTTCGGTATGGTCAGCTAAGTCTGCACCCATTCGCCCAAGATTGCTAGGGTTGACGCTGACAAGGCCCCCTCCATCGTAGAATACAGTCCAAGCAGGAACCTTGGACATGTCGCCACCCAAGAAAGTGCTTAGGCCAGTTGCATTGTCAAGGATGTCATCTCTGAAAGCCATAAACTTAGCTTCTCCGCCAGCACCATCCAGCCATTCGTCCATAGTGCTAATCAAACTTGCCTTGTTTGCGGATGTCAAATTGTCTGCGTAAGCAGCGAAGCCAAGCGTAAATTCATCCCAAGTCCAGGTTTTAGCGATAAATAAATTTTCGAATACTGAAAGACTTGGATATTCAGCTAGGATATTTGCTGTAGCCGGATTAACGTAAACCAGCCCCGCCACAGGGTCATAGAGAACGTCTAAACTACCGGTTACCTCAGTACCTACGTCATCTATATACTTTACACTATTCAGTAAGCCTACGGGTTGAGTAGATGAAGAACCTCCTCCAGTTGGCAGCCAATTTTTAGGAGTTAAAGCTAGATTAACGTCTTGACTTACATCACCTATTTGGGCTACGTAGTTGTTCGCTTGTTTGTAATACAAAATATATCCATCGTTTCGAGCTACCGAAGA
>CAYPIM010000054.1:0-31037 GCA_964410795.1 uncultured Lewinella sp. | reverse complement strand
TTCAGGCTGAAGCCTGAGGAACCTGCACGGCCTGAAGGCCGGGCAACCAGGCCGGGAACCTAGCCCAAAATTTGCCCCAGAACAGTAGGATCCTTGATCCGGTCATCCTCCGCGAGTAGTTTCATTTTCGAGATGATCTCGGCAGATTTCGGGTCATCATCCAGGAAGGGCAGGAACAACCGGCCCCGATGCTGGCTTTGCACCGCGATGATGTTCAGCTGCAAGCCCCCCTTAGTTACCATTCCGCTGCCGAGGTGGATGTTATAGCTGCCGTGTTCGCCGTCGATCACAATGTGACGCTCCTTGACTTCTACATTATCAGCCTTGAAGAGGCGTGCTGATTCACGCGCCAGGGCACCGCGCATCTGCAGCGTGGAGTGACTCGCCTCAGGATCAACACCACCGACGTGCGCAACACTCACTACCAAATCAACGTCGCGCATTACCTCGCTGAACAAGACGGGGTCCAGGTCTTCGAGCGGTAAGATTGCGCCCTTGCGGCTGCGGAAGGTCACACCTTCGATGACGGGTACCTCTACGTCTGACGGGGAATACCAGTCTGCCAGGGCGTACATCGTCGCGATCACATTTTGCTTGTGGTAAACCTTTTGAAGGCCTTCGGAGTCGCTGATCGTCCAGCCGCGCCCGCGCAGCAGGGCGGTCGCTTTGCGCGGTTGGATTTGGTGGCCCTGGTAGCGCAAAGACTGGACCTTCGCCTCCTTCTCGTCTTTCGTCACGAGGTACAGCTCCCGGAAGATTTGCTTGAAAGGCTGGACCAATTCCTGATCGAAGGCAAGCTTTTGGTACAGGTCCCATTGCACCAGCCGGTAAAGGTGGGCGGGGTGGGCGATGACCATTTGCTCCTCCGCAGCAGGGATATGTTTTTTGCCTTCAGCGCCCACCAGCTGGCCGTCTTGCCAGAAGCCCGACGCCCCGGTTTCCGGAGAGAACATCACCAGCTTGCTCAGTAACGGACGAACAACCGGGTGGCGACTGATCCGCTCCAGGTCTTCGACTTTAAAAGTTACGCCGGAGACCATCGCGTTTTCCAAGGAGGTACGGGTTCGGCTAAACTGTTTGCGCAGGTAAGTCTTATGCTCCTTAAGTTCTACAATTGCCTTGTGCTTGCGCAACTTAGCGGGGATGGTTTTCTGCCGTTTTCCGGCTTTTGCTACGAGGATGTCTGGTTTTCCGCTTTCATCAATAATGAGCTGAACGAGCACATTGTCGATCCCAATCAGGCTGCGTTCCATGATCTGGCGGGTAGTTTCGGCTTCCATGATCCAGCCAAAGCGGACGGTGTCTTCGTGGCCGGCATTGCGGGCCAGGTTATCAAGCCCGATGCGGGCGGCCGTTTTTTCACTCTCCTGGCGCTGCGCGCCAAATTGCTTGCTGTCCTGAATAAATTGCTGCAGCAATTTATAGCGCTTCAAGACGTCCTTTTCCGGGTTAGCACGGCTGAAAGGGATCAGTCCCAGCGCCTTCACGTATACCTTGTCACGTTTCTCCTTAATCTTTTTCAAGGTCTCGGTGATCTTCACTTCGCCCAACATTACGGAGCTGTAGGTCTTCACCTGTCGATGGCCGTTGCCATCAGAAATATACTTGGAGGCTTCGTGCAGCCGCCGCCAGTTTTTGCGGCCTACGGTTTGGTAGGCGACTTGAAACCAGTCAATATCAATGGCTCCTTCCTGGAAGTCTTCCTTCGTGATTGGGCTGAACTGGGCGACAATCGTTTCTTTCTGGGCGTCCATATATTCCGATGCGTGCGCATGGAACCACCAGACGGCAACCTCCAGGTCAGGAATATTGAGGTACTCCCCGATCCAGGGGCACCATTGGGGCGCGTACATTGCCACTTCGAGCCAGCGGGCGTTGGTAATCGGGCTCTTTCTTGCGCGGGCGCTGAACGCAGGTGCAGTATCGGTTTCTTTGGGGAGGCTCTTTTTCAGAATACCGCTGAAACTTTCTTTTTTGGAAGTCTCGCTGCCGTAAGCATAGCCACGGAATAAGGTCTCCTTACCCAAGCGTTCCGTTGCCCGGAAGAGATAGTCCATCCCCTCAACAACGGGGAGTTTGCTGATGTAGGGCGTAGCGTCCGTCGCCAAATCTCCTCGCTGAAGTTCCAGCTCCAGCAAGTTTTTGCGCAGCGGCACCATCAAGTGTTCGGGCACCGTTAGGTCCTCCAGGTTATGCCACCGAAGCATGGAACGATTACCGTTCAGGACCGAGAAGATTCCGGGTACGTGCAGGCTGGTTTGTAGCAGGTCATCGTCCGATATTTCGCCCTGTTCATAGAGGTAGACCGTTAGCCAGGGTGCCGGAGCAGGAGCGTCAATACCACGCGGCGGTTTTACCCGTGCAATGTCCTGAATACTGCCTTCATCCTTTCCTTGCACCAGCGTGCGCGCCATCAAAAAACGCTGCAGTTGCCAGAGTCGTTTCAGAAGAGAGACGTCAAAGTCTCCCATATCCTTGTAGAGCGGAGTGCCTAGATTACCAGGAACAGCGCTTTGTAAACTCCGCGCCCAGAACAGCTCGCTCTCGAAGCCCCACTCACTTTTCACCTTCTGAACCGTCTTCAATTTTTCCGGCAAGCGCGCAATCATATCTTCCAGCACATCTACCTTAAACTGGGTAATGGTTGGTTTATCGGCATGGGCCTCCAGGAATTTACTAAGGAGATTTGCGACCCGATCAAGCGCGCGCTCTTTTTCACTTTCCGTCCCTTTCATCTCTGGTACGGGCAGTTGGAGGCTGTAATGCGCAAGAAAAGGTTCGAAAGGTCCGGTTAGTGTCTGGAACCCGTCTTCCTTAAGCGCCTCAATACCAAAGAGCAATTCAAAATCATTCAACCCAGACCGCTCGTACCAGCCTTTCCAAACTTCAGGTAAGGGTAAGTAGTCTAGTTTTTCCAGTGCACTTACAGCAAAGGCCTTGGGGTCCGTAAAACCAAGCCTGTCTTCCAGCAAAACAACTTCAGAATACTCTTCTCCGTACCAGTAGGTGTACTCCAGCTTTCCGTGTTCACGCAGCAGCTTTAGAAGATCATTAAAGGCGCTGAGCATTTTTTTCTTGTCTACCAAACCTTGAAAAAGGAAGGTCGATGCCCCTCCGGTAGTTCGGTTCACAATGTGCTGGGCCGCAGACTTCAGCTTCCCCGCCAGGCCGGTTTCGCCATCCTTGTCGAACTGGATTTTGGGCTCGATCAGGGGGGTGAGCTTGTTGAAGTCAATTACGTTAAAGCCGTTAGCAAACGAGATTTCGTTCTCCAACGGCGCGTCGAACTTGGCGAGTAGTACTTCTTCGTTTTTATTGAACTTCTTCCGTTCAGCGTAGAGGCTGCGTTGGGCCAGTACGAAAGTCGTCAGCTTATCTGCATCATAGAGGACGGTCATTACTTCAAGGCCGGCCAAGCGTTGGTCTACACTCTTCGCAGCAAGCAGCTCCGTGACCATTTCTTTAAGTACTGTTCCGTTTTGCGCGAGTAAGACCTTGATCAGCTCACTGCGTAGTTCCTTGCCCTTACGGCGGAGGAGATCGATGATTAGTTCACGGTCTGCGTTTTCCAGTTCTAACGCTCCAAGGAAGCGGACGCCGGTGGCCATCACGCCGCTGTTACGGTCGGCCGCTGCTTGGCGGATGAGGTCCCGCTTCCAGTCTTCGGCGGCAGACCGCTTTGCTTTCCTTTTATCAAGTTCCGGCCCGTAGCCTAACGACCAGCTGTAGTTGTCTGGAAATATTTTACGGAGCAGCCGTTCGCGGGCCTCAGACGGTACTTTAGCGATGTCTTCGCACAAACGACGCAGCTGTTCCGCCCCGGCCCGTTGAATGAGCCAATCATAGAAATAGAGCGGTGTTGCCGAAATAGAACTCCAGCTAAAGACCGTACCAGTAAAGGTTTTGCCCTCCTTCGGTAGCTGCTCGCCGTAGGCGACGATGCGGTCATAGAAACTCTCGGTCAACTCCATCTTTTCCGGTGCGTTCAGCAACAACCAGTAATCAACTTCCAGGTCTTCGCCAAAGTGGTCGTGGAGATAAGTACCAACCCCTTGTGAAGACAAACCCGTCTCATGAAGGAACATCAAACCAACAAGGCGAGGGCTTCTATTTTCGTGCTTTACAAGTTCGCTTGCCCGGACAATGGCGTGGTCGGTATTGGAGAGCGCAAAACTCCACAGCGCAGTGTACACCTCGAGATTGTCCTGCTTATTACCGGGAGTCATGAGGGTAGTGAGTGCGGAAGCTGGTTCAGAAAGAAATCCATCCGCCAGTGTCAGTACTCGCTCAATGGTCTTCTTTTTCGGAGCTTCCCAGCCGAAGCCGAACCAGGTATCTACCGCCCGAACAACGGCACTGAAGCGGGCCAGGTCGTTGTCCAAAATAACCCGGATGAAGTGCCGCAGCGCGCCGATGGAAGTCTCATCCAGGCTCTCCAGGATGGTTTGCCGTAGGCCTTCCTGCCGCTGGGCGGCGAGGAGTAGGTCTTCCACCAATTTCCAGTTCTGTGGATCATCCGTGGTCAACAATCCCATGATAATGCCGCGGTTGACGAGGCCGATTTCGTCTTCGCCGGCGAGGATGTCCGCCAGGAGGGTCCGCAGGGGTTCAGCGGTCGCAGGTTCGTTAAGCCCTGCGGTAAACCAGAGGGCGAGGTTTGGGGCTTGCCACTGGTTGTAGCCACTGTACTGAGCGGTTTGGGTAAGGCTGAGGCCAGCAAAGCCTGTTTTACCAACGTGGTAGAGTTGGCGCATTCGGTCCAGGCGTCTTTCCAGCGGGTTCACTTGTGGCGCGCGGCGGAAAGGGCGGCGGCTGTGGCCGGTCTGGTAGGGCAGGGTACGGGTGATCTCCCAGATGGCAGGAACGAGGTGGGCCTTCAGCCCACCGTAGAGGATCATCGCCAGCTTCTTACCGTCATTCGTCGTCCAGGGGTTGAACCCGGGGTCTTCGCCGAAGGCGGCGGTGAAGACTTCGTGGTCCGTCTTACCGTCTTCACGGGAGTGATGGCTCCAGCGGGTGATGGTCTCAGCAAGTTCGCGGTAGGCTTTGCCAAGGTGCTCAAAGTGAGCGGGCTTTAGCTCGGGAGGGGTGTGTTGCTGCAGGAATTTTGAGGCTTGTTCAGCAGGGATCATAGATAGGGGATGTGAAGGTGGCCCGGGGAGATTCGAGGGAAAATCGCTGTGCGGTAGCTTGTGTTGAAGGTGAGCCCGCTCCTGAGGAGCGGGGAGGTGTTGAAGTAAAAGAGGGTTACCAGAGCAATCCGGTTAAGAAGGTTAGCCGAAGGAAGGTTACTTCTGTACCTTCTTCAAGGGTGATCTCATCGTCTAGGGAGCGGATTTCGTCGTCGTTGATGAAAACAAGGAAGACGCCGTCGGCGTGGGCCTGGAAGGCCACCTCAATGGCTTTTTCGAGGTTAGCTTCGTCAGCGTTGGCAACGTCACCGAAACCGATTTTCCCGTCTTGAGACTGGGCCTGGATTTCAGCGGGGGTGAGAAAAGCGAAGAGCTTGGGCTCTGAACGGGAAGTATTGAAGCGTTCCACTTCATTGGTTACCGCTGCGCGAATCAGGTCCGCCAGGGTCTTCACCTCCGTGGAAACTTGATAAGGAACAGTGCGGATACGTTTCTTGCCCAGGCGCTTGAGACGGAGGCTGATTTCAGTCATGAATTCGTGGATTGTTGAAAGATCAACTGCAATGCAAATATATCACTATTTTGTGACTAAATATGTTTTCTATAACCAAATTTTCATACTAATTCACAGCTGATGCTCGCGGCCGGTCGGGCAGTTTTACTGTGGAAATCGTCAATCTACCGTTAAGGATAGGGTACTTAATCCGTAAGGCTTGCCCTCTAGCGGCCTCTCCCCACCCCCTCTCCCACAAGCCTCGCCTCCGGCTCGGCGGAGAGGGGCTTTTCAGGAAAAACACTTCGTATTTTGACGGTAAAACTCGTAACGGATAATCATCGACGAATTAGACAACCCACCACTAAAAATAAAATCCTTTCAGGGCCTGAAATCAAGTGCTTAAAACCTTTCATTGCACCTGCGGCCGCGCCTTTTTTATAGTCAGATAGTCACACAGTCAGGTAGTCAAATAGTAGGCATTAAATACGGCTCAGCTACAAGACTATTTGACTATTTGACTCCCTGACTATTTGACTTCTACTCTCCTTTCCTATCTTAGCGGCCCCCAACAAAATCAAAATACCAAGCAGACCCATGGCCAGCGTAGATATTGAAGCCCTTAACCAGCAAATCAGAATTGACAGTGAAGTGATTGACCGCATCCGCAAGGAGGTCGGCGGGGTCATTGTAGGACAGGAATACATGATTGATCGTCTGTTGCTGGGCCTGCTCACGAAGGGCCATATTTTGCTGGAAGGTTTGCCCGGATTGGCAAAGACGCTCGCCATCAATACGCTGGCTAAAACGATCCGCGCTGAGTTCAGCCGCATTCAGTTTACGCCCGATCTGTTGCCGGCCGACATCGTCGGAACAATGATCTACAACCAGAGTGTCAACGATTTCACGGTCCGTAAAGGCCCGGTTTTTGCTAATTTTGTTTTAGCGGATGAGATCAACCGTGCGCCCGCCAAAGTACAATCTGCCCTGCTGGAAGCGATGCAAGAGCGGCAGGTAACCATCGGGGATGAGACCTTCAAGTTACAAGAGCCCTTCCTCGTACTGGCCACCCAAAACCCCATCGAGCAGGAAGGAACTTACCCGCTGCCCGAAGCGCAGACCGACCGCTTCATGCTGAAGTGCACCATCGGCTATCCTACCCGGGAAGACGAGATTGAGATCATGCGCCGCAACCTCTCCCAGGGTTTTGCCCCCGTGGAAGCCGTCGCAACGACGGCCGAGATCATGAAGGCCCGCGAGAGCGTCCTGAAGATTTACATGGACGATAAGATCGAGCGCTACATCATCGACATCGTTTTCGCTACCCGCGAACCCGAAGCCTACCGGCTCGGTGACCTGAAGCCGCTCATCACCTTCGGGGGGAGCCCGCGCGCCAGCATCAACCTGGCCAAGGCCGCCAAAGCCCACGCCTTCCTCGAACGCCGTGGCTACGTTACGCCGGAGGATGTCCGCGCCGTCTGCGAAGACGTGCTCCGCCACCGGATCGGCCTTTCTTATGAAGCCGAAGCGGAGAATATTAAGCAGGAAGACATCATTGCTCGCGTCCTTAATGTGGTGGAGGTACCTTAATTAGATTGATGGATTGATAGTGGGTAGATTGATAGCGCTACCGCGTGTTGGAGGGTACGGTAAGTAATCAAGTATATGCAATAGGACTGAGCAATATGAGTTTATCTTTCATGAGATACTTGTTTGCGCTACTTACCCTTGGCCTGTTACTATTTAGCAAGAGTATTGGAGCGTGTAGTTGTACCCCGCATGAAGTCGACCTTCCAATTAAAGAGATTGGTTTGGGGCTAAACCAAGCGGACTATCGAACTAACAATTGTAAGTTGATTTTTGAAGGAAAATTGATTCGACGCACAAAAGGAAGTGGGCGTCGTGCCCTTGGTGATTGGTTGGTGTTTGCGGTAACTGATGTGTACAAAGGAAGATGTGTAGATACCGTTAGAGTTTTCACGCCGAGACTTTCCGCTAGTTGCGGATTTCTCGCTAATGTTGGTAGCTCTTCCATCATATTTACGGAAGTTGATAAAACAGGTTGTTATTATACCGCTAGGGGCGATTGCTGGAGAGGTGTAAACAATGGGTATGAGCCCTTTCGCTATCAAAAATTTCGTGATTTCCTCATTTCAATCGTCTATAAAGTCGATGGTAGCTACTGTTTCAAACAAAAGCAAGTTTTCTGGCCCTTAAAAAGGAATCAATATGGCGAAGTTGCGAATATTGAATACACTATTCGCAACGGCCGTTTACACGGTCCATGGGTCTTGACGAATAGGCGAGGCCAAGTCGTCGAAGCGGGCAATTACCGTAATGGCAAACGCACCGGAAGTTGGCTTTACCGAGTAGTTGAGAAAAACGAGTTTGGCTACCGGGAAAACGACTACTTGAAAAGAATCGAATTTTAGTACGTGACGCAAAGCTGAAAGACATCATTGCCCGCGTCCTTATGTTGTGGAGGTACCGTAGGGGTAGTCTTGTAGTAGGCTACCGCATGTCTGAAGATTGATTTTTTTTGGGTTACTGCCAATAGTCTCTACCTTTAAACGCATGAAATCCACTAGCTTTTCTTTTTGGCAAAAATGGCTTACCTGGGCCAACGTAATGACAATTGTTGTCGGCCTGTTGGTTGCCTTTGCGGGTAACAGCCTCTTCTTCGAACTTCATAATGCAGGAACAGAACGGGTATTTTTCCCGGAAGATGGATTTAATTCGCAGATTTTACAATTAAAGAACTGGCTTTTCGGCATCATTGGCGGCACCATAGTTGGTTTTCACGTTCTGATGGTTTTCATTTCTGAAAATGCGTTTAAACAGCGTCAACTTTGGGCGTATAAGGCTATGTGGGCGGGCCTCCTAAGTTGGTTTGTCATCGACAGTGGCCTTTCTTTCTACTATGGCGCTTTACACAACATTGTTATTATCAACCTTGTGGCCCTGATCTTAATCGGATTGCCCCTGGTGATGACGTGGAAGGAATTCAGCAGGAAGTAAGGGCAGGGGCGCGGCCGCAGGGTGCAAGGTGAGTTTTCTGGGCAAGGATGCACCTCTAGAACAGTGGATGCCTGACAAAAAAATCCGCGTTCACCCGCGTAACCCGCTCAAATCCGCGATTCCAACCTCCCCCGCCTGAACTACCACTCCCCCACCGGGTTCTACCACCAAATACACAACCATGCGCATTCTCTTCCTGGCCCTGATGGCCATTACTCTCTTTGCCTGTGGAGATACACCCGCTGCCACCACCGACACGCCGGAAGTCTCCACCGAAAACCCGCTGAGCAAGCCCGCCGAGCAATCAGGGGTAAAGATGACCCCCATATTTCACTCCGCTGTAGTGCTAGAGTACACTGGCAAAACCATCTTCATTGATCCTTACGACAAGCCCGAAAAGTTTGCAGGCTTCGCCGCACCGGACATGGTGCTCATCACCCACACCCACGGAGACCACTTCAACAAAGGCGTACTCTCCGCGCTGGACCTAAGCAAGGCGGAGCTCTTTGGCCCCGAAACCGTCATCAACCAGGCTGCTGAACTTGGCTTTAAGGATATGTTCACGCTAGAAAACGGAGACGATATTGCCCGGGGAGACATCACCATCGAAGCCGTAGCTTCCTACAATCTGCCAGAATCAGCTGATGCACCTCACCCGCCCGGAAAATTCAACGGATACGTTATTGAACTCGGTAATGAACGTTACTACTTCAGCGGAGACACTGGCCCGATAGAGGAAATGCGCGCACTTAGTGATATAGACTTCGCCTTCGTCTGCATGAACCTACCCTATACCATGACTATGGCGGACGCTGCCGAAGCCGTGCTCGACTTCAAACCTCGGGTCGTCTACCCCTTCCACTACCGTAACAAAGACGGCACCTTTATGGACACTAAGAAGTTCGCCGAGATGGTAACCAAGGGAGATAAAAGTATTGAGGTCCGGGTGTTGGATTGGTATAAGTGAGTTAGTCGGTTGGTGAGTCTCTGAGTGGTTGCCGCTGTTACCACTCAGTGACTCACCAACTCGTCAACTCAGTTGCATTTGGCGATGTTACATGATCAAACAATCATATAATATTACCTTCGCCGCATGACCATCGATCAAATCTATACCGGCTGCCTCGCTCAAGGTGCTTATTACATTGAATGCAGCGGCGAAGCCGCCATCATTGATCCGCTACGCAGTCCGGAGCCGTACATCGAACGGGCCGCCAAAGACGGGGCAACCATCAAGTATATTTTCGAGACCCATTTTCACGCTGACTTCGTGAGCGGGCATTTGGATCTGGCCGCCAAAACCGGTGCGACCATCGTCTATGGCCCCGGCGCCAAGACGGACTATGAAAAGCACGAAGCCACCGATGGTGAAGAGTTCAAAGTAGGAACAATGACCATCCGCGTACTCCATACCCCCGGCCACACATTAGAAAGTACAACCTACCTTTTGCTGGACCCGAAGGGGACGCCGAAGGCAATTTTCTCGGGAGACACCCTTTTTATTGGCGACGTTGGTCGGCCAGACCTGGCTCAGAAAAAGGGTGCGCTGACAACGGAAGACCTTGCCAGTCTCCTCTACGAAAGCCTCCGCCGCAAAATCATGCTGCTGCCCGACGATGTAATCGTCTATCCCGCCCACGGAGCCGGATCCGCCTGCGGCAAAAAAATGAGCCGCGAAACCCAAGACACCCTCGGCAACCAAAAAGCTACCAATTACGCCCTACGTGCTGATATGACCCGCGAGGAATTCATCAAGGAAGTCACAGAAGGCCTACTGCCTCCACCTGCTTACTTCGGCGAAAACGTACGAATGAATAAGCAAGGTTACGAATCCTTCAGCAACGTGATGAAGACCGGCAACGTGGCCCTCGCACCCGCTGAGTTTGAGCGCGTCGCCAACGCAAAGCGCCCACTGATTCTTGATGTACGGGCCAAGGAGGAATTTGTTAAAGGCTTTGTTCCGAACAGTGTGTTCATCGGCCTCGACGGTAGCTTCGCTCCCTGGGCCGGAGAGATGATCCCCGACCTAAGCCAGCCCATCCTGCTCGTCACCGATGCTGGTCGGGAAGCAGAAGCCGTTGAGCGTTTAAGCCGCGTCGGCTACGACAATACCCTCGGCTATCTCGACGGCGGTCTCGCTGCCTGGAAGGCCTACGGCGGCGAGGTAGACAGCATCGCTACAATTAAGGCAGACACCTTCGGTGAGGCCCTCTCCTTCGGAGCGGCAAAAAACGTAATCGACGCGCGCAAGCCCAGCGAATTTGCCAACGGCCACCTCAGCACCGCCGTCAACCTCCCCCTCGCCGAGCTCAATGCTCGAATGGACGAGATCGATCAAAACGAAACGGTCTATATCCACTGCGGAAGCGGTTACCGCTCTACCATCGCAACCAGTCTACTCAAGTCGCGGGGCTACGAGAAAGTGGTCAACGTGCAGGATAAGGTGAGGGACATCTTGGCCCTGGAAGTAATGTAGTCTTGTAGTGCGGTAGTAATGTAGTCGCTACCGCACGTGATAAAGGGGTTAGGATTATTTTGATTACAAGGATTTAATCAGGATTAACCACGCCAATCCTGCCTGAACCCTTGTAATCCAAATAATCCAAACTTTCTCTTTGCAGCCAATCCCGCGCGGCAGCGACTACTCTACTAGAAGACTAAATTACTACACTACTACTTAAATGCCCTGGTTCCCAGCCCCATCTAATTACGCAAGGCCCGAAGTCTTAACGGATCTCTCGGCTGGTCTAACCCTGGGCATTCTCCTTATCCCACAGGCGATGGCGTACGGGATGCTTGCGGGCGTAGACCCTGTCTATGGTTTGTACGCGGCTTTGGTGCCGATGTTAGTATATGCCGTCATGGCTTCCACGCCGCACGTTAGTGTTGGACCAACGGCACTTGCGTCCTTGCTGTGTTTGAATGGTCTGAGCGGCATTGCGGAGCCTTTCACTGTGGAGTACGTTGGGTACGTAATTATTTTGGCAGCACTGACGGGGCTACTGCAATTGGTTTTCGGACTCTTTCGTTTCGGCGGAATTGTGAGTTTGCTGAGCCGGCCAGTACTCTCCGGCTTCGTATCAGCGGCAGCGGTACTCATCATTGTTTCTCAAGTGGATACCTTGTTCGGGATCAAGACCAGTGGCGGCGGGTACTTACACCAGACCATCATCTCATTATGGGAAGGTTTGCATAGCCTACACCTTCCGTCTGCATTCTTAGGGCTTGGGGCGTTGTTGTCGCTCTTTGCTGCGAAGCGATGGTTACCAACAAGGTTTCCGACAATGCTGGTTTTACTTGCTGTCTCTACCCTTATCGTTGCTTTGCTTGGCAAAGCGTGGGGTGTTGTCACACTGAAAGATATTACGGCAGGCCTGCCCAGCTTCTTACTCCCAACCGTTAAATTCACGACACTATGGCAACTCCTGCCCGTTGCCGTAGTAATGGCCCTTATAAGTTTCATCGAGACCCTTTCCATCGGCAAGGCTTTTGCGCCTAAACACGGCTATTACCGGATACAACCCAACCGTGAACTCATCGCCCTCGGCGTCAGTAAAATTGCGGGCAGCTTTTTCCAGGCCATCCCGACTTCGGCAAGTTTCAGCCGCTCCGCCGTGGTGGAAGGCGGGGGCGGACGGACGGCCCTGAGCAACATCACCGCCGTTGTCCTGCTCGTAATCGTACTGCTGTTCCTTACACCCTGGTTCTACTACCTGCCCGTTCCGGTACTGGCAGCAATCATCATTTTCTCCGTCCGTAACCTCTTTGATTTGGCGGAAATGAAACGGCTTTACCGCCTCGCGCCCAAGGAGCTTTCCACCCTGCTCATCACCTTCTTTTTCACCCTCTTCGCCGGCCTCCAGTACGGTATTGCGGGTGGAGTATTGTTGTCCTTATTCTTCGTTTTCTGGCGTGCGGCGCGGCCGCACCTGGCTGAACTCGGGCGCGTACCGGGTACAAACGCTTTCCGCAACATCGAGCGCTTTGAAGAGGCCGAGGCCGAGCCGGGCGTCCTCATCGTTCGTTTCGACGCCGAGCTCTACTTCGGCAACGCGGAGTACTTCCGCGACCAAATGGAAGCCCTAGTTCGCCAGCGGGGCGAAAGCATCCGCGCCGTCATCCTCGATGGGCACACCATCAACGACATCGACACCAGCGGCATCTTCGTCCTCACCGGCTTCCTCGACGCGCTCGAAAAGCAAGGCGCCGAACTTTGCCTCTGCGGCATGATCGGCCCCGTCCGCGACAAACTCTTCCAGTGCGGGCTCATGGAGCGGATGGGGGCAGAGCATCACTTTCTTTCCATCCAGAGCGCACTAAACCACCTGGAAGGAAAAGGCGGAGACCGAGGGTGGGATTTGGCGGCGGTGCAGCATGGGTGAGGGAAGGGTACATAGCCTAGTACAGTGTAATTTAAGTTCATGCACACTGACCTGTGATACGGGGCTTGCCTCCGCCCCGTATCAGCATCCACTGAAACGCTTGTATCGTTCGCTGAGCGAACGATAATAACAAATTTCTTTCCGCGCAGGTGCAGGGATGAGCCCCGCACCTACATTGAAGAACTTAAATTCCAGTACCACGCTGCCGTCGGCTTCATGAAACGATACTTACCGGCCAGCCCACTAGGTACTATTCCAGCTCAGGCAACTCTTTCTTTTCTAATAATAGCTCAATGCTTCTTGGCTTCCCCACCTCTTTTCTTATCAAGCCTTTTTCCTCAAGTTTCTTAATCATACTGTTCACACTTGCCGGACTGTCTTCAAAGTATTTTCCAAAGTCTGAAAAAGCTGGGGAACGCTTATTTAGTTTCACATAGTAATAAATAAAAACCAAGTATTGGCCTTGTTTCCTCGTAAAATCAACTTCCATAAGAATTACGTTTTTCATACTGAAGACATGCGTATTCATCCTCTTTTTCAACATACGGATAGTCTTCAATAATCTCATCAATAGTCATTCCGCCTGCTAACAATTCCAGCATATGGGCAACGGTAAATCTCATATTTCTGATTGTCGGTCTTCCGTTCATCACTTGTGGATTCATGGTGATCCTGGATAATAAGTCCATTTTCGGTTCCTTTAGTGCTTTAAATATATATCAAGACAAATTAGTTTCGCGATATAGTCAATCGTCGTTGGTAAGGTCCGTAAGTACGGCATCATGGATACAGATGAGCTGATGCACCAACCCACTCCCACAAAAAAACGTTACCCTTCCAAACAAACCAACCCAAATGCGCCAAACCGCACTCTTACTCTTACTTTTCACAAGCGGCCTGATCTTTGCTCAGACCAAGGCCATCACCATCGAAGACGTCTGGCAGAACTACACCTTCATGCCCGATCGGGTAAGTGGTTTCAACTTCCTGAAGGACGGGCGCTCATTTACCCGCCTCGAAGAGAATGCGGTGGTGAAGTACGATCTAAAAACAGGTAACCGCACCAACGTTCTTGCACAAGGAGCAGAGTTACCCAATGATACTGGCTTTGACGGTCGGATTGACGAGTACCAGTTCAGCACGGATGAATCCAAACTGATGCTCAGCAACCAGAGTGAGCAGTTGTTCCGCCGCAGCTCGCAATCTTACTTCTTTGTCTACGACTTGGTAACAGAGACCCTTACGCCCGTCTACCCCGACAAAAAGCACCGCCTGGCTACGCTGGACCCAACCGGAAAGCGTGTCGCCTTCGTCGTAGACAATAATGTATGGATCAAGGAACTGGCTTCAGGAAAAATGACGCAGGTTACTTCGGACGGAGAGACAAACAAGATCATCAATGGCGCCTCAGACTGGGTCTATGAAGAGGAATTCTCTTTCGCCCGCGCCATCCACTGGAGTCCGGACGGTAGCTACCTCGCCTACCTTAAATTCGATGAGAGTAAAGTGAAAGAATTCACCTATACCGACTTCCACAACGGCATGTACCCTGAGTACAACACCTTCAAGTACCCAAAGGTGGGCGAGGAAAACAGCACCGTTAGCCTGCACGCATTCAACGTAAATTCAGGTAAGACCAAAGACCTCCTCTCCGTCAACACCAGCCCGGAAGACGAGTGGCATTACCTGCCCCGCGTACAATGGACCACTGAGGGTGGCCGCCTCACCGCACAACGCATGAATCGCCACCAGAGCAAGCTTGAGCTCCTCCTTTTTGACCTCGCCTCAGACCAGCAAAGCACGCTATTAAAAGAAGAAAACAAATACTACATCGACGCCCACGATAACCTGACCTTTCTCGAGAACGGCAAGGAGTTCATCTGGACCAGCGAGCAATCTGGCTTCAACCACGTCTATCTCTACGACATGAAGAAGGGCAAGTCTACTCAGGTCACAAACGGCAACTGGGACGTAACTGACTTCTACGGCCTGCACAACGGCCAGATTTACTTTCAGGCAGCAAAGAACGGCCCCACCGGCCGCCAGGTGTTCCGGAAGAGCCTGAAGGGTAAGGACATGCCCCGGCCCGTTGCAGCCGAACGTGGCGTAAACTCCGCTCAGTTCTCCGACACTTACGACTACTTCGTGCTCACCAACTCTACCATCAACAGTCCGGAAACTGTGACGGTGATGGATGGCCGTGGCCAACCCATCCGCCAAATCATCGACAATATGGGCCTGAAGAATAAACTGAAGGCTTTTGGCTATCAACCAGTAGAGTTCTTCGACTTTAAGACCGAAGAAGGCACTACCCTTAACGGTTACATGATCAAGCCCGCCAATATGGTCGCAGGCCGCAAGCACCCGTTGCTGATGCACGTTTACGGCGGCCCCGGAAGCCAGCAGGTGATGGACAACTGGCGCGGCCAGAACATGGCTTGGTTTCAGATGCTGGCGCAGCGCGGCTTCGTCATCGCCGTCGTTGACAACCGGGGAACCGGCGCGCGCGGCGAAGAAATGAAAAAGCAGACCTACCTCACCCTAGGCAAGCAGGAAACTGAAGACCAAATCAGCGCTGCTAAACACCTCGGCAAGATGGACTTCATCGACGAAGAAAAGATCGGCATCTTCGGCTGGAGCTACGGTGGCTTCATGGCCCTCCACTGCATCCTGCAGGGCAGTGATGTGTTCGCAGCAGCAATCTCCGTTGCCCCCGTCACCAATTGGAAATGGTACGACAGCATCTACACCGAGCGCTATATGCGTACTTACGCCGAAAACAAGGACGGCTACGACAAGAACAGTCCCATCCACTACGCCGGCCGCCTCGAAGGCGACTTATTGTTGGTACACGGTATGGGAGATGACAACGTTCACTTCCAGCACACTGCCGAAATGGCCAACGCGCTGATCATGAACAACAAACAGTTCGACACCTATTTCTACCCCAATCGTAATCACGGCATCTACGGCGGCCCCACCCGCCTACACCTCTACACTAAGATGACGAACTTTCTGCTGGAAAGCATCGGGCCGGGTGTAAATAAAGCCACTTCAAAGGTTGAGCTTGTCCCTTCCGGCAACTAAATCGCTCCTGCGTTTTTTTGTTATCATTTTTCGGATAAAGTCGTGAATAAAAAGGTTTAAACCAGTTTGACTAAAGCTTTTTTCAAACGCCACCGAACATCGTTCAAAAACGCTCCGTTAGGTTAGTAACAGTGAAAGTTCTGACCTTTTATGAAAGCCTCGCCGGTACGTCCCGCGGGGCTTTCCTTTTTCAGATCAAATCGTATTTTTTGGCGCTTACGCAGGTGCAAGGATGGGTAAAAACATTGGTCGAGGAGTTGCACTCCGAGCAGAGACGTAAAGCTTTACGTCTCAGCTCGGAGTGCAACTCCTCGACCATTATAAAACCTACCTACCGGATAAAAACGTTGTCTGATAACAACCATTCTTTTGTTACGGAAAGTCTGATTTTTTTCGATAAAACCCAAGCCAGGCACCATGCGCTACCTTACCCTTACCCTTACCCTGCTCTTCCTAACCTTCCACTGCACCAGCGTCCGCGCCCAAAAAACGCCCGCAAACCTGCTGGAAAGCTACCTGGAGAGTTTCCGAACCGAAAAGGTCTACATCAGCCACGACAAACCCTGCTACGCCCCCGGCGAGACCATTTGGTGCAAAGTCTTTGTTCGCGACGGCGCCACTCACCGCACCTACGCCGCTACGCCGGTTGTTTATGCAGACTGGGTAAGCCCGGACGGAGAGATCATGAAAACCTACACTCTGCAAACGAAGGACGGCAGTGCTCCGCTCGACATTACAACCACCCCAAAAGACACCACCGGCACCTACACCTTGCGCGCCTACACGCGCTACCAGCGCAACTTTGCGCCCGACTACCTCTTCCAGAAGTCTATTCGCTTACTTGATCTCCGAGGTCAGGAATCCTCCGTAACAGATACAGCCAAGGACTTTTCCCTTCAGTTTTTCCCCGAAGGCGGCCACCTCATCGCCGGGATGGAAAACACCGTCGCCTTCAAAGTAGAAAACGATCGGGGTCGCAGTATCTCCGTCCGCGGCGAACTGCTTAACGCCGGAGGGGAGCTCTCCAGTCCGATCCAAACCATCCATGAAGGCATTGGCCTGCTCAAGCTTCCAGCCGGTGCAGGCAACGGGTATGTTGTGCGGGTAACCCACGATGGCAAGGAGAAAATCTTTCCCTTGCCCGCAGCTCTTTCCAACGGGTACCAGCTAAAGGTGACCAGCCGGAGCGCAGACCAAATTCAGGTCGTACTAAAATCTAATACCGCCACTAAGCTTACGGGCTGTTCTTTGGTTGGTCACGTCCGGGGGCAGGTGTTTCTGAACGAGCAACTCAGTGATAATGAGCAGCAACGCATTGCCCTCGCAAAGGCCGATATACCTTCTGGCTTACTGCACTTCACCTTATTCGACGGCCAGGGCCGCCCTGTTTGTGAGCGGCTTTCCTTCAATAAAAACCCCGAAGAGGCCATCCAACTCGAATTGAAAACAGACGAAGAAGCTTATCTCAAACGCAGCCGAATAGGTATCCAACTCGCCACCATTTCAAAGTACAATTTAGACAGTGCAGACTTCTCCGTTAGCGTCTACAACAGCGACTTACTCGGAGAGAATAACGCCACGCTCAACGTTCAGAATTACCTCTGGCTTCAGTCGGAACTCAAAGGGCGCATCAACGATATCGGACAATACTTCACCAAAGACAATGCCAAAACCAACACCCTGCTCGACCTCTTATTAATGACCCACGGCTGGCGCAAATTTTCCTGGCAGGATGTACTCGCTCAACGCTTACCGGACATCTCCTATCCGCCCGAAGAACACCTCTCTTTCGCGGGTAAAATAACCAAGTACAAGAAGGATGCGCCAGTGAAGGCCGACGTCCAACTCTCCATTTTATCAGCTGACAACTTCAACGTCCTGAACCTGACGACCGGTGAGGATGGTCTATTCCTCTTCGACGGCTTTGACCTGACGGACACCACCGATGTAATGCTCCAGGCCAACGTCTTCCGCGAAAGAAATGAAGAGAAGCGTGCCAAGGGTAAGTTCAACAAACTGGGCAGCAGCTACGTCGACATCTACCAACTTAAAGAAGAACCCTTCACCTTCAATGCTGCCTACAACTTCCCCGAGCGCGCCTACCGAACCGAAGCACTGAAAGAATACGCTTTCAACGTACGGCAAGACCAAATGAATGCTTCGCCGGAGGAGTTCTCCCTCTCCGTAGACCTTGCTGAAGTAACGGTCACCTCTGGCCGCAACCGCGCCCAAATCCGAGAGCAAGAAATAGAGAATCGCTACAAAGAGAAAGGCGTGTTTTATTTCGGTGGCACCCAAAAGTTCCGGGCCGACGACCCCGAGTTTGACGGCTTCCGGAAGGACAACATTTTTGACCTCATCAGCCTTGTTGTTCCGTCCGTAAAACGGACGATAACTGGCGGGAAACCAGGAATGGTAATCGGTCCGCTCTCCGCCGGGGTAAAACCAGTAGTTGTCCTCGACGGCCGGGTAATTGACAGTACTGCCGTACACATGATTGACCCGAACGATATTGCCGTCATCGATATTCTTTCCGGCTATTTCGCACAGCTCTACGTGATCAAAGGAACGGTGATTTCTCTGCTCAGTAAAAAGCCAGGAGAGATTAAGCGGCCTAACCCTGGCAAACTACAGCTAAGACATCCCGGGTTCTACCAGGCCCGGGAGTTTTACAGCCCGGATTATTCTAGCCCTTCAACAGCAGATGCGGCAGATTACCGAACAACACTGTTTTGGGCATCCAATAAGCAGGGCACTTCATTTGACTTTTTCACGGGTGATAAAGCAGGCAATTACTCCATCCGGGTGGAAGGAATTACCGCTGATGGTATTCCCTTTACGGGAACTGGGCAGATTCGGGTGGAGTAAATAAAGTTTGACGCTTTCCGGCGCAACACATCGTATATTGCAAGTCTCAACAAATAATATTCCCATGCACCTAGGCGCTTTCTCCACGAGCCTCAGCGTAAAAGACCTCGAAGCCTCCCGCAAATTCTACGAAGCTCTCGGTTTTAATATCCTTGCCGGAGCGGCCGAAAGTCGGTTTTACATCATGAAAAACGGTAACGCGCTGATCGGCATCTTTCAGGGAATGTTCGAGGGCAATATCCTGACCTTTAATCCCGGGTGGGACGAAGACGGAAAACCCATCGGAGAATTCTCAGATATCCGGGAGATACAGGCAGATCTGCAAGCCAAGGGCATCGAGCTCATCGCCACGCTTGAAGGCGTGAAGCCCGGCCCCGGCCGCGTAATGCTAAAAGACCCGGACGGGAACATGGTGATGCTGGATCAGCACGTGTAACTATTCTTCAGCCTGAAGGCAGATGAACCTGCACGGCCTGAAGGCCGGGCAACCAACCTATATCACCATCCAGTGGTAGCGCTTCTCCCTTGTTCCCAGGTCGATGATCTCCAGCAGGTACTTGCCCGTAGCTAAACCTTTGAGGTACACCTCGTCCAGCTGCCGCCCTACGGGCACCGGCTTATAGCGGGTTTCTCCCTGGGAGATGTACAGCAATTTTTCGGTAGAGCGTAGGCGAAGATAGAGGTGGTCTTGTCCTTCAGCGCGCCAGGTCTGTGCTTCGGTAAGCTGATCTTTCCGCTTGAAGTCAGTTTCATTGAGGTGATAGCCGCGAATAGTGTAGAGTTTTTCCCACCTTTTGCCGTCACCTAAATCGAGGATCAGTTTGCGATCCGTTGCCCCTGCGGGGATATAGACTTTTGCTTTGAGATCTCCGTTTCCACCTTCCATATTCTCGATCAATTCGATCTCAGGACTATCGTCCAACCTAATAATGTTTTTGACATTTTCACCCTTCGGTATTTTGCGGCGAACCAGCATACCTGCACGACCTTCTACATAATCGGTGGCGGTTGAAATTGAGTTCGCCCTGTATTTTTCAGCTGCTGCTTTCTTAGCAGTACTACTGCGTATACTTATCGCAGAGGCTCCTTGAACCCCTTTGGGAGGGTCTAACATTAGAGGATCATTGATCATCTTACTCTTTCCGTTCTTATCGAATACCCGAATGCTGTCGAGTTCAAAAACAGTTTGCCCCGCCATTATCCCTCGCTGAAACAGATAGGCCTTGCTTTTTTCTGCGAGGTCTAGTTTTGTAGAATACCGAATCTGATTGAGCTGTCCCCAACGGTCATAAATAGTGTCCGTTTTTATCTGCGCCGAAAGAACATAGCTAAAGGTAATAACCAATAATAGAAGCAAGCATCTCATAATCAGGTCTTTTAGTGTGCCCTTAAGATGCGGAAAATATCGAAGAAGTTGGTTGCCCGGCCTTCGGGCCGTGCGGGTATCAAGCCTTCAGGCTGCCGAACAATAGTATCAGCCTGAAGGCTGATGGGCCTTCACGAGCTGAAGCCCGGGCAACCAATCCTTAATCTACTATGCCTCCGATCAGGCGCAACACTTCCGTCTCCGTGTTCTTTAGGCCGAGCAGGGCGTTCAACAGTTGAAACTCAGCGTTGATGTAGCTAAGTTGGATGGCGCGGTAGTCGAAGCTATTGATGGTACCACCTTTGAATCGTTCTTCGGCGATGTCGATATTTTGCTCAGCGTTAGTGATCAGGCGGCGGGTAATGGCGATGACCTGGCGCTGGTTCTCGTAGCGGTCCAGGGTTGAGGCGAGGGCGGAGCGCAGTTGCTGGGCAACTGCATCAACGTTGAGGTTGGCGGTGATTTCCTGGAGCTTCGCTGTTTGAACACGGACGTTGCGCGCGCCACCGTCATAGATAAGGTAGTTAACACCGAGGCCGAGGTTGGTCGTCAAAGTAGTGGCCCCGATGCCGGGCAGTGGGCGTTCGTCTGGCATACCGTCGCCAAAGACAAAGGTTTGGTTCCCGGTAGCGAGGTTATAATCGAAGCCAGCGCCCGCGTTGAGGCTAACGGTTGCTTTTTTCTCGGCTTCGATGGCACGGGTATTGATATCGGCCAAAACCTTATTAACGCGCAAAGCAGAGAGCTGGCTATTCGAGGCGAGAAGTTGGCTTTCTAACGTGGAGCGATCGTAGTCTTCCGTGACTTCGTCAAGTTCAGTTGTCAGGGTCAGCTGCTGGTCCAGGTCATCGGCGCCCATGAGCTGAAGAAGGGTGCGCTGGGCAAGATCATACTGGAGTTCCTGGCCAACGAGTAGGGTTGAATCTGATAGGTACGCATCCTGTGCCTGAAGCTCGTTGAAAGTGCCGCCCTGGCCAAATTCAGCGCGGACCTGCTGGTAACGAATACGGTCTCGGCTCAGGTTCAAGACGCGCTGGCGGACGGTAATTTGTTCCTGGGCAACTACGGCGTTGTAGTAAGCGTCTACAATGTCTGCCACGGTATTTTCTACCTGAACCTGTAACTGTTCACGACTCTGGGCCGCAAGCGTTTCGAAGCGCTCACGGTTCATCGCGATGCGGCCACCGTTGAAGAGTGTCCAATTCAGGTTGGCACTCGGGCCAATTCCGTAACTAAAAGTGGACGACTTGGCGACGATGCTAGCCGGGTTTGAGTTGTTCCGGTAGCTGATGCCGGGATTTAGGCCCAGGCTTATGGTTGGCAGCTTACCGGTCAGGGCATCATTGATGTTATTTTCGGCCACAGTAAGGTCGGCTTTTGCCAGTCTTATCTGGTAGTTATTGGCCAGGCCTTCCTGAATGGCGTCACTTAGGCTCAGGCTTGTTTGGGCGCGGACGCAGGTGCAAAGTAATATTAGGAGGCAGAGTTGATAAAGCTTCATTGGTTCTTTGGTCTTTTAGTCCGTTGGTCTTTTGTCTTTAGGTTTGAGGGTAGGCTCAGCGTCAATTATTTGCCCTTCAACCTTCTTTGCACCCTGCGTTCGCGCCCCTTCAAACACGCGTCGCTTGGCGTAAAAATTATAGAAGAAAACAATGCCCGTTGCTGCACCTTTGATGATCCACTCCTGGTCTCCAAGGTAGGGGAACTGGTGCAGGCCAGTAACGATAAGCCAGTCAATGAGCATTCCTCCTGCGCTCACCAGCATGCTGAGGGCGAAGGCGCTTTGTACTGACCGTCGCAGTTCAAAAACGAAGTATCGCTGCAGTACAAAGTTGACAACAACGCTGCTGGAATAAGCAATCATCGTTGCCGGGCCCGGTGGCAAAAACCGGTCGACTAACAGCAGGTACATACCAAAATTGATACCTGTGGCAACGATGCCACTCATGAGAAAAGGAATCTTCTCAAGAACGAAAGGCGGGATTATTTTCCGCAGCCCGGCCGGCAGGTAATCAACAATTTTCATCATACCGCCAGTATTGTTTCGCGTTCTTGCTTCCTGCGGAAGTAATCGCGGATTTCTACCCAATTGTGTACCCGGTGATAATCGGTATTGTAGTGATTATCCAGCGCATCAAACAGTAAGCCTTCGCCGTTGAAGCTCTCCAGGTTACTCACCTTATCGTCAATCATATAATCTCCGTGTACGATGCTTTTGTTGCCGCAGAATACAATCCGGCTGAAGTGAATGAACGGAAAATGCTCTTCTAGCCACTCCCACTTGTCTTTGTAGCTGTGTTTAAATTCAGCGGCAGTAGAAACGATATAAACTTCATAGTTTTCGTACAATTCCCGCATTACTTCTACGGCCTCCTGCATCACAGCAAGGTCACGGAAGAAGCCTATCTCGTACATAGCATTGCGGATATCAGCGGCGCCTTCTAGATCATAAACCTTGCGCCCAAGCAGTTCCTCACGCGTAGGCCGACGCCCGAAGGTCGCTTCGTAGCGATCAATGAATTTGACGTAGGTGTCGGCTAAGACGCCGTCCATATCTACAACTATTCTTGGCATAGGAAAAGGGGGATGAAGGATTAAGGGAGGAAGGAATGTACGCCTATTTCTCCTACAAGGTTCGGAGCACTATTTACTAGGAACTCCCCATTACTTCTTCCTCCGCATAGGCACCCTCAGCGTGCATTTGCTGATAAGCCGGTTCTACTTCATGGTATTCAGGCTGGGTATTTTTGAAAGCTCGTGCCCAGTTGTAGCGGAAACGGTTCAGCAGCACCAGCAGAGCGGGCAGTAAAATCAGGAGAATGGCCGTAATGGCCAGCAAGCCAAAAGCGACCGAAATGGCCATCGGAATCAAGAACTGTGCCTGACGGGATTTATTCAGGAGTAGTGGCGCAAGGCCAGCAAAGGTAGTCACCGAAGTTAGTAAGATTGGCCGGAAACGACTCCGTCCGGTATCCTTCAGCGCGTCCATCATCGACATGCCCGCGCGGATATTATCGTTGTAACTGGCGATGAAGACCAGTCCGTCGTTCACGATGATACCAATCAGGGCGATTACCCCAAGGGCCGAAAATAGCGAGATCGGCTTGTCCATCAACCAGTGCCCCCAGATCACGCCGATGAAGCCGAACGGGATAAGCAGGAACAACACCGCTGCCTGCATTACGCTGCGGAAGGTAAGAGCAATCACGAAGAACATCAGCGCAAACACAACCGGCAGCACAATGGCCGTAGAGGCCGCTGTTTTCTGCTGATTCCTCACTTGCCCGTCCGTTACGGTGCTAACGCCGGGGTATTTATCGAGCACAGCGGGTAGAATGGCTTCTTGTACCCGAGAATTGACATCGGAAACAGAGACGGAGTTGCTGGCAACATCGGCCTCTACCTTGACCTGACGCTTACCATCTACGTGGTTGATGGCGATGACGCCGCGCTGCGGCGTCAGTTCCACAATCTCGGAAAGCGGGTACTCCGCCCCGCCCGCCAGGCGGATGCGCATATTCTGAAGGTCCGCCACGCTGCGGCGGCTGTCTTCGCCATAACGGAGCCAGACGCGAACTTCGTCTTCGCCACGCTGCAAGCGCTGCGCTTCGGAGCCAAAAAAGGCGGAACGGACCTGCCCAACAATGTCCGACAGATCAAGACCCAGATAGCGGGCCTTTTCTTTGAGCTCAATGTTGAGCTCACGCAGACCTTCCTGGTTGTTATCCACTATGTCGGTGAGTTCAGCCATTTGGTTGAGTTCACCTTTGAGTTCGGCGGTAGCATCTTCTAGTTCAGCAAGATTACTCCCGACCAGGGAGACCGACACCGGCTTACCGAAGAAGCTGCGGCCACCGAAGCTGAGTACCTCCGCCACGTCAATCGGGCCTACTTCTTTCCGAATGGCGTTCTGGACGCTCCGTTGGCTGATCGGGTCGCGCTCTTCGCCGGGGATGAGGGCTACCGTTACTGAACCCTGGTAGGTAGTAGGGCCGAGCTTTACTTCTACCCGTTCCACCAGTTCTTTCTCTCCACCGTAAGTTTCTTCACTCATTCGCTGGTTCACCGTTTCGGCCGCCAAAGCGATGCGATCAAGTAGTTGTTTGGTCCGGGTTTCTGGCGTGCCGGCAGGAAGCTGGAGCGTGATGCTCACGTCGTCTCCCTCAATGGTCGGGAAGAAGGTGGTTTTCACAAAACCACCGGATACCATGCCGAAGCTAAGGAAGAGGACCATCACGCATAGGGACATGGAGATAAATTTGTTGCGCATCGTCCACTCTAGTACAGGCACGTACATTCGGTCGCGCAGCAGGTTCATCAGTCCGTCAAAACGACGCTGAATCCAGTTTGGCTCTACTCCCCGGTTCAGGGCCTTAGAATGGGCTACGTGAGTAGGCAAAATAACACCACCCTCGATAAGAGAAAATATCAACGACCAGATCACTACTACCGCCATTTCACGGAAGAAGTCTCCAAGGGAGCCATCGAGAAAAAAGAAACTAGAGAAGGCGATAACGGTCGTCACAATTGCGGCGAATACGGCACTAAGCACGTTATTTGTCCCATCTATCGCTGCCCTTACCCTGGGCACACCTTTTTCATGATAACTGAAGATATTTTCTCCAATCACGATTCCGTCGTCCACCAGAATACCGATCACCAGGATCATACCGAAAAGGGAAATAACGTTGAGCGTGATGCCCAGGAAATTAGCGATGATGAACATACCCGCAAAGCTGATCGGGATGGATAGCGCCACCCAGAAGGCCAACCGCCAGTGCAAAAAGACCGCTAGTAAGATACAGACGATCAGGAAGCCCTGCCAGCCATTCTGGACCAAGGTGTCAATACGTTGACGCAGCGTGATGCTCGCGTCGGAGATGATGCTGGCCTGAATATTGGTGTTTTCAGCATTGAACTCTTCAAGGTATTCTTTCACGTTGTCCGTGATCTGGAGCATGTCTTCCTGAAGCGTATTCTGAACGGTAATGCTCACTGAAGGTGATCCATCCAGGTAAGAGCGATTGGGCTGATCTGCCCAACGATCACGAATACTGGCCACTTGATTAAGGCGGACGACACCGCCATCAGGGCTGTTTTTCACCACAATATCCCGCAAGCCGTCGGCATAATACTCTTTATTCCGGGCGCGGAGAATGAGTTCTTCTTCGAGGCCCTTGACCTTTCCTCCGGTTACGTCTACATTAGAGCCGCGCACGGCCAGTGCTGCCTGGGCAAAGGTGATGCCGTAAGCTTGTAAATCTTCTTCTCTAAAAGCGATTTCAATTTCCTCATCGGGGAAACCAGAGAGCTCTACCTTACTGAGCCCATCGATGGCGAGCAGGTCGTCTTCTATCTGACGAGCAGTAGTTTTCAAAGCATTCAGGCTCACGTTATCACCAGAAAGGGCGAAGGTGATGGCGCGGCCCAGGCTTTCCCGCTTATAAATCGTTGGTGGTTCCATACCAACCGGGAAACTACTGATGCGGTCTACCTCATTTTTAACGTCCTGCAGAATCAGATCGGTGTCGTAGCCTTTGATCACCTCTACCGTTACGCTACCGGAATTCTCTGAGCTTACACTCGTATAGCGCTCTACGCCGGTCAGGCCCTTCAGCCCTTCTTCCACCTTATTGATGATGCCTTCCTCTACCTCTTCCGGGCTCGCACCCGGGTAGATCATCTGAATGCTGATTGTCCGGCTTGCAAATTCAGGAAAGAAGGTGGCCTTCATCTGGAACAAGCTGATGATACCCATGATCAGTAGCCCGATCATGATCAGGTTGGCAGCAACCGGATACTTTACGAAATAGGCGATGAATGATTTCATGCTAGCTGGGTTGAGGACCTCTGGTCCGATTTCTTTAGGGGCGGGCACGCAGGTGCAAAGTAAGTTTTGGGCGAGGGGCTGCGCCCAAAGGTTAGCGAGAGACGGGTGATTTAAGCCTCACCCGCATCCCGTCATAAGCTCCGGCAACATCACTGGTCAACAATTGGGTACCGTTGGGTAAGCCGGAAACAATCACCGTCTCACGGTTGAATTTCTGAACGGTGACGGGCAACAGCACCAACAGTGTATCGTGCTGAACGGCGTAGACCTCCCGCTCGTCAATCAGAAGATCTCGGTCGATTTCAACGACATCATTGAGGGATTTGGCGGCAGCCTCTCCCCGGAGGTACATTCCTTCGCGCAGGTTTCGACCGGTAACGCCAACGTAGACACTTACTGTCTGGGTCTGTGGATCTATCTGATCCGAGATTCGCTTTACCTTACCCGTCCATTCTCCCTCAATATCTTCGCTGTAAAGTTTTACCGTACCTCCTGGTTTAAGGAAATCAAGTTGACTCAGAGGAACCGTAGCCAGCATCTCATAGTAGCCTGTAGCCATCAACTCCCCTAGCATTTGCCCGGGGCGAATGACGGCACCGTTGTTGATGCTCGCTGTAGTCAGTACTCCGCTGAAAGGCGCGTAGAGGGTGTACTTACTCAGCCGTTCTTCCTGGCTCTTGATGTTGTAATACTGCGACTGGAGATTACGACCGGCAACGAAAAGCTTCTCCCTTTGGTTGGCGGGTGCAGGTAGCACCTTGATCGGATCATCAACGTTGAAGGAGGACAGATAGGCCTCCCAGGCGGGGAAGCTCTCCGGATAGTCGATCTTCAGGTCCGGCATCATTGCGGCTATACCGTTCAAGAGCGTTGCTTTCTGCGCCTGGATATTGAGGCGAGGTTCGGTATTATCTACACGCAACATCACGTCTCCTTTTTTAAAGTAAGTTCCTTTCTTAAAGGGTTTGGGCGTAGTAATGGCTCCACCAACTTCGCTGAAAAGTTCAATTTTATTATAGGCCTCCAGGCGCCCTTGAACAGCAAGATTTGTTGTCACCAGGCTATTGTTTACCGCAGTGACTTCTACGGTTTTGATGCGCTTGGGGATTTCTTTCTTCGGCGGATCTTTCTTGAGGCCGCTCATGTACTGAAAGCCAAACCACCCGACCGCCAGCACGGCGAAACCGATGACAATAGAAAGAATGGTGCGTGGAATATTACGCTGCTGATTCATTGGTTAATGCTTTGGGGAGAACTCAGTTGCTGGTGGAGACTATGGCGCCGGTAAGTAGGATGAGGTTTTGCCTCGCAGTTGATCATCTGGATGGGCGGGTAAAACAGGAGGAAAACGACTAACTGTTTAATTGGTTGCGTCTGCAACGAAACGAATTTGGGTGTGGGAGGTTCGGTCATTTGAAAGAAATTGGTTGAGCGTTTTTGGCACAACTCTTCACAGAGCAGTTAGGAAGGCCATTCAATCCACAATGGGCCGATTTTAGTCTGAGGCAGACTGAAAGCAGCCGAACGGATAAGATCCTATCTTTGCCCCATGTCCGCAACCGCTTCTTTGAAACAATTCTGGTCCGCCGCCCGCGCCGCTGCCGCGGCGGGCGAACTGCTGAAACTAACCCTCAGCAAACCCGCCCACGGCAGCAAAGATCTCCCCCGCAACCGCTACGGGCGGTTGGTTGAGATCAAAGGGAGAACCTTACTGCAAATCACCCATCGCTACGCCGACCGAGAAGAGGTAAAAAACCACCCCATCAACGAAGGCCTGGCCCTGATGGAAAACGCCCTGGGAGAAGATTACCACAACGCCGACCTTTTCAGCACTACCGAAAAATTCAGCCTCATCCTCAGCCGGAAGGGCAACGCGCGTATGCTTCGTCAACCCGCCCTGCACCCGCGGCCGCGCCCTGATGTATCATTGCCCAAACTGAAGGACCTCGTCGTCAAAGACCACAACCGCCAGAAGCACCGCGACATCCCCGCCGACCGGCCCTACCTGAAAGACCTCGGCATTACGAACACCAAAGGCGAGGTGCTGCGCGATGGCAAACGGAAGTTCAAGCAGATCAATAAATTCGTTGAAATCATCGCCGCGCTCCTCCGCGAGCACCCCCTAAAAGACGGTGCTCACCTGGTGGATATGGGTTCCGGCAGCGGCTACCTCACCTTTGCTCTCTACGACCACCTGGTGAATACGCTGGACCTGGACGTAAAAATTACCGGCGTTGAACTTCGCCCTAAGTTGGTCGAAAAATGCACTACCATTGCCCGCAAAAACGGCTTCAAAAACCTCCACTTCGTGGAAGGCTACATCGATGACTTCAAGCCGAAACGGATCGATTTGCTCATCGCCCTTCACGCGTGCGACACCGCAACGGACGATGCGCTGTACAAAGGCCTTCTCGCAAAAGCCGAGATCATGGTTGTCGCGCCCTGCTGCCAGAAACAAGTTCGCCGCGACATGGTCGTCCCCGAAGACCTCAAGCCGTTGCTCAGCAACGGCATCTTGCTCGAACGCCAGGCCGCCATGCTCACCGATGGCCTCCGCGCCCTGCTGCTCGAAGCCGAAGGCTACAAAACCAAACTCTTCGAATTCATCCCCCTGGAGCACACCGCCAAGAACGTGATGATCACCGCCGTTAAGGGCCGCAAACGGCCCAAGGCCCTCGAAGAATTCCGGACGTTGCGGAAGCGGTTTGGGGTGAAGAAACATTACCTGCGGAAGTTGATAAAAGGGGGTAAAGGAGTAAGGGGGTAAAGGGAAACACCCTCCTGGTCGAGGCTTTCCAAGCCGAGTGACATAGTGGGCGAGGGCTTGTAGCCCGAGAAAATCCCGGTTGAGGACTTGTAGTCCGGATTCATTTTAATGAAAAATTATGAGAATAGCAGTAGATACAATGTCGTGTGTAGTTCATGAATACAGTACCGTAGTGTATGGTACTGCATTACTTCCGCTACTGGTATCTATTATGCAAGAGGCTACATTCGTTATGAACGATGACGAAGAGTATGGACCTTTTCCCTCAAGCGTCGAACTGGTAAAAGAATTCGGAGAAACAAATTCAGATTTCTATTTTTCCATAGATGGTAACGAACATTATGACGAAGGTCCTGGGGTAATTTCTCTCCTTTCTCTGGATAACGTCCCTCCGCCGTCCCAACCTTGGTGGAAACCATTCAGCAAGCCAAGGAATTTTTTTGCGGAAGGTCTTGCTCGTGCGAAATATGTACTTGTTCCCCACGCATCCTTACGTGATGCTGTGATGGAAAAATACGAGATTTTATCAGCAGATATCAAAATCGTCGGCCACGGCCCCAACCTCCATCCCATCCTCCCCGCCGATTCGGTAACCCGCCGCATCACCAAGGAGGTTTACGGTAAGGAACACTCCTTCTTCTACGCTCCTTCGTCTGGTCACGCGTCGGACAATCTGGAGCGGCTGTTTACTGCCTACGATATTTTCCGGACGCGGGTACCGGAGCCGGTACGGTTGCTGGTCCAGCAACCAGCATCAGGGAAACACTCCCGCAACGTACGTAAAGCAAAACGGCGGGCTAAATACAGCGACGACATTGTCTTTCTCCCCAAGCTGTCCGACCACGAGCACCGCAACGTTTTTAGTTCGGCCCGGGCCATCGTTCACCCCTCTTTATCTACCCGATTTCCGTTACCCGTGCTGGATGCCTGGACGGCGGAGGTTCCCGTTTTGTACACCGACAACGACATTCTTCAGGGCGCCGGAGCGCTGGTGCAGGGAACGGATGAGAAGAGCATTGCGGAGGGCATGGTTGCGCTGGTCACGACGCCTTTTTTGGCTTCTGGCCTTGTCGAAAACGGCAAACGCCGTCTGGAGGCTTTTTCCTGGGAATCGGTCGCCGAACGGGTAGCGAAGGTTTTGCGGGAGGTGGGGGCTAAAACGAAGGAAGTCTAAACCTCGAAACTTACTACGCCCTGAGTGACGTTGCGGGAAGCGCTGCCACGGAAGCGGGGTAACTTCATCATAAATAAGGGTTGAGCGCTTGTAGCGCGATCTTGTCGTGATCGCGCTACAAGCGCTCAACCCAGTCTTCTTTTATTATATCTTGTGGCCAACCGTTTTTACCCTACCCCAATCAGCTGTTTCATGCGCTCCCTTTACCTTCTACTGTTTCCCTTATTCCTTTCCACCTTTACCTCCTTATCCGCACAGGACACCCTCTCCTTCGGCGGCATCTACGACTTGCCCGGAGCGGAAGTCCGCGCAAGCTACACCCCGGTGAGTCCGCTGGCGCAGCGCTTCACGATTGAGGAGGTTTACCGTCTGCCGGGTACGTTTTATGATCCGGCCCGACTGGTAGCTTTGCTCCCCGGAGTCGTGCAAACCAACGACCAGGCCAACCACCTCAGCGTGCGCGGCAATACGCCCAACGCGAACCTCTGGCGCCTCAACGGGCTGGCCATCGTGAACCCCAACCATACCGCCAACGCGGGTACTTTCTATGACTTCCCGACGCTGAGCGGCGGCGGCGTCAACGCCATCTCGGCCCAGATGCTGGGCAACTCCGGCTTCCTGGCCGGAGGGCTGCCCGTGGAGTACGGCTTCGCTACCGGCGGCACCTTCGACCTGCGCCTCCGGCCCGGCAGCAAAACCCGCCGCAAGTACCAGGCCCAGGCCGGTTTCATCGGCTTCGATCTGATGGCCGAAGGGCCGATTGGCGACTCTGGTAAAACCAGCTACCTCGTCAACGGCCGCTACAGTTTCACCGGCCTGCTTGCGGATATGGGCGTTGACTTTGGCGGGGAAGAGATTCGATTTGCGGACATCAATGCGCATTTGCACCACGAATGGGATGGCGGAGAGCTTAGTGCGTT
>CAYPIM010000053.1:0-31202 GCA_964410795.1 uncultured Lewinella sp. | reverse complement strand
CTATAAAACCGGGCGTCGAAATAAAGAGTGAAGTGGACTTTGAAGAAAAGCTAAATCGCATATTTGGAGACGTTGATAGTTCTAAAATCCTCACTTCTATTGGATGTGCTCAAGGATACTTTGCTCACGTTTCATCTGAGTACGTACTGAGAATTCCGGCATCAATTTATAGTGAATATGAAAGCAGTAATGAATACTCTCTTAGCGAAGAGGGAGTTCAGTGCGAATTGCTGGTCTTTGAAAAAGGGGACTCTAACCTGAGAAGTTTTTGTACTGGTATGGTGGCTGTTAATGCTTCAACACCGAAGAGAGCAGTAAAAAGCGTCCAGGGAAAGATGAAAGTGTTTTTCGGGAACAAAGAAAAACCAAAGGGAGATGAAGTAAAGAGGGCTTACATCAAGATTGAATATGTCGAATTTATTGATGCGTCTGATAGTAATCGGAAAATAGAGATTAGGGATAAATACCTATGGGGAGTTTTGAACGCTGGAAGGCCAAGGTGATAAATGAAAGAGTAAAAACTCCGTGGAGCACAGCTTGGGATTTTGTGAGGGCTGGTGTTTTTGGTGTATGTTGTGAGCGGACGTGGATTTACCGACTAAACGGAAATCGTTTTGGGAATGAGTACCTTGATTTGGTGCTTGACGGTACTATTGGATATCGCGCTTCACGATTTCCTCGTTTGGCTTCCTCTCTGTCGAGCCTTAGGCGAGACGTGTGGGAGAGGGCGGGGGGAAAGGCCGAAAATCAAACCTTGATGAAGCAACGAAGCGAAATATCCAGCATTGTGGAGCACAACTAATAAAAATAGAAAAATGACATCAACTACATCCAAAGAATCAGTGTCAACCTTTAAGGGACTGCTTCCTGGCTTCACCAAGCTGGATAGCCGCCCACTCTCACACATGGATATCGAGTATTTCGACAACACCTTTGCGCCCTTGAACTGCGCGGTGGCCTTTGAGTCGAACTTTTTCGGCAACGACAAAAAGCTGCGCCAAGCTTTTGTGCGTGCCGTTGAAACCTCTCCCATTTTGTGTACGGTGGTCGCCGGAGAGGGCAGGGATGCTCGATTTGTACCGATTACTTCTCCAAGCGATTGGCCCGTCCTTACCATCGAGCACTTACCCAACGACGCTCAGGGTGATGTTTTGACGCGTGCCCGAACGGTAATGGCTCATCAAATCGAAGGTTTACAGCAGGGAGGCAAGGATGAACACCGCAAGTCCGTTCGCCTGGCGATTCTGAAATCTGGAAAAAAGATTGCCTTTGTGATGGTTACGCCCCACCACTTTCTTGATGGTGTAGGGATTGCGGCTTTTCTCGCTAAGTTCATTATGCTAGTGATTGTACCGAAAATGTTGTGGGGAATCATCATCCAAAAGAAGTTCCCCAAGGAGCTACCTCCTTTTTTAGAAATACCCTTTAAGAAAGATTACCCTGCCGTTAAAGATCGTCTCATTCCTAATACGGAAATGAGGCCTCCTTTCAACCACTTTTTCCCTGATCATGACTTTGCTGATCCAGCATCCCCGGGCAAACTCAAGGGCATCAACGGCATGCTTACCAGTTCATCGAAAGAGGTAGTAAAGCAAGTCCGCAAGGCGCTTCGGGAGGAAGGCATCTCCATCAGTATTGCCTTTTCTGCGCTGGCGGTCAAATTGTTGGCCGTTGTTTTGCAAAATCACAATGCCAATCCTGAGAAAAAGCAAGTAACGTCTTCTACAGGTACGGATGTTCGTCAGTTCTCCGAATGGGGAGACGAGCGCGATCGCCAGAAGGGACAACTGCCCTTGGAAGGCAACTTTACTTGTAAGCAAAACACTTCATTTGAATTTGAGGATACCTTGAAGCTTTCGTTACTAGAGATTGCGCACAAGATCAAGCAAGACCTGGGCCGTTTGCATACCGACGTTGAGTACCGGATGGATCGGGTGTTGAACCAGTGGAACGAACCCGTCATGGCCTATGCCGGGGTGTCCTCTGTCCTTGCGCCCAACATTACCGGAGGGTTTCTGCTTCGCAACATTACCCTTGAATCTACCATCGATTTCGGACCTGTTCCAAGGGTTTGGTTCTATGTCTTGACCGTGGACGGGGGAACCTGCCTCAAAACCGACATTGCGCTCCCCCTTCCCAAACTGACCGATGCAGAGCTGCGCCAGGAAATGAGCCTTATTGTTAAAGACTCTCCACTGAAAGAACTTTTTGCGGGTGTTTTAGAATGAGGTTTGTGCTCGCTAGTAGCTCCATTTGAAGCTTTTCAAGGGTTACGCTGAGCATGACTCCAATAAAGTTTAACAACAATTATGAGACTCCTTATTCTATCGCTCTTCCTTTTGATCTTGGTGAGCTGCAACGAGAACGCTACAACCAGCTACGGCAATGCGCTAGCTGCCTTTAAACAAAAGACTGATGTAATTGAACTGACTTCTGCCGACGGGAAGGCCCGCATCATGGTCTCCCCGAAACTGCAAGGAAGGATTATTTCCAGTACCTACGCCGGATTGAATGGCGCTTGTAACGGCTGGTTTAATCAGGACCTATTGGAAAAGGAGGGCGAACTAATCGGTGGAATTGGCGGCGAAGACCGCCTTTGGATCGGTCCTTTGGGGAGCCAACATTCCTTCTACTACCAACAGATTAAACCACTGTCCGAAGACAACTGGGCCGTACCGGCCGCCATGGAGATGGAGCCTTATGAACTACTCGAACAAACGGATGAATTGATCCGCATGTCTAAGCGAATGGACCTGACCAATTTCATGGGGACTGAAATTTCTCTAAAAGTTGAAAGGCAGCTGAGCCTGTTAACTGAGGATGCGATCAAGCAAAACCTCGGGGTTGCGCTCGAAAACCTGGACTACGTCGCCTTTGAAAGCAATAACACCCTAACGAACATCGGAAAAACTGCTTTAGCGGATTCAACAGGTTTGGTTGCTGCCTGGAGTGCGGGAATGTTCGAAGGATCGGAAGCAACAACCATTATTTTACCCGTTGATCGCAGGATAAAAAAAGAAGATATCCTGACGTACATGGGCCCTTTAGGGAGTGATCGTCTGAAATTCGTTGGCTCCACCGTTCTTTTTAAAGGAGATGGGCGGTACCGTAGTAAAATTGGTATACCTCCGAGCAGAGCTGCTTCTATCTATGGCTGTTACGCAAAGGATAAAAAAAGGCTCACCATCGTGCAGTTCAACATCAGCGAAAGCCGGACTTATGGGAATTCTGAAGTTTCCATTCAGGAAGAACCATACGATGGGGAAGCCATCCCGATTTACAACAACGGCCCCATGGATTATCTGCCAACCAGTGAGGTCAGTTTTTTTGAATTAGAATCAACTTCCTCATACGAAGCTTTACGCCCAGGGGAGAAACTCTACCATGCGCATTCGGTCTATCATTTTTCTGGAGAAGAGATAGCTTTAGATGAAATAGTGAAAACGTTGTTGGGCATAAGTCTAAGCGAAGTACTTTTCTAATGCCTCCGAAGCTAAAGTGTAGAATCTTTCTTCACAGGTGAAACATGAATCACCTCTACTTTACAAATAATCCCTCTTTTTTATCATTAACAACCGAATCAAAGCAACTTGTCATCAATCAGAAGTGTTTCAAAAGACAAATAAATATTTTTATGGGTTTTGATGTAGAACGCACTGATGATCAGGTGATTATAAGGATGCCATTGTCGTCTTTACCAGAAGACATAGAAGATGTGTTGAACTATTTTAAGTATGTCCAGCTAGGAAAATCTAGTGTAATCACTGATGAAGATGTTGACTACTTCGTAGAAAAAAGCCGCGGATCCTGGTGGCGAGAAAACAAGGATCGCTTTAAGGATGTACCTGGCTTTGAGCGGTTTCAGTGATGGATATTTACGTAATTGACACCAACATAGTCTATTCTGCTGCTATGAAATCGGATAGCAGAATAGGCCGTTTCATCATGGCAGCGAGTAGGTATTCTATAAAATTTTACGCGCCAAAGTATCTGCAGACTGAGATTGAGAATCATTTCATAGAGTTGGTTGAAAGATCTAAGCGCCCAGCTGTAGAAGTCCGAGAACAAATTGAGTTGATTTACAGTCGGATTCAATTTATATCTGATGATCAGATTCCATTGGATATGTATTCCCGTGGTGCATATTTTGCCAGGGATGTTGACGAAGATGATATTGTTTTTGTCGCGTTGAATGAATACTTCGGAGAATTACTCCTGACTGGTGATAACAAGCTATACCGCCATCTTGTAGCAAAAGGATATCAACGAGTGATTAATTTTTTAGAGGTTAGAGAAAAATATGATTTTAAGTAAGGCTGGTATGACCTGCGCGCCGGCGCCCACATACCCTATCAGCCCCTTCCTACTCAAATTCAGCGCACCGGGTTTTATTGAAATTGGTGAGCACTTAAGCTGCAAACTAGGCCTTACCTTCGCCCCATGACCCTCTCCGTCCCCGACAAATACGACATCCAAATAGGCAAAATCACCCAGGCCAACTTCAACTGGCTGGAAGCCAGGAACTATGCCGGTTGGGTGCTCTTTGCCGACGAAAACACCGCCGAACTCTGCTTGCCCCTGATTGAGGACTTCCTGCCGGAGGACACCCCGGTCATCGTCGTCCCCGAAGGGGAACTGAACAAAAACCTTGAGACCTGCCAGGACATGTGGGAAGACCTCTTCGCCGCCGGCGTAGGACGCCGTTGGTGCGCCATCTGCCTGGGCGGCGGCGTACTGGAAGACATGGCTGGTTTCGTGGCTTCAACCTTTAAACGAGGGATCGACTTCCTGCAAATCCCGACCACCTTGCTCTCAATGGTCGATAGCTCGGTGGGTGGAAAACTGGGCATCGACTTCAACAACTTGAAGAACAGCATTGGTGTCTTCAACGACCCAATTGCCGTATGGATCGATCCGACTTTTCTGAAAACCTTATCCGACCGTGAGATCCGCTCTGGTTACGGGGAGATCATCAAGCACGGCCTCATCGCCGACCGCGCACAGTGGGACCAGCTAAAAACCATCACTGATCTTACCCTTACCGACTGGCACACCATCATCCCTGCCAGCGTAAACGTGAAGCGGGAGATCGTGCTGGAAGACCCCTTCGAGAAAGGGCTGCGCAAGGCCCTCAACTTCGGCCATACGATCGGCCACGCCATCGAGTCTTACTGGTTGGAAACTGAACACCGCCTGTTCCACGGCGAAGCGATTGCCGCCGGTATGATCATGGAATCCTGGCTAAGTACCCAAATTGATGAACTAACTGAAGCCGACCTGAAGGAAATTACGGACTATTGCCTGGCGGTCTACGGCCATCAAGCCGTACCCGAAGCTGCTTTCCCGGAACTGATCGCCCTCATGCGTCAGGACAAAAAGAACGAAGACCACCGCATCAACTTTACCCTGCTTTCAGCCCCGGGCAAGGCGCGCATCAACGCTACGGCGGAGGAGGCGTTGATTTTGGCGGCGGTGCGGTACTATAATGAGCTGAGGCCAGTGTGATGAACTGCACTTGCAATAGCGTTTTGCTTAAAAGCCTCTTTTGCTGCTTGAGGGCGTTTTTGCCCACGATTTGTACATTTTGCTTTGGCTCCCTTTCGCTGCGCGGCTGCCTGAGGCGGTCCGTCGAGCCTTGGGCGAGACGTGTGGGAGCGGGGCTGGGGGAGAGGCAGAGAATCAAAAAGTGCTTAGTAGTACGCCAAGTTACTACACAATCCGACTACGGAAGTCCTCCCGGTAACCATCGCTTACGGGCAGCCAGGCCTTCCCGATCACGACGCGTCGCCGCTCCACGAAATCGATCTTTTGCAGGGCTACAAAGTGACTGCGATGAATGCGGCAGAAACGATCAGTGGGTAAGCGGGCAATCAAATCGCTCAGGTTTTCGAGGGTGAGAAGCTTTGACCCATCCGCAAGGTGAAGGCTTAGGTAATCGCCAGAGGAGGAGCCGTAGAGGAGGTCGTCTAGTTCGAGGCGGAGGGTCTTAGTACCCGATTTGACAAAAATATCATTTGCAAGCGCAGACCCCGGTGGAGTGGGGGTAGACGTTCTTTTTGGCGCGGCCGCAGGTGCAGTGGCCGTTTTCGGAAAAGTACGATCAGCGGGTCTGGAGGCCAGGGCTTTAGCAATCGCTCGCTCAAACCGCTCGTAGGAGATCGGTTTGAGCAGATAGTCCATCGCGTCGAGGTCAAATCCTGCCAGTGCGTGCTCTTCGTAGGCGGTGGTGAAGATGACGGCGCATTTGCCCCGAACCAGCCGCGCAACGTGCAGTCCGTTGAGTTCTGGCATCTGTACGTCGAGTAGGAGCAGGTCCGCAGAATGATTGCCCAGGTGCTCCAGCCCATCTACCGGATTAGTGAAAGCGGCGGCCAGACTAAGGCTTGGGTGCTTGGCTACGTAGTGTTCCAGTAATTTGATCGCCAGCGGCTCGTCGTCTATTATTATGGTGTCCATTGAAAAACGATTTGTGATACCGCGGAGATTGAACCTGCCAAGACTCCTGAGTGTCCGGATGGGCTGCTCTATTTAGGCCGAAAGTACCAGGTCAATCCGAAATACATCTTCATCGCTGGAAAGCGTGAGTGTATGTCGTTCTGGATAAACCAAGGATAGTCGTTTCCGGGTATTAGCCAGGCCGATACCGCCAATCCTATCCTGGGAGGTGACGTTTTTTCGCTTAAGATTAGTTACCTGAAAGCGAAGTTGTTCCCCTTCTTCCGTCAGCGAAATCAGAAGCGGATGCCTGGGGTCTTTTAGCTCCCCGTGTTTGAAGGCATTCTCAATGAAAGGGACGAGTAAGAGCGGCGGGAGTTGCCAGTCTTTGGTGAACGGGCCGATGGTGACCCTGGGCAGGGCCAGGTCTTCTACCCGCATACATTCAAGGTGAAGAAAGTCTTTTAGGTAATCCGTTTCACGGTTTAGGGGAACGAGCGGCTCCTGGTCGTAAAGCGAATACCGCAGCAATCCGCTGAGCTTATCAAGTGCCGGAAGCGCCTTGTCAGAACCCGTTGCCACCAGAGAGTACAGGTTGTTTAAGGTATTGAATAGAAAATGCGGATTGACCTGTGAACGGAGAAATTTGAGCTCGGTCTCATGGTGAAGCAGTTCTACTTTTCTACGGATTTCTACATTATAGCGATTCAGCTCAGAGAGGTAGTAAACGATGCCTACTGGGGTGAAAATGATGGCGTAGTAGAAATTGTCGAGCAGGTAAATTTTCCAACTCATATTCGGATTGTAGTTGTGCTGTCCGAATATGTTGAAAAGAACATATTCTTCGATGAAAGCCCTTAAGAATATGCAGGCCAGAATCATCACACTAAACGGGAGTATCAGGTTCCACCACCTGGTTTTTACCCGAGGATGAAGGTAGTAAAGGATAAGGTAGGCCAGGAAAGCATAACTGCAAAAAGATACGTACACCGACAACTGTAGGACTACGGCATAAACATTGTCATACCGTTCGATCCAGTCAGCGGATGGTTCCGCCAGTAAGACATCGCGGAACTTAATGACCACCAGGTAAACTGCGGCAAACCAGACCAATAAAGGCAAAGGACGGAAACGCATTTTGCGGGGCAGTTCATTCATGCTGCAAATTTATAGGCTGTGCTTGCTTACTGAGTAGAGAATCGGTGAATGGGCATTATCACTCGGTGAATGGGAGTTTTTTTGATCTGCCGATTCTGCTGCTGATTGACCGATTCTATTCTCTCTGGCCTCGTTGATCCACCGATCATTGCAGTATCCAATAACTAAAACCTCCGCCATGCGTGCCTTATTTTCCGGTCTTACCCTGCTTTTATTAACCTTTCATTGCACCTGCGTCAGCGCCCAAAAAACGCAATCGATCGTTGATTTTAACCCCGATGATATCCTTGTGAAAGGGGATAAGCTACCTAAAATCCTTCTTGTGGGCTCTTTCCACTTTAACTACCCTAACCTAGACAGCCACAAAACAAGCGCTGAAGACCAGGTGGACGTAGCAACCGCTGAGAAGCAAGCCGAAGTGCGCGAATTGCTCGATTACATCGCCCGCTTCAAACCCACTAAAATTGTTGTTGAACGACGGAGTGGCAGTAGGGTGAATGAAGCCTACAAAGCCTACCTGGCCGGCGAACGGAAACTACGAAAGAGCGAAATAGAGCAGGTAGGCTTTCGCCTCGGTAAACGCTTTGGCATTGATACCCTGATCCTTGGCGATGCGTTCACTTTTTCAAATTCACTCCATTGGCACAAGGATTCTGCTGTTTACCGACCTATGATCGATAGCCTTTTTTCGGCAAAAGACATGGACTTTGACTCTACGATAGATAACCGTTACTGGGAACTCTACGATTTGGAAGACAAGTTAGAAGCCAAATCCCGCCTGCTGGATGTGTTTAAGTACATGAACGATCCACATCGCCTCCGGCGTGGTCACGGCCACTACCTGGAGTTCGAGAGCGACGAGGCAGTCGATGCACTTGCTATTTGGTGGTACAGCCGGAACCTGCGCATTTATCGCAATATTCGCAAGTCTACAACGTCACCGGACGATCGGATTCTAGTCCTCTTCGGAGCAGGACATATGGGGATACTTCGTCAGCAGTTTGAAAGCTCTCCGGCGTATGAACTGATCGACTTTGGAGATCTGTAGGGCGCGGTCGCAGGTGCAAGGCATGTTTTTAAACAGGTGCTTTAGCCGAGGGGCAAATAATAGCGCTGTAAATAAAAACAACCACACCATCGAAGAAGCCGCGAAGCGAAATGTCCAGTAGTGTGTAAAAAAGCAACCATGAAAACAACAACCCTAATACTCTTTCTCCTTGTCCTTGGGGCCTCCTTGCCAGCTCAAAAACCGGTGGTCTCTGTCTTGGGAACCATTCATTTGCATAACCCTGGAAACGACGCGATAAATGCAGGGCCCGGAGACATTACTACCCCTGAAAGGCAAGTGGAGCTGCAAGAATCCATCGAGCTAATAAGCCAGTTCAAGCCAACAAAAATTGCCTTCGAGTGGAAAACGGGAGACACCTTGTGGAGCCGGTATTACTACCAGGCCTGGCTCACAGGAGATCTTGAGGAGGTTATTCATCCCGATGACGAATTTTACCTGACCAGTGAGATTGTGCAGCTGGCTTTTCCCTTAGCCAAAGCTGCGGGCCTTACCGAATTGCACCCCATTGATGCCCACACTTCATTTCCGCTGGATAGTGCGATGGCCTGGGCGGCCGCAAACGGCCAGGATGCAGAATTGGAAGGCTTGAATAAAGCACTGGTTTACGGACAAAATATTGCTGATTCCATCACCAAGCTGTCCATCACCGATATTCTGAGGGCCTGTAACGGTAACTTCTTTGCCAAAACCTTAAATCAGAATCTGTACCTGAAGCATATGGTTGGACTAGGAACGGCCGACGCCTATCCCGGAAGCTTTGTCGTTGAAGAATGGTACGCTCGAAACGTACGTATTTTCACGAACCTGCATCGGATTACGAAAGAAGGAGATCGCGTACTCGTGATTTTCGGAGCAGGCCATAAGGAGATTCTTGATGACCTGATCCGAGACCGTATTGACTGGAAATGGTATGCTGTCGGGCAATTGTTAGGGAATGTTGATTAAGTGTTAATTGTAACACAAAATTTGTTTTTATTCCCCGGGTGACGTATTATTGTGTTGATACTGGACCTCTGAGTAGTCTAAAAAATGATTGCCGCTGAACCAGAAAACAGCAGTTACACAATACATTTACCATGGGCCTTACCCTGCACTACTTCGGTAAACTTACGAGCTACAGCCGCCTGCCAGAACTGATTGATGAGGTAGCCGATATCTGCGAGAGCGCAGGTTGGGAGTACCGGATAATCGATACTGTGTTAGAAGGCGTCCCGGAAGACTACCTGAAATTGCTTGATGATGATGCTACAGCTTATCGGGCCCACGGTATTTCTTTCCGGGTACACGAAAAAGCAGAGTCAACCATGTTGTGCTTTGGCCCGGATGGCCGAACGCTTTCCCCAATGGCCCTTTTTCGCCCTGACCTGACGGATTGGAGTGATGATATGCTGGCGCACTACAGCTTTACTAAAACCCAGCTTGCCGGTGCGGACGGTCACGTTGTTCTTTGCCGAATTCTGAAGTACCTATTTGGGAAATACTTTGCTGAAGTAGAGGTCAACGATGAAGGAGAGTATTACAATTCCGAAGACAGAGCCCTCCTTGATCGGCAATTTGGGGCCTACGGCGAAGCTTACGCTAAAGTCTCCAACGCACTCGCCGGCGCAAAGCTGGAAAAGGCAACTACGATCCCTGAGCTGATGGCTATGCTGCGGGAGGCTTTGCCGAATGCAGAGATCCGATTGGTCTCTGGGGAGGAGGAGGAAGAATAGCGGGTGAGGGGCTAATGCAACCTATAATTATTGTACATCCACCTTCTTCCTTTGGCGTCAGCAAAACCAGTGTCAACCCCTGTTTCCCGAAGCCAAAGCTCATCAATGTAATAGGGGAATTCATACTGGCCTACCAGCTCGAGTTTGGCGGTTTCTTGTTCAGGTGTGAAGCTAAAAGCAACCCGTAACCATCCTTTCTGGGTGTCGAAAGTCTCGTTGGTCCAGAATTTTTGTTCGGAGAGGCGCTTGCCATTTGTATCCAATTGTCGAAGGTAGAATTTCGGACCACCGAAACGGCTTTTATCGGCAAAAACCCAGAAACTCAGCTCCGTTTCTTTGGCCTTGATTGAATCCGGTTGTTCGGGAAGAGGGAAGGTCGTCCAGCCCGGTGCTACTTTACGGCTGCCATTTCCGAAGAAAGCGTAGTCTTTATTTTCCTCAAAAGCGAGACGTGCCGGCGTTATGGAAAAAGCCTTTGAGTTTTTTTGCGCGCTGGTTCTGGCAACTGAAGAACGCTCCTTAAGCGTAGACGGACTTACCTTGCGCAGTTCCACTTTCTCGTTGGAAAAAATAACCTTGCCAGTAGCGAAAAGACTGGCCTCATGCGGATCGAGATCATTTTCGTTGGAAGCGAGAAGGAGAATGTCTTTATCGCTTGAGAGCTCTTCTAATGCTGGTTTCTCAATGATAGGGTGGCTAACGATTTGTAGGCTGCGCAGCACCCGACTTAAACCGACCCGGGATAACTTACCGTTGAGTAATGGCAGACCGGTAGCGAGGGAGAGTTTGTACCCGTCATGATTACTTCGCCAGGAGCCGTCCTGGTGAATCTTGTCGGACCAACCCTGCTCCGTGGGCAACAGGTAAATACAGGAGAACCGAGCAGTATCGATACCCAACTCATCTGCTAAAGTCTTTTTTTCGAAAATCGACTTTGGGGTGAAAGCACTTGGCCCGTCTTTGCCGTCTGTATGTCCGGCAAGGAACTGATGCGCATCAACGCTCCAGAGGAGGAGGGGAAGGGCCAGAATCCATACCTTTTTAGTGCCGGACCAATGCTCGTAGAACTGACTAATGGCAAAGCCTGCACCGATGGCAAGGATGTAAAAAAGTGGCCAACTAAAGCGTACCGGAGCACGAAACTGAAGCAGACTGCCAAGGTGGTCATAAGTCCAATCCTCGAAGTAAACAAAGGGAAGCCCAAAGCCTAGGAGCAAGCCCGGCAGGGTCCCGACAAGCAGCACGAGAAGGGTAGGAGTCTTTGTAAGTCGTACAACCCTGCGAACTTTCGGAACAAGGAGGATTAATGGCAAACAAACCGCAAATAAAACCGGAACGAGCCCAAGGTACATCTGGTTTTCTCGTCGGGGTGTATCGAGGTTTGGGAGCACTCGGCGGATGAAGTCATAGGTATAGGTTTCTGAATCCGTTAGCATGCCGCCCCAGGCGGCAACATTGTGAAAGAAACCGAAGGGAACTTCGACCCGATCATCTACCTGATCGAAAGCAGATAGAAGAAGTGCAATAGTGATGGTTGTTAGGAGGGTTACACTTACCCATTGTAATAACTGATTCCAGGGAAGTCGAACCAAGCCTGTAATCTTTAAAAGAATTCCCATGCCAGCGGCACCCATTAGTAGGGCAGAAGCGACGGCGTATAAATAAGGGTTGTTCAGTCCAATCAAGATAACCGTCATAGCTACTAGCAGGCTCTTTAACCAATATCTTTTTTGACCATTATAAGTGAGTTGGTACCAGGCAATCATTGGGAGTAAGAAGGTGAAGCCAAGGGTATATTGACCACCTAGTTGACGCAGAATTTGTGGCGACATCATAGCGATCAGACACCCGAAAATAAAAGCCAAAGGCCAGCGTACACCTATTTGACGAAAAACCAGGAAGAGGAACAGTACTGCAAGTGGGGAACTCCAAAAGATGAGCACGTTTGAAATGCCCGTTGCGTACTTGCCAATGCTGGGGAATACGGGCCTCAGGCCCGCCAGAACAACGGCTGCCATAGCCTGGGCATCAGTCATGAATATGCTTTCCTGGTGCGGATGATATTGGGATTCCAGGTAAACACCCTCGCCGAAGGTGGCGTGGTACTGAAGGTTGTAGTGAATTGTAAGACCGTCTCCACCAAAAGTCGGTGCGTGTAGATTAGGCGACCACATTAGCCCCTTGAAATAAAAGGAAAACAATAGGCCCGCAGTCAAAAAAACGATCGTGCCGGTTTGCCAGGATTTGAGCTCAGGTAAGCGCATGGGGCGAAGGTACGGAGCCAAACAATGAAATAGCACAGTTGCGTAGGGCAACTGTTTTTACCTTTTATCGCCCGGACAACCTTCAGGCTGCGGTTTCCCGAACTCTAGCTCGGACAGTTGCCAGGTTAAAAAGCAGTAATCTTGCTGAAGCATGATGAACGACAATCTAATGGTCACTCAACGGAGCATCTAACACTTCGTAGGTTAGCAAACACTAAAAGCGATTGCTCTGTTAGAGGAGTGTAGTAATGCAACTACCTCCTTATCTTTGCTCCATGTTAAACATACTTCTAAAATTTCCTCCAATTCTTGGCGGTAACGGTGATGCCAAGGCCTACATCGTATTAGCGGTCATCCTCCTCTTGGTGGTTGGTGTCTTTTTCTTCGCTTACCGGATGTTGCAGCAAGACCAGGCGGAATAAATCTACTGTCCACAATTTAATGCTCCGCCAGCTATCGTTACTTTTCTTATTGCTCAGTAGTTGTGGGCTTAGTATACTGACCGAAAAACTATAACTAAAAGTTAATTTTTTTGCAACTACCAACATTTTGCGATTGTTTGCTGTCTATAAGACATACACCTTATTACCCGATTAAATCCCAGCAATTGTAAGCTGGTTGCCTTTACCCTAGAAAAAATAAAAAACCCTACTAACTTTCTAACGATATAGGTAAAAATTGGTGTCTGATAGGTGTACGCATCCATCAGGAAGTTCTAAGCTAATCCTTCGAGGCTGGCTCAAAGCTCCCTGTTAAATGCTAAGCGAATTTTCACATTACCCTACAACACCTTTATCATGACTACCTTTTCCCCAGTACTTAAAGCGATCTGCGCCATTCTTCTCTTTTCTTGCATGCCCGCCATGCTAGACGCTCAATGTGCTCACCCCGATCTTCCCGCCCTTGAAAGTCTCTACGACGCCACCAACGGTAGCGACTGGACTGAAGATTCTGGTTGGTTCTCCGACTGTGAACCCTGCGGATGGTACGGTATCGACTGTGATGCGGAAAACCGCGTTACTACCATCATCCTGCGAGATAATGGACTGACCGGCTTCCTACCTACCGAAATTGCTCAACTTGACCGACTCGAGCTTCTGGCCCTTGGCCGCAACCAAATTGGTGGTAACCTTCCGGCTGTTCTCTTCAGTATGCCCGCGCTTAAGGATATTAACCTTAGTCGCAATCAATTTACCGGAGGCATCCCCGCAACACTTGGTAACCAGCCGGACTTGGAATACCTGCGTTTGAGCGAGAATCAACTCTCCGGTGACGTCCCTACTGGCCTCTCTACTCTGACCCAGCTTCGGATCATCATGCTGGAGGATAATAACCTCTCCGGCGCCTTGCCCGAAGGACTTGGTGACTTCCCCAACCTGATTACCCTCAACTTTACGAACAATGACCTTGAAGGATGCTTCCCGGAAGACTTAGCCGCATTGTGTGGCCAAAGCCGCATCATGTTTGAGGGCAACAGTAAGATGACCTGGCGGGGGGATTTCTCCCAACTCTGTGTTAATTCGCTAAACGAAACGCAGATTGGCGCGCCATGTGATGACGGTGACCCTAATACTGGTGGAGACATCATTACCCAGGATTGTGGCTGCCTTGGTGGCGTAACGGACGGAAGTGGGCTTGTTGGCCTGGGTGAAATCAGTGAAGAAAATGCACTGACTGCTGGCGGTGCCGAGGTGCCTGTTGTCAACCTTCAAAATAGTGCGCCCGCTGGCTTTAGCAATACCACACCAGCAGTCTTCGAAGTAGCGGTATTCCCTAACCCTGTAGTTGGTAACGAACTTACGGTACGGTTGCCCAACGAAGCGGGTAGTAGCACCCTGCGCCTGTTGTCCCTTACGGGCCGCGAACTGCTTCGTCAGACTTCTAGCCAGACGTCAACAGTTGTTAATTTGCCCGTTCTGGAGGCAGGTATCTACCTGGTCGAAGTGGTTACCAACGAAAGCCGTTCCGTGCAACGGGTGATGGTTCAGTAATTGTGAACGATCAAAATTATTAGTTCAGAACCCCGGTTCGCGTTTTGCGGGCTGGGGTTCTGAATTTTTGGGCGCCGGTGCGCAGGTGCAAGGAAGGGGTTAAAGGGACGGGAGCTAAAGAGGAACATGCGCTAGGTGCTCGAGCAGCTTTTCTTTTTTAGCGGCTTTTACGTCTCCGTTATCCGGCTACCAACAAGGCAGAATATTAGGAAGTTAACGCTTTGCTTTACCACACACTATTGAATATTTTTGGCTCCCTCTCCGTCGAGCCTTAGGCGAGACTTGTGGGAGAGGTTGAAAATCAAACCTCAAGGAAGCCACGTAGCGGAATATCAAGTAGTGTGGTTTTACCGATACTATCCCATCCGGTTACGCTTTACCAAATAGCCCTGTAATACGGAGCGGAATCCATTATTGATGTCTGCTTCTACGTAGTCAATTTTGTACTGAAGGCACTTAAGGCGGAGGCGTTCTTTATATGCAGCTACCTGCGCTACATAGTATTCTTTCACTTGGTTCGGCTGAAGTTTTACCCGATCGCCGGACTCCATGTCGATGAATTCGTAAGGACGGTTTTCAAACTCGAAATCGATCTCTTTTTTCTTGTCGACAGTATGAAATAGCACCACCTCGTGTTTGGCGTGCTTAAGGTGCTGAAGTGCGCTGAAAAGGTCTTCTTCTTTCTCCGCATCATCGAACATGTCACTGAAAATCATTACCAAAGACCGGCGGTGAATGCTTTCCGCAATTTGGTGCAGCGAATTAGCCGTTCCGGTCTTTACGTCACGGGTAGGATTATCAGCAAGCTTTTGTAGGTGCGTAAGCAGTAAACGGTAATGCGTAGTGCTTGACTTCGGACGGGTGTGTAGCGTAACTGATTCATCGAAAAAACTGAGGCCGAAGGCATCGCGTTGCTTCATCAATAGGTTCATCAGGCTGGCAGCAGCCAGGGCACTGAAGCGAATCTTATTGACAAAGTCTTCTGATGTTTTGGTTACCTCAGGGAAGAACATAGACGAGCTCGTGTCGATCACGATCTGGCAGCGGAGGTTGGTCTCTTCTTCGTAACGCTTAGAGTACATCTTGTCGGTACGAGCATAAACCTTCCAGTCGATGTTTTTCATCGGTTCTCCCGGATTGTAAATGCGGTGCTCCGCAAATTCTACACTGAAACCATGAAAGGGGCTTTTATGCAGCCCGATGATGAAACCTTCCACTACCTGGCGGGCGAGAAGGTCAAAATTGCCCAGGTTGCGTACTTGTTCGTTGTCTATTAGTTGCATTTGGAGATTTATAGGACCAACCATCGAAGGTCTTTAACTGTTCGTCGAGTATAACGGTGCTTAAACGCACAAGGTATTAACTTTCGTTCTATGTTAGGAAAAATGAAACAATGGCTCGGTATCGAGGGAATAAAACTCGAATTGGAGCTGCCTGCAAGTTTCTCTGTAAATCAGGGAACACTGGAAGGCAAAGTCCGTATGTACAGCAAGAGCGCACAAACCGTCTCTGGCTTGAGACTCGTCCTGATTGAAAAATACACCCGTGGTCGGGATGCTGAGCAGCTCGTGGATGAGTATATGCTGGGTGAACTGATCATCCGGGACGAAATACCCGTTCCCGCTGAAGGCGAAATAGTGGAAGTGCCTTTCTCTTTGCCTTTCGAACCAATGGAGTCTGAAGTAGATGAGTTTGCCAACAAGAATTTCTTGTTTAAAGGCCTTGCCTGGGTTGCTCGGAAAACACGCAACGCTGAATCTGAATTTCGGGTAGAGGCGGAGGCCCAGGTTAAAGGAGTAGGGCTGAGCCCCTTTGTGCAGGAGGTTATTGGGGGATGATAATAGCGCTTTGATTAGACAGTAAGGGAGCTGAAATTCCTTTAGGCTTACTTCTTAAACCGCCCTAAAGAACCATTATTAGTGGACAAAACCAGCTGCAGTGAACCAAATGGTTCTCCTGTTTGTGAATTCTAACTTCTAATTCCTAACATCTAATCCCTATCTTGCCCGCCTAACCCAGCCTTTCACCGCCCATGCTATCCGCCCTAAAGCGCGATCTCAAAAAACTTGTGGCCGAACTTCGATTCGTTAAACTCTTTGAGGAGTTGACCAACACCGTTCTTTCCCAGAACCGGCCGTTGTACGATCAGATGATCGCGCTCCGCGCGCAGTACCGGGACCTGGAGAGCAACGAAATAGAAATGACCAGCTCTGAGGAAGGACGTAGGCTTCACCTGGCGGAAATTTCCCGCGGTGCGTTGAAACTGATTTCCCTGATTAACCCGGAGGATTTAGCTTCAGGACTAAAGAGTAGGGTGGGAGAATTCCGAGCAATCCCCGCTTACCATGCCTTGGCAGTAAACCGGGATGAACAGGCCGAAAAATTTGAATTAGACGATGTGCTCAGTGAAGGATCTGACCAAAAAGTCTTTTTCTACTACCTCCAGGGGGATACTCGCCAGGAGATGGAGAACTTCGTGAAACGACTTGGACTGGAACTGGGAGGGCCGAAACTGAAGGCCAATTCCCTTGAGTTGGAAACACAAGGACGGGTACGATTTATGGTAGACTGCAAACCGGACCCAAGGGGAAATAAGCGTTTGTTCAAAATTCTACTGGTAAAAAGCCTGATGGAAAAGTTCATCAGCCCCGTCAACGATATGCGAGGAATGGAGCAGAAGACCCTGCTGGATATTTTACCCAGCCCCAAGCTGGCGCCTCTAACCAAAGATGATGCCGTTTTTATTACCGTTCGGATCGATCATCATAACTGGAACAAAGCGGTAGTGCCGGAAGTAATTCGTGACCTGCATGATACCTTTTGTAAGGCCGACCTTCCTGCAGACGCACCCACATTTTACTTTTTCTTCGGAATGGAATATCCGCGCGAGAAAACCACCATCAAAGCTGAAGTAACTGCGGCCATTAGCGCGCGTCAGTATGGCGAAGCAATGGACGAACTCATGCCCGTATCGCTGGCACACGTAGCAAACTGGTTTACGCACCACGAAACAATGTTACCACCAAAGACTACTGCGGATGCGTTCGCAAAAGTCATATTCCCCCAAGGAAAACCACTTGACATGATTGACGTCGTCGGTACGCTACAGGAAAAAATAGATAAATACAACGAAGGCATTTCACTTGCCGCTAAATAGAAAACCCATGGCTTTTTCTCCCAAGGATTATGTACTGCCTCCCGGCCTGAAGGAAGCCCTGATGGGGGCCATTCACCTACGCCGCCCGTTATTACTGACCGGCGAGCCGGGAACTGGCAAAACCTCTTTGGCTAAGTGGGCAGCCTGGTTCCTAAGCGAGCATTACAAAAGCGAAAAATCTTTCGGATTCCGGCCTGACCCCCTGCTGTTCTCCACTAAGACCAGCAGCCAGGCCCGTGATCTTTTTTATACCTACGATGCCCTGTCCCATTTTCAGGCAGCAAACCTAGGCTCAGAAGGTACCGTGGATATTGGGGATTATATTGAGTTGCGTGCACTCGGCCACGCCATTGCCTTAAGTGCACCTAAACAGGATGGCGCAGCGGCGGTTAGCACTGACCTGCCCGAGCGGCCCGAAGGCTGTGTCGTCCTGATCGACGAAGTAGATAAAGCACCCCGAGACTTCACTAACGATGTACTCGATGAGATTGATAATCAACGGTTTTTCCTTCGTGAGCGCAATATTCATTTAAGTGGCGCTAAAGACGTTCCAATCGTAGTTATCATGACTTCTAATTCGGAAAAAAACCTACCCGATGCTTTTTTGCGGCGTTGTGCTTTCTTCCACATTGAATTTCCCAAGCACGATGATCCGCTCTTAAGAACCATCGTAGAAAAGCACCTGGGAGCAGCTTCAGGAGCAACGGCAACAGCCCGTGAGGAATTACTGAAGTTCTTCTACGATGCCCGCGCTAAGGCACCTCGCAAAAAGCCCGCAACCGCTGAACTCCTCGGTTGGCTTGAACTATTGGAAATGCAGGACTATGCCGCCAAGAGTGAGTCGGAAAAGAAACGGCTTCAAGAGTATAACTTGTCTTTCTTAGTGAAAACTCAAGCGGACTTAGAAGCAGTTCGGGCCTTAATCTAAATTCATCAGCCGGTTTACACGATTACCAAGACCATTAAACGACAAGACTACAATTTGCTTCCATTACCTCTAACAACGCTGATTAAGCAGCTTCGTGCTGCCGGCTTCTCCCTCGACCCGGGGCGGGAGATGCAGCTGCGCAAGGTGGTGCACGAGCGTGGAGCGGAGTATATAGGACGATTTGGCGAGATGAAATACTTGCTGGCACCATTCGTCGCTTCACGACCAAAGGAGCAACAGGACTTTTATGAATTCTGGGACCGTTTTGTTGCGGACCTGGAGACTAAGTGGGCTGGAGATCAATCGCAGAAAATTGCTGAAAAACCCTCCTCCTCTGCGGGTTGGAGATGGTTGTTATTGCCGCTTTTGGCACTGCTCGCATACGGTGCTCTACGATATTTTTACCCAGAGGTGCTCGTCCCTGAAGGAGATAGCTACGTGGTAAGGATTGGTTTGCCCGATGATGCTTCAGATTCTGCCTACAAGAATTATACCCGGTTTACAGCAGGAGATACACTGCGGTTGACCAACCAGACACAAGGCCGTTTAAGCGGAGAGGATTCAACAGGCTTTCAATGGCGCTTGGAGAATATTCAGACCGACGCTTTATTGTTGTCTTCGAGTAGTTTTCATTTTGAGCTGGCGCGGCCGCTGGTGCAGGGGGAAAGATTAAGGGCCGTGTTGATTGCAGATCATCTAGGACTTAAAGCAGAGAGCAGAGCGGACACGATGCTAATTATCGTGCAGTGCGCTTCACCTCCCGCGAAGCCGGAGATCAAGGTTGCCGACGGAGTAATTGAAATAAACGCAACGCACGGCTTCGCGGTCATGAACCCGGAGAAAGGGGTTGTGTACAATTGGGATATTGGCCTGCTGGAGATGCAGGGGGCCTCCGTTGAAACCGATTTCGTCAGGGAAGGCCCTTACTCCGTATCCGTACGGGCCATCAGGGGCAGTTTGGATAACATCGACCTGTGCTATTCCGAGTCCACCATTGAGGTCCAGGTGGTTGCCAAAGGCTATGGTCTCCCCATCCTGGCAAGCATCCCGTTGGTAAAGGACCAAGTCCATACATTCGCATCCCGGTCTGCCGCCTTTAAATGGGGCAAATGGTTGGCAATGCTTCTTCTTTTTCTGCCTTATGCGCTTTGGAAATACCGTCAGTTCAACGAAGCCCGAAAAGAAAAGACCGACGAAGAGATTGCTGAAGTCTATCCCATCTTCGACCAGGGGCCTTACAACGTCCCTTACCGTAGCCGGAATGACCAGATCAGTGTACCGGCAGATTTTTTCCGTATTGCAGACCAGCTGCGCGTTCGCGAGGAGGCAGAGGTTAAAGTCTTTGATGGTGCGGCTACCATTGAAGCGACGGTGAACAGCGGCGGCTTCCCGACTTGGCGCGAACGTAACCTTCACCGACCGGCGGACTACCTGGTGCTGGTAACCCACAACGATGAATTTAACCAGCAAGACTTGCTGCTGAAGCGGCTAACGGATTTCCTTTCTTCCCGCGAAGCAGCCATCACCGTCTACTATCACGAAGGCCAGTTTGAACACTTCTGGAACAAAGAATACCCTAAGGGCTGGTCTCCTGACCGACTGTACGACCGCTACCAGCAATTCCGATTACTCGTCCTTGGCAATGCCCATGGTCTGGTAGATACTTATGCTAGCAAAGAACCGCGTCTGCGCCCAAACAAGGCAAAGTGGCTCAACGGTTGGGCGCGCCGCCTGGTACTGACCACAGAGCCTTCGGAAGATTGGACCGCGCAGGAGGTTTTGCTACATCGCCATGCCCTCCTTTACCCAATCACCATGCTTGGCCTGAACGAAGGCATTCGGATGCTAAACGTTACGGAAGAATACGAAGCCGAAGACTTCCCGAAGTGGCGAACGCTCCAACAGCGAACCAACCCCGAACCCTCCGCCCGCTACCGTAAGTGGGAGACTGTTGCGGACCATGAAGACTACCTCCGGAAAGATCCTCAGTTACTGCGTTGGTTCAAGTGCTTGGCGGTAACGGGGAACCCGGATTGGAACCTGACCATTGCCATTGGCCGGGCGCTAGACATCGACGTTACGCACGATCGGCTTTTGCAGCTGAGCCGTATTCCCTGGCTGGCCGGTAACCGGCCCGACCACGACCTTCGCTTCGCCCTACTTGCGCGCATTAACCCGCAGGATGAGGCCAAGGCTCGTGCTGCCGTTATCAAGGAACTGGAACTGGTGGAAGATTCGGTAAAAGGCTCTTTTGCGCAGACGGAGTGGCAAACGAACCTTGCTGTTCACCAACTTCACCTTGCACCCGCGTCCGCGCCCCAAAAAACTTCGCTCCGCGAAATGATCCGTGCGGGCCTATTTACCACCGATCAGCTTCGCGAGCTTGAGCTCGCTGCCCAGCGAAAGGAACAACCGGAAGAGCAGTTGCAAACCAAAGCAGGACCGCCCCCGCCCCGGCCTGGCAGCCTGGATCGTCTACTGGCCAAAGACGAGCGCGCCTGGAAAGACACCCGGTCGGGCAAGATGGTTATCGGTACAATTACCCTGGCTACACTTCTGCTTCTTTTCATTATTTCCCAGCTCACCCCCGAACGAGAGCTTGCACCCGGTGAGGCTGTACCATGGTGGGCTAGCCTTACCGTAATTAACGATGCGGCCCTGGAAGCGAACAATGCCGCCGTAGAACTTTGGGAAACAACGGACGCCAGTATCAAGGAAGACGACGGGGCGATCAGTATTGAAAATGCTGCCGCGCTGGGTACGATTAAAAGCAAACTAAAAGAAGCATGGGACTTGCGGGATGGAGGCTATCCACAGGCCGCTAACAACCGTTGGAAAGCCTCTTTGAACGAAGAAGGATACCGGCTTAACGCAGCTTACCTGGATTTGGCGGTAGATAAAGAAGTTGCCTTCCGCGACCTACTGGAAGAGTCTGGCGGAATAGAATGGGCCGGTGATACCCCAGAAAATTTATTTTTATCAGTAGAGCATCAACACGGCTTGAAGCTGTTTGGGCTGTACCAGACTTTGACGGAAAAATATCCATTAGGACAATTTGGTCAGATAAGACAAAATCAGCTAAAGAAAGAGTTTCCTGACCTTCTCTTTGAGCGTTCAGCCACCAGAGGTTTTTTCTCAACCAAAGGGAAGTTGCCTGACGGAAGAGACGTACGTGAGGTACGGGCGGAGCGTGATTCATTACTGGCAGATGCTGAAGGAGCTTTACGGGTCATTGAAGATCTTTCAGACGGTGCATTTTTTGATTCGCTTTCACTGGTGATGCCCGTTAATTTGCGGACGCTGGTGGAGGCACTAAACGCCGAAACTCCTTCTGAACCGCCTCCGATACAGGATCCTGTTTTTCAGGAACAAGAGCAAGACCGGCCGGATCAAATTATCTCGGGCTCTGAGGACAAACCAGATGCATTTTTTGAAGAGTCAGAGGCAATATTAGAGGCCAGGGAGTTGATGCAGCGCTTTAGCGATTTTCGCTACAACCAGACGTTGAATTTTGAGTCAACCCGCGGGCAAGACCAGTCATCCTTCCTTTATAGAATGGTGAGCTTTTTCCAAAAGAATAAAACGGGTAGTGTATTTACGGTGGTTGATAATAATACATTAAGTGCGGGCGCTGGAGGTGTTATTCGTGATGGACAATGGCATAACGATAATGGCTTAATTTTACTTCATGGCGATGCTCCAGTTCAGGAAAAAAGTGATAAAGATTTTACGGCCAGCTTATCCAAGAATAGTTTTGCCGTAATTATTACTTCAGATCGGGGGTACCAAAAAGATGTTCCAATTGCGAACGATCTCATGTTGAATGCCCGCCGCTTGGAGGCCGTATTCAAGTCACTTGATTTTGAAGTGACTTCCCTCCGGAGCCCTTCGTTAATGGCAATTAGGCGGCTGATCAAGGAGCTTAATAGTAAAAACCTGAATGAAAACAGCCAGCTGATCATTGTACTGAATCAGCAAGTCTCTGATGATGGAAACATCTTGATTAGCAAGACCATAGGTAAGTTCGAGGTCTTTCCAACCGCAGTTTTTCAGGAGCTGGCAGCGCTACAAAAGAAAGCGGGACACAGCCTCAGGATTACTAATAACCTGAAGATTGGCAGAGTGGATATGTCTGCGCCAGAAGTAAATCTAGAGGACAAAAACAGTGAAGAATTATTGCAGATTATTCAAGAATCGGGGAATGTCCGCGCCCTCACATCTGCTCGGAGTATTATCCGTCAAGCAAATGATATTGAAAGCAACATTAACTACATAATTGAAAGCATGGTCAAGCGAAGTGGTGGCTATGGTAAAGGTACAGAACCTCTGTATCCGCAGGATAAAAGGGCGGTTGAGTATGAATTTATCAAAGGTTCTGCTGGTTTTTCTGTGGAGTCTCAGGTAACGCAGTATGCAGATGCACTAAGAAGAAATTATCAGAACCTGAAAGTGCCAGACGCTGCAGAAAGGGTTGCCGCCTTAAAAGCCCGCTTTACAGCTCCCTCACTTTACGGAAAGGACTGGGATGTTGGAACATTTACGGGGAAGACCTTAGGGGAGGCTATCCCGATTCTTGAAGAAATCACGACGGACGTAAGGGGAGCGGAGAAAGCTTACTTAATTGCTCTTGCGGAGTCATTAAACTAGGGGAGTAGCTGGAGCGAGTTGCCTTTAGCAAAGGGTTGACGTGATTCGCCTCCGGCGAGGAATTGCATTTTGCCGGAGGCAAGTCATTTTGGTCTCGCTGCCGGAGGCAGCTCGCTCCAGCTAGACTAATCCATCCTTAGCAAGCGCCTTCTGTAAATTGTCCAGCACGCCGTTCACAAACTCCCGGCTTTTATCAGTAGAATAGGTCTTGGAGATGTCGACGTATTCGTTCATAGTCACCTCTGGGGCAATTTTTGGAAACTGGAGGAATTCGCCCATTGCCATCTTAATCAGGATCATATCGATGATGGCTACCCGGTCCGCATCCCAGTTTTGAAGCACGGTTTTGATGCGGGTAAGCAGTTGATCGTCGGCATCGATCACGAATTTAAGGAGCGGGCGACCGAAATCTACGATGGACTCTCCGTGAGATTCGTAGGTCGCGTAGAAGTTCTGCTCCAGCGGAGCAGCCTTAATGGTTTTCTTAATAGCTCCAATAATGAGGCTCTTGTCTTCCTTCCACAACGGAAAATGATCTTCTACCATATTGAGAAAAAGCTCGTGGCCCTGCAGCCATTTGTAGAGCTTTAGTAAAAGGGCGATGGTGGGCTCGCGGCCCATATCGTCTTCCGAAAGGTAGTTCTTGAACTCTACGGTTTGGATGAACTCGCGGTAGAGGGACTGAACCTGGTCGGCATCGACCATGCTCCGCACGCCGTACTCGTCGTACTTGCGGGAAAGCTCGGTGTTGTCGGAGAGGGAGCGAACGGAGGGGTTGTCCGCAAGAATAGCTTTGAAAGCCTTGTCTTGTGCCGTAGGGCGGAGCTTGGCCCGCCGGGTAGCTTTGTCGTGCTTACTGTATTCACAGACGCGCTGCAGGATGAGCAGGTTGAGTAGGTAAAGCTGAAAAGAAGTACGAACAAAGCCCATCAGAAGCGAATCGTACGCTTTGGGACTAACAAACTCCTGCCGCTGACCGGCATAGAGAACCTGCATGATTTTGATGCGAACGTTGCGGCGACTGAGCATAAGTAAGGCGAGTTTTCAATGAGAAATCACGGTTAAGACGCGATAACGGGTGCAAAGCAACGAAAAATTTAGAAACTAGTGAGTTAGGAACTAGAAACTAGTGGTTCTTAAAATTTGAATTTAGCATTATGTCAACTAATTCAGAATTGCTCAACTCTCCTTTGGAGATGAGCCGGGGATGAGGTTACGACCGGAGCGAGCATCCTCGATTTATATTAAAGTCAAACTTTATATACCACTAACTACTAATTTCTAACCTCTTCCATCTCCCCAAAAGCCGGCAGCTTAGAGTGGTGCCATTTCCTGAGAATTACGCCGTCTTTCATCAGTACTACACCGGGGTTGGAGCGAATAATGGTCTTGAGCATAATGTCATCTCCATACCAGAAGGGATAATTGATGCCAGCCGTTTTGGCAAAATCGGCTACGGTAGTCTCGTCGTTGAATTTAGTGAGTGCAACAACCTTGTGACCCGCAGCGAGGGCATCAGTCATGACGGGCTTAATGTCTTCGGTCCAGTCAGAGACGTAGCCGGATTTCCAATTGCCCTTGTCACCCTTTAGCTTGAAGGCGACAACAAGGAAGGTGTAGCCTTTATCGGCCAGCATAGGTGGAATGGGGTCATCTCCGGTCGCATCCTGCATCTCGAAATCACTGATCTTTGTTGGTTCGATGGTGGGCTCTGAGACGAGCTGGTTGTATTCCCACTCACTTTCTGGGTATTCTTTATAAACCTTCAGGAACTCGTCGGTGGTCAATTCTTTTACGGTTCCGTCTTCCTTATTGACCATTTTGTAACCGAGGGTAGTAACGGCAGCAGCAGCGTCCATTTCGGCCTGCTTTACCGCAGCTACGTCAATATTTTCCTTGAAGGGTCGGAAATCCTGTCCCGGAATATTCCAAACGTAGTTGCTCATGCAGTAAGCCAGGGTACCAACTGCGAGGATGGCAATGGCAATGGCGCGGACATTTGCAGCTTTCATCTTGCTGAGTTTCGGAAATCCAATGCCATAGAGTGCACCGGTTGCAACAGGAATTAGTGAACCCATTAATAAACCAGCTGGCGCGGTAAGAACACCTGAGGTAATGGCCGTTTCTTTTCCGTCTAGTTGATGCATTGCCCGACTAAAAAAGAGGAAAATAAAAGCGGGAACCATAAGTGCGACATCTTTCAGGAAGCTGGTAAAAGGTTCCAGCTTGACGAAATCACCAAAGCAACCACAGTCGGTGACCTTCATATTTGTCTCGGCAAAAGGCCCCCAGTCGGCAAAGGCGAAGAAGTTAACCCCCGAAGGAACGTAGCCCGTAAGGAAGGTGAATCCAGTCAGAACGGTAAAGAAGATCACAATGATGAAGAACAGCCAGCTGGTGAGTTTTGGGCGGAAGCCAATGATGAGGGCGAGGCCCAGAATAATCTCCAGAACGATCATGAATACGGAGAAACCTACTGCATATTCCGCCAAAAACGGAAACATTGGCGCGATAAAACTGAGTGCAGAATCGGCAAAAGTTGATTGGAATTCAGCAAAGTACTGTTCCATCTTATACGCTGTTCCGAGCGGGTCAACGGCCTTAACGTAGCCAGAAAAGAGGAAGAGCGCGCCAGTCCAGTTTTGTAGAAAGCTTATCGCCAGGCTGTCTTTATGCTTAAGCCAAAAGTAAGTTACGCCAGTAAGTGAGATAGCGGCGAGGGTAATGATCAGGAGAATATCAGTCAGCGTCATAGCGGAATACCTTTTCTGTTTAGAAGGACGAAGGTACTACGCTTGAGGGGATGGGTGGTTTACCCGATTTTGTCAATGGCTTGTTAAGTCGGTTGGCAGTTGTTGGTTGTCAGGCGGGACAACCGACAACCGACAACTGAGAACCGCTTATCTCGGTCCAACGGCATTGTTGAGCTGCGCCGAGACTACATCCTTATCCTGCCGCAAGAATTCGAGTAGCTCTTCAGCGCCCATAATGTTTGGGTCAGCGGTAATGATATAATAGGGACTGTTGGGCGATATTCTGTTTTTTACTTGGACGTTTTGCTTACCGTAGGCGATGACCCAGGTAGTGGCAACGATGCCTTCATTAAGCTGAACGATGATCTCCTGACGTTCCTGCCGAGCGACTGGTCGGTTTTTACGCCCGACGATGGTGTCTGAGACCTGGCGGTAGTTTGGCAGGTGGGCCAAGTCGTGCAGTTTTTTACTCAGTAGTTCTAATTCTGGCGGCTCGGAATCCTTGAAGGAAGTCTTGTACATCGTGCCTTCAGCATCGTAGTAGGTCATGCTAATGGTTGCAGCATCTGCCACCTGACCACGAAAGCTGCGGGGGTAATTGGGGAAGTCCGCTCGGGCGAAGCTGTCCAACAAGCTGGTTACGCGGCGGCGATCGATACTTTTCTCCCAGGTGCCAGGGCGATCAGTGAAACGTTGGCCTTCAAAGACGAGTAAGCCGTTTTCGTATACGTTGAGGGCATAAACCTCGCAACGACCGTAGCAACTTCCCCGGTGGTAACGGATGCGTAGGTCGTACTTGTCAGCCTGGCTCGCCTGGGGGCCAAGCAGCACGGCTGGGTCGCAGGCGGTACAAAAGAAAATTGAAAGGGCTACAAGGCCTATCAGCAAGGTGATTTGTTTCATGGGGAGGAGTCAGGATGCAGGTTGCAGGTTGCAGGTTGCAGACTAAGTAAGCCAAGTTCTAAGTTTAGAACCTTGCCTTTTACCTTTTCTTGCACCTGCGTGTGCGCCAAAAAAGAGTTTAGTATTCGAAGACAGAAATTACCAGTTCGGTACGCCGGTTTTTCTGTAAATCAGCCTGGGTAATGCCGTTAGTTACTGGATCGTAAAACCCCTTTCCTGCAATGGTGAGATTGCGTGGAGACAGGCCAAAATTGATCAATTGTGTAGCTACGTTGATGGCCTTGTCCGAGCTGTCCTCGTAGGCGCGTAGCGCATTGCCGCCACGATTGTCGGCGTGGCCAATTACTAGGATCTCAGCGGACGGGTGCGTCCGGAGTGATCCAGCAATGCTCCGAAGTAGGCTTTGCCCAGCGGGGTTAATGGAATAACCATCGGAGGAAAGTAAAGATTCGCCTAGAGTAACCCGGAGCTTGTCGGAGCCTTCGGCTTCCATTTTCTGTGCAGATACGGGGTACCGCGCCAATATTTGGCTTAGGTCACTCTGAATTTCGTTGATGCGCAGCGCCGCATTCTGCTGAGCAGAAAGTGCTGGTCGGGTAGCGTTTGTTCCGTAAGCCTGAGGGGCTGCGGATGAGCCGGAAGAATAGGTGCCCGGTGCTTCTCCTGCCGTTTGATAATCAGACTCCACGCGTGAAATGGCGTCTTCACGGGCGGCCAAATTGGCCTCCAGTTGCCGGAGTTCGTCTTCCCGCTGGCTAATAGCAGTGGTTCTTTCAGCAAGGCTTTGTTGTAGCCCGCTCACCTGGTCTCCATTGCTGCTTAGCATCTGCTGGCTTTGGCCCAACAACTCCTCATACCTTACCTGAAGAGATTGGTAGCTCTGGTTAAGGGCAACGTTAGTAGCCGTTAGGGCTTCTACCTGGCGGATGCGTTGGTTTAGGTCATTACCTACCAGGTCAACCTCGTCGTAGGAGGAGATGGCGCGCTGGTCGTTGAGGCTATCCGCAAGCGATGCCTGGTTGCGATAATAGTTTCTTTCGGTTTCCAAGGCCGAGTATTGTTCCTTCGGTACACATGCACTAATGGCCAGAGCCAGGGCCAGAAGTAGGGAGGCGATGAGAATCTGTTTCATGGTGTTGGTTGGTAAGTTGGTAAGCTTTTCCTTATTTCTAGGCATAAAAGTAGGATAATTCACCGATGTTTGCCCCAAACTCGAATTTGGTCCCTGGTACAATTACCTTTGCTGGCCGTAAAAGTATCTCCCGAAATTATGAAATACCCGATCTTCCTCTGTCTTTTAATCAGCATACTTAGCTGCAACTCTAAGACTACCGGCACCCAGCAAAATGGAGAAGCTATTGTTGGCAAGATTAACCCCCGTACGCCGTTACGGCAAGAAACCGATGAGGCGGATAAAAAGACCGGTGCTTTAATTATGCGCCTGGGCGATGCAAAAGCCAAGCAGGGGGAGTTGGTTTGCTTACCGGTAGAAGCTTCCGGATTTAAAAGCCTTATCGGGCTTCAGTACACTATGCGATTTGACAGTGCCGCACTGGAATACAAATCCATTCGCGGCACTACGCTGCCTGGTTACGGTCCGCAAAATTTCGGTATTCGTTTCGCAGAGCGAGGTGTAGTTTCTACCTTATGGACGGACCCGAGCCTTAAAGGAGTCACCAAGCCCGATGGCTATAAAATGTTCGAAATATGCTTCACCAACCTTCAGGAAAAAGGCAAAGAAACAGAAGTACGTTTCACCGATGGGCCAACTGCTTTCGAAGTTGTAGCTGCGGACATGGGCGAACGGCGGTTTGTTTACGCTAATGGGGTGGTGAAATCCAGGAAGTAGAAGCTAGAGAGCTAGGAATTAGAGAACTAGCTTCTAATTCCTAGCTCTCTAGCTTCTACTTGATCTCCACGGTAAATCCAGGTATTTTATACCGGGACTTCAGGTCCGAAGCGAAGCGAATGGCGCTTTTCTGCGTCTCGAAACCACTATCTTTATCGCTGGGGCCAAGGATGACTTTGTATACGGCAGCAGTACCGGTACTTACCTTTTCGAGCATGATGTTATCGAACCATTTGGCTTGCAGTTCAGTGACTTTTACCATGGCACTTTCCAGATCTTTGAAACTTCCGACCTGAACACCGAAGGTGCCTGCGGTAGGCTTTGATAGTTCAATTTTATAAGTTCCGGGAGTGAAACCAGCTTTCCGTATAACTTCATTACCACTCACTTTTGTAGCTTTAACAATGGCGGCAGCTTCAGCTACGGGTACAGTAGGTTCAGGGGCTTGCACTTGAGGAGTAGGTTGAGTTGGCGCGGGCGCAGGTTCATTGTAGGTTGAAGGAGCAGGTGACGTCCGATCGGCCGTTCTTGGCGCTGCGGACTCTGCTGGTGCTGGTGCTGGTGTGGGCGGAGGAGTTGCTGTACGGTTGGTTTCGTCCAGGGCCTCGTCAATACGGCGGCCTTCTTCTTCCTCCCGAGAGACGGTCTGGGCTGGCTGGTCTGGGGTGGAGATTAGGGTGAGCTCTACCTGCACTGTTTCTTTGCCAATCATGCCAAGATTTGCGGCAGCTCGTTCGCTGAGTTCGATAATTCTTCCTTTGATGAAGGGGCCTTTGTCGATGATTCGTACCGTAACTGAGCGTTCGTTTTCCAGGTTGCGAACGCGGACGATACTGTTAAAAGGGTAGAGCCGATGAGCGGCGACCATCTCGGTTTTCTGGTAGGTCTCACCGTAGGCCGTTTGGGCGCCCTGGTATTCGTTGCTATAGTAACTGGCCAGGCCGTTCTCTGTTTCGCCGACGAGCTGGGCGGTAAGTAGGGAGGAGGTCAGGCTAAAGAAGGTAAGTATCAGTAAAAATCTCATTCAGTAGTAAGTTGTTTGGTGAATGAACGTTTTCGGGGTAGGGTTTGGTTTGTTACACCGAAGGGTTTTGGTAGGATAGTTGGTCGTGGAGGAAGCTCTCGCTTTCAAGGAAGGTAGACCCAGGGTTTTGTATAGAAGAACCCCCGCTTGGTCTTATAAATGTGCTGAGCTGTGGCCTGGCGCTTATTTTTGACTCATTCCAAATCAAGCGCTAACCTAAAATAGTATGAAGAAGAATATACTAATAGTTTCCTTGTTTTTTATGTTGGCTTCACTCTTGCCAGCTGGTTGGGCTCCGCACTTTGACGGTAAGGAGTCTTTTAAATCGCAAGAAACAATTATTGCAGAACTTTCAGGGGCGAAAAAATTAGAAAACGGACAACTGATCGTTGATCGTAGTACTCCGGACACAAGAGCACTCGCAAGAGAGTATCTTTCCCGACTTATAAATGGGATTGGATTTGAAGCAAATACTCAGAAGTATTCATTGCTCAACGTTAATCCGTTAGTTGATATATTGTTTAATCCTTTTAAGGGAGGCAATGTATTTGCAACTCTTCCCGCCACAAACGATAGCGAAGAGTATGTAATTCTTGGTGCTCATTTTGATACAGAATTATATTGCCCCGGTGCAATTGACAATGGTACTGGAATTGCACTTGTATATGAAGTTTTTTATGAGCTATCAAAACTGGAACAACGGAATAAAAACGTAATCATCGTCTTTTTCGATCAGGAGGAAGAAGACCTTATTGGGAGCCAGGCCTTTGCGAAATACCTTTTGGCGAATGATTTTATTGTCCACTCAGTTCATACGTTTGATAGTATAGGTTGGGATGAAGACGGAGACCGTGCCATTGAACTTGAGCTTCCGACACCTTATATCGAGAAGGTGTACCGCAAGAATGCTGATCTGTTAGGGGTTCCAATACATATTTCTCCTGGCAATTCTACTGATCACAATTCTTTCAGAGTCACAGGTTTTAATGCTGTCGGTATAACGGATGAGTATTATAATGGGGATTATTCTCCATATAAAGACACGCCGGACGATAAGTTTAATACTGTTCACTTTGAGTACTTGAAATCTTGTACTAAGCTAGTAGGTAACACGATTAAAGAAATTATTAAATAAATATTATAATGAAAGTGAATAAAAAGAATAGGTCGTTTTTATTCGTATTGAGTGTTAGTCTCTTGTTCTTTACGATAAAGGGAGTTAGGTACGCGCTAATTGATAGTTATATCCCCCTTTTATTTATATTGTTTTTTATTGTTGGCTTTAGTGCTTGGTTTTTTAACCGAAAAAAGA